>NZ_JADEUF010000084.1 GCF_015163655.1 Xenorhabdus griffiniae | reverse complement strand
GTTTTATTGTGTGTGTAATAAAATAAGATAAAATAAAAAACTCAGTATATTTATAGTTAGATTTGGTTGTATATTGTTACTTTTCTGCTGTAAGTTTTATTTCGCTATTTATATATTCAAAAGCACGTGAGTTAATGTTTTATGCTCAGCAATATCTATATATTGCTAACCGTATTAAATAGGTTTTCATAATACTGAGAGTATCAGATGTTGGGGTTCCTTACCCCGCGCGGCGCGCGGGGTAAGGAAGACTCCTGGCATTTTGAAACGCTATTTAATTGGCTGTGATGTAAATGTAATAAATTAGGAATGAATTATGGAACGTCTTGACATAGAAGAAGTGTCTAACAAAATTCTACATGAATTATTGCAGTATCGACGTCGTTTCCCTGAGTCTGAACATACACTTCAAGATGAAGAAAAAAAGGTTTCTGAGGTTCAATTACCACGTATCCGTGCATTTGTGGAGCAAGGGAAACCTATCGAATGTATTTTACCTGCATTTCCAACAAAATCCCCAAATCCTAGAAAAGTATTGGGTAAAATGCCGGATATGGCAGAAAAATTATCACTGATTTTTCTAAATTCCCTTTGTCAGCGTATTCAGCTTTATTATCCACCTGGGGCAAATATTGTTATTTGTTCTGATGGACATGTTTTTAGTGATCTTATTCTTGTCGATGATGACACAATTACCCATTATCAATTAGAAATTGAAAAATTGCTGCATGAACTGGGCGCGACTCATCTTTCAGTTTTTAATCTTGGTAACGTTGAATCACTAACGCAATATACTAATGATTACGATCAACTGCGTGAATTATTGGTCAATCGTTATGCCTCTTCAATCGAGGAGATCAAGGAAGAGCTCAAAAAAACCGAAGAAGGTGTTCAATTATATCGAGCGATTACCCGTTTTCTTTATGAAGATAGCTTATTGCCAGAATATACAGGTTCAAAAAATGCGTTGCAAAAAGATGCACGCCAGCGCTCGGCTGGGGTTATCCAACGTAGTTGGGCATGGGGTAATTTGCTGGCAGAGCAATTCCCTCTAGCGATCCGTCTTTCTATTCACCCGCAACCTGTGGACAGTGTCAAAATTGGTATTCATATGATGCCGACTCGGGATGATTGGTTGACGCCGTGGCACGGCGTGGCGGCCAATATTAACGGCCAGTTTGTGCTGATGAAAAGTGATGAAGTGAAAAAGATGAATGGAAAGCTGATCGAAATTCGGGGGGTTCCAAGCCATTATGTGATTGAAACACCATCTGAAGAAAATCCGCAAACAGAATTTCAAGCGGCGACAGCATAAGCAGAATAACCACGTGGTATACCGTATTTTAGAGAGAAAAATCATGAATACCTATGAACTTGATTGTCATATTGAGGCGATGAAACCTTTTGGCGTATTTATTACTCCCAATTACCCTGATCAGGATATTACCACTCTGTCCGTTGATGCTTTGCGTGAATTAGCTCGTACTCATCTGCTGGTTATATTACGTGGTTTTCAATCCGGTTTTACGGATAAAGAGAAATTGGCGGAATATTCTGGCCGTTGGGGGGAAATCATGATGTGGCCATTTGGTGCTGTATTGGATGTTATGGAGCACCCAGAACCGTCTGACCATGTTATGGACAGTGGTAATTTGCCGTTGCATTGGGATGGAATGTATAGAGAAACAATTCCTGAATTTCAGCTATTTCACTGTGTTTCTGCCCCCGAAGCGGCTCAAGGAGGACGCACCACGTTTGTCAACACTGAACAATTGATTATTGATGCCAGTGATGATGAGCGTAATAGATGGAAAAATACCACTATTACTTACCGTACAAGCCGAGTCACCCATTATGGCGGTGAAGTGACTTCACCATTGATTTGTCCTCACCCCGACGGCAAAAAATGGGTGATGCGTTACAATGAGCCAATGGGTAAAGAAGATGTGAAGTATGCTGATCATCACGCTTTGAAGATAGATGGCATGTCACAGGAAGAGCAACAAGCCCTCGCAGAAACACTGTATAACCGATTGTATGATCCGCGTTATTTCTACGCTCATCAATGGCAGTCTGGTGACATTGCGATTTGCGATAACTTCACTTTATTACATGGACGTGAAGCTTTTATTTCCCGTTCTCCTCGCCATATTCAGCGGGTGCATATCCACGGCGTGCCTGTGTGTACAAATCATAGCTTCCGCACTATTACTGTTTCCAGTGCTGATTGAGTAGAAGGAGACTCGATTAATGTCTCGTATTGTTTTAGCTGCTATTGCAACGCCTGGCCATGTTTTTCCAATATTCACTATTGCGGAACATTTAATAGGGCAGGGACATGATGTCACCATATTCAGTGGTTCCTTGTTTCAACAGCAAACGGAAGCGTTAGGGGCTACTTTTGTTCCTTTCGATGAGCAAGTGGATATTGATTACCGTTGTTTGGAAAAATATTTTCCTGAACGGGCAGAACTTCCGCCGGGAAATGCTCAGATGGCGCTGGCGTTAAAGCAATTCTTTGCCGCACCAATTCCTGTGTTGTCGAAACAATTGCTACAAGTTATCGACGAGGGACACCCTGATCTGCTGATTATCGATAATACTTTTTATGCCGCGCTGCCGTTATTGCAAAAACCGGCTGAAAAACGTATCCCTGTCATTGCTATTGGTGTCACGCCACTGGCGTGGTCAACAAAAGATGCCATATTTTGGGGGGCGCGGATACCGCCTGAATTATTGCCTGCTGATTTGACCCGCGAGCAATTGGTCGATGAGGAAACGCACCAATTAATTGAGCAGGTCAGGGCGGCATTTAATCAGTCGCTTGCGGCGGTGGATTGTCTTCCACTGACAGGGGATCATAATGATGTTTTGATGAGCGGAGTTGATCATTTCTTGCAATTGGCGACGCCATCATTTGAATTTTCTCGTAATGATTTACCTGAGACAGTGGAGTTTATCGGGGCGCTGCCGGTAAAGGTGGAAGATGATAAAACGCAAATCAGTTGGCCGGATGAAAGCCTGCCATTGATTCTGGTGACGCAGGGAACACTGGCTAATATTGATTTTAACCAATTGATATTACCTACATTGCGTGGGTTGGCAACGTTGCCGGTTCGGGTATTGGCGATTACAGGTGGTCGTTCTATCGATGTTCTGGGAGAAGATCTGCCAGAAAATGCCAGAGTGGTCGAGTATCTCAATTTTGAACACTGGCTCCCCAGAGCTGCCATTTTTATTACTAATGGTGGTTATGGTTCTCTGAATTCAGCCATTCGTCATGGCGTACCTTTGGTGGTCGCGGGAACAGGAGATGGTAAGTTAGAAGCTGTCGCTCGTGTTATCTGGTCACGTTGTGGTATCAGCTTGCATACTGATACCCCTACTGAGCAGCAGTTATATCAGGCAGTGACAAGGATATTATCTTCCCCGATATGGCGCCAGCAGTCACAGATCATTAAGGCAGATTATGATGCCCACAATGCTTTGGCTCAAATAACACGTCATGTTAATGAACTGATTGTCTAATAGATTGGTGTCTGTTTAAAACAGGAGAAATGGAACGCGGTACGTTTTTCTTACCGCGTTCTTTTATGATTAGGCTTTTTCTCGCACGCCTTCAACCGAAATGATCAGTTCGACTTCCTGAGATTTTGGCCCCAGATCTTCTTTAATATTAAAATCTTTTAATTTGAGTTTACCTGTCGCCTCAAAACCAGCACGGTATCCACCCCACGGATCGTTTCCTGCATTGAGCAATTTTGCGTCCAGTGTGACAGGTTTGGTCACACCATTTAATGTGAGATCTCCGGTAATAAAGTAATGTTCACCTTCTTTCTTAACATTCGTTGATGTGAATTTAGCTTCAGGATATTTATGACTGTTCAAAAAGTTAGGTCCACGTAAATGCTTATCTCGTTCGGCATGTTTGGTGTCGACACTATCGGTTTTGATAACCACATTGACTTTATCATTTGCTGGATTTTGCGGATCAAAAGTAAAGTTACCATCGAAATCTTTAAAACCCCCATAAAGCCAGCTAAATCCTAAATGCTGAATACGAAATTCAATAAAGGCATGTTGGCCTATTTTATCGAACTTATAATCAGCAGCGAGTGCGTTTCCTGCACTCATGAGCCATCCGCCTACGGTCAGGGCTACTAGCCTCTTTTTCAGCATAATAATTCTCCAAAAGTCATTTTAATTTGGTTTGTAACCAAATATTCTTTTTAGGGTGGTATCACGATCAATAAAGTGATGTTTCAGTGCCGCAAGCCCATGTAATAGGGAGAGTACGACAACAGTCCAGGCAAGATAAAGATGTATAACACCCGCCGTATCAGCCTGTATGCCTTGGCCTGTTAGGGTTGCAGGGATTTCAAACCAGCCAAAAATACTGATAGATTGCCCGTCGGCTGTAGAAATGAGATATCCACTAAATAGAATACCAAATAAGGCGATATAGAGAGTGAGTTGCATAAGTTGTGAACTGATGCGTATAAAAAGGCTATAGCTTGCCAAAGGTTTTGGTGGCGGCGAAATAAATCGCCATACTACCCGAATAATCATGACAATAAATAATAAACTACCTATACTTTTATGCAGTTCAGGAGCACGATGATACCAGTTATCGTAATAACTTAGTGTGACCATCCATAAACCAAGTGCAAACATTCCATAAACAGTGAGCGCTACTAGCCAATGAATTAAAATAGAAATATGGCCAAAGCTGGTGGAAGTGTTTTTGAATGACATATTATATCCTTATTTTTAATATAAAGATGTTTCTACAATATAGATGAGGGTTTTTAAAGTACATAGTGAATTCATTTTTTTATTTTGTGGATTATTTGTTTTTTGTTTGGTGCTATTCTAATGGCGTGATATTTTATAATGGAATTACTGTTTCGGTGGGGGAATATAATGTTTTTTATAATCACGTAATTTTATTATAGTAGAGGGAAATACGATGTATACATTGTGGATAGCCAATAAAAATTATTCTTCTTGGTCACTGCGTCCGTGGATTTTGCTCAGGGCGTTGGATATTCCTTTTAATGAGAGGCTGAGCTATTTTGAAGATGGTAAAAGCAGTCGTGAGAAATTTCAGGCATTTTCACCTACTGGTTTGGTTCCTTGTCTGATTGATGGAGAGATTACGGTTTGGGATTCTCTGGCAATTATCGAATATATTGCTGAAGAACATATACAAGTTTGGCCATCAGATAAAATAGCCAGGGCATGGGCGAGAAGTGCTGCGGCAGAAATGCATTCTGGCTTTACAACATTACGTCAGCTTTGCACGATGAATTGTTCTATTCGTAATGAGCTTAATGAAATAACACCCGAATTACAGTGCGATATTGAACGAATAGATGCACTTTGGACAGAAGGGTTAACTCAATTTGGGGGTGAATGGCTGGCGGGAGATAAATTCACTGCTGTCGATGCCTTCTATGCTCCAATTGCTTTCCGTGCCCAAACTTACGGATTGAAACTTTCTGCAATCAGCCAGAAGTGGGTTAATCATATGCTAAAACATCCAGCAATGATGGAATGGGCAGAGTCTGCGCTAAAAGAACCTAAGATAGCCCATTAATTCACGTCTTATAAATAGAAATTATGATTCGGGGTGCTTTGTGTACCCTGATTTAATATTTCACTTCAAAAATTAATGAACGAAAAAGTTAATCTATTTATCTAGATAAAAAAGCTCCGTGTAGGAACGGAGCGAGAAATGGGTAAAAGTAGCTGAGAGAAATGTAGTACGGAATCATAATAACTCAGAGGTATTAAATGAAGATTAAACAAAAAAGAGATGAGTATATGTTCCTGAGTACGAATACTTGGTATGGCTGATACTTGCTTAATGGGAAATCGCATCCCGAATGGCTTCCAATGAAGCGGGATTCTCAATCAGGGCAATATCGCTTGGCTCACGCCCTTCACAAATAGCCTGCATGGTGCGGCGCAACATTTTTCCTGAACGGGTTTTCGGTAATTGCGCCACAAAATAGACGCGTGCCGGACGTCCAACGCTGCCGATTTTCTTATCCGCCAACGCCATCAATGCCTTCTCCAAGGTGGCAAAATGGTCAGCACTCTGGATTTCTCGTCCTTCTTTGAGGACAGCAAACGCCACGGCGGCTTGCCCCTTCACTTCATCCTTGATACCAATGACGGCAACTTCGGCGACATCTTCGTGGCTGGCAATGCACTCTTCAATCTCCCGCGTTCCCAAACGATGGCCGGAAACGTTAATCACATCATCCGAACGCCCCAGAATAAAATAATAACCTTCGCTGTCACGTATTCCCCAATCAAATGTCGAATAGACTTGCTGGTCAAAGTGACTCCAGTAAGTATTAATGAAACGGCGATCATCACCATAGATGGTCTGGATGCAACCTGGCGGCAAAGGGCCTTTGATAACCAGCATTCCTTTTTCATTATCACCACATTCCTGACCAGTCAGTTCGTTGAGTAGTTTGACGTTAAAACCGTACATGGGAAAACCGGTGCTACCAAAACGGCTTGGCCTGTCATCCAGACTGCGGGCAATCGCCATAATGGGCCAGCCCGTTTCAGTTTGCCAGTAGTTATCAATAACAGGCACATTAATGGTTTCGGCAATCCAACGGGCGGTATGTTCATCAAGCGGTTCTCCCGCTAAATAGAGTGTTTCAAGCGATGAGATATCATATTTGGCGATACAATCCGTCGGGTATTTTTTCAAAACGCGGATTGCCGTAGGGGCAGAAAACATTCTGGTGACACGATATTTTTCGACAATTTGCCACCAAATACCCGCATCCGGTCGTATCGGGAGACCTTCATACATGATCGTTGCCATGCCGGCGATTAAGGGGGCATAGACAATATAAGAGTGCCCGACAACCCAGCCAATATCCGATGTGCAGAAAAAAACGCCGCCTGCCTTACCACCAAAAATAACGTCCATTGATGTCGCCAGCGCCACGGCATAACCGCCGACATCGCGTTGAACCCCTTTCGGGGTTCCAGTTGTGCCTGATGTATAGAGTACACAAGACGTTTCATTGGATTCGAGCCATGTGACAGGCACTTCTGCATCAAGATGCTTCTGCCGTAATGTGGCAAAATCGACATCCCTGCCGTTCACCCAATGAATATTGGACAGTCCGCGATCTACCATCAAAACATGGCGTGGCGTGTGCCTGGCTAACTCAATGGCCTCATCAAGCAGAGGCTTATAAGGAATGATTTTTCCCCCACGTGAACCCGCATCCGCTGAGACGACTAAAACGGGTTCAGCATTATCTAATCGGGTAGCGAGACTGTGAGAAGCAAAACCCCCAAATACGACTGAATGGATTGCCCCAATACGGGCACAGGCCAGTAAAATAAACAGGGCTTCAGCCACCATTGGCATGTAAACAACGACACGATCACCTTTTTTCACGCCGAGCGACAACATGATAGCAGCGGCACGATTCACTTCCCGATGTAATTCTTTATAGGTGAAAACTCGCTCGCTATTGGTTTTAGTTTCCGTTGAAATGGCAATCAGTGCCCTGGCATCGGGTTGGCTTTCCAGCCAGCGGTCTAGCGCATTGTAGCAGAGATTGGTTTTTCCCCCACAAAACCAACGGGCAAAAGGGGGATGGCTATGATCCAGGGGCTGTTCAAAAGGCTGTTGCCAGTGTATGCGTTTGGCCTGTTCTGCCCAAAAAGTATCGGGATCATCAATTGAATGCTGATAGAAATCTTGGAATGACATAATCTCTCCTACATTCATCTCTTAAGGGTATATACGCATCAAACTTCAAGTTGCAATTTACAACACGATATGAAATCACACGCATTTTGAAGTTAGATTGGTATACAAATTATATGACATACAAATCAAGGTATTCGTTTACCGGGATGTCTCTCAATGACATCAGATCAAGAGATACCGCTAAAATTTTTTGTTGCTGCTCTTGCGGGAAGCGACGCGCCAGATTGGTTTTGAATTTCTCCTCTAATAGCGGAATGCCATCTTTACGGCGACGGGCGTGTCCAATCGGGAATTCGATTTTAACTTCGTCCAATTGAGTGCCATCGGTGAATGTCAACGTCAGTGCATTGGCAATGGAGCGTTTTTCGGGATCATGATAGTCACGGGTGAAATCAAGGTCTTCAACGCAGACTATCTTTTCCCGCAAAGTGTCAATGCGTGGATCGGCAGCGATATCATCTTCATAATCCGCAGCCGTCAGACGCCCAAAAATCAGCGGGACGGCAACCATATATTGAATACAGTGATCCCTGTCGGCGGGATTGTTCAATGGTCCCTGTTTATCAATAATTCTGATACAGGCTTCGTGGGTACGGATAGTAATTTGTGCAATATCTTCAATGCGTTTGCTGTGCTCTTTCAGTTGCTGATGCAAGAGCATTGCTGCTTCTACGGCAGTTTGTGAATGGAATTCTGCTGGAAAAGAAATTTTAAACAGCACATTTTCCATGACATAAGAACCATAAGGGCGCTGGAATGTGAATGGCTGACCATTGAACAGAACGTCATAAAATCCCCAGGTTTTGGCAGATAATACAGAGGGATAGCCCATTTCACCTGTTTGGGCTATCAGAGCCAGACGCACGGCACGGGAAGTTGCATCTCCCGCAGCCCAGGATTTGCGCGAGCCGGTATTGGGGGCATGGCGATAAGTTCTCAAAGATTGTCCGTCAACCCAGGCCAATGAAACCGCACTTAATATTTCCTCACGTTGCAGCCCTAACAGTTGAGCGACAACCGCTGTGGAAGCCACTTTGACTAAAACAACATGATCCAACCCGACTTTATTGAAAGCATTTTCTAATGCCAGGCAGCCTTGAATTTCATGCGCCTTAATCATCGCTGTCAGAACATCCCACATGGTGAGTGGTTTTTCTCCGCGGGCAATCGCATTTCTGGACAACCAGTCGGCGGTGGCAAGTATTCCGCCAAGATTATCAGAAGGATGTCCCCATTCGGCTGCCAGCCAGGTGTCATTGAAATCGAGCCAGCGGATCATTGCACCAATGTTAAAGGCGGCCTGAACAGGATCGAGCTGGAATTGGGTTCCTGGTACGCGCACACCGTTAAGTACCGTTGTTCCCGGCACAATTGGCCCTAATAGTTTTGTGCAGGCGGGATATTCCAGCGCTTCTAATCCACAACCCAAGGTATCTATCAGGCAGTGGTGGGCTGTGGCGTAAGCAATTGGGGATGTTATGGTGTAGTCCATGACATAATCCACAATATCTACAATCACCTGATCGTAATCAGGTCGGTTGTTAACAACAGAGGTAGACATAATTTAATCCTTAAATCGAATTATTAACGTTGTGCAAGCGGTATAAATGCCAAATTTTCAGGGCCAATATAGTGAGCTGATGGACGGATGATTTTGTTATCAATACGTTGCTCAATAATGTGAGCGGCCCAACCAGAAGTGCGGGCCATCACAAATAGTGGGGTAAACATGGCAGTAGGAACCCCCATCATGTGATAGGAAACCGCAGAGAACCAATCAAGATTCGGGAACATTTTTTTGTTATCCCACATCACGGATTCAATCCGATCAGCAATGTCATACATCTGGGGTGTCCCTGCTTCCTGGGAAAGTTGCAGGGCAATTTCTTTAATGACTATATGGCGGGGATCAGAGACGGTATAAACCGGATGGCCGAAACCGATGATAACTTCTTTTCTCGCCAGACGGGCCAGAATATCGGTTTCGGCTTGCGCGGGAGTGTCATAGCGTTGCTGAATTTCGAATGAAACTTCATTGGCCCCACCATGCTTCGATCCACGCAGGGCACCAATTCCCCCGATAATGGCAGAGTAAATATCTGATCCCGTGCCCGCAATAACTCGGCTGGTAAAGGTAGACGCATTAAATTCATGTTCAGCGTACAAGATCAGGGAGGTGTGCATCGCTTTTTCCCATGATCCCCGTGGCTTTTGACCATGCAGGAGATGGAGAAAGTGTCCGCCAATGGAATCATCATCGGTTTCAACTTCGATGCGACGGCCATTATGACTGTAGTGATACCAATACAGCAGTATTGAACCGAGAGAGGTAAGTAAGCGATCAGCAATATCGCGGGCACCAGCCAGGTTGTGATCTTCTTTTTCTGGCAAAGTACAACCCAGTACAGAAACGCCGGTACGCATGACATCCATAGGATGGGCCACCGCAGGCAGTGCCTCCAATGCGGCTTTGACATTGCTTGGCAGGCCACGTAAGGATTTCAATTTGTTTTTGTAGGATGTCAATTCTGCGTGGGAGGGAAGTTTGCCGTGGATGAGAAGATAAGCGACCTCTTCAAATTCACAATGGGTGGCCAAATCGAGAATATCATAACCACGGTAATGTAAATCATTGCCATTTTTACCAACGGTACAGAGTGCAGTATTGCCTGCTGTAACACCGGACAGTGCAACTGATTTTTTTGGCTTAAATGATGTAGATTCAGAGAGTTCCATTGCCGTATTCTGCTTACTCATGAGTATCACCTCTGCTATTTTTCTGGGAAAACAGGGCATCCAGTTTTCGTTCAAAATCGTAGTAGTTGATGCTTTCATAAAGTTCATTGCGGGTTTGCATCAGATTGATGACGTTTTTCTGTGTGCCATCTCGACGCAAAGTGGTATAGACCTGTTCCGCCGCTTTATTCATCGCCCGAAATGCTGATAGCGGGTAAAGGGCGATGGCGACGTTGACGCGCCTTAATTCTTCGATTGTAAAGAGTGGTGTCGCACCGAATTCGGTAATGTTCGCTAAAACAGGAACCTGTGTCTTGGACGCGAATTCCTGATACATATGCAGCTCGGTGATGGCTTCAGGGAACAGCATATCGGCGCCTGCTTCGATATAAGCTGTGGCTCTGTCCAGTGCGGCATCTAACCCTTCTACTGCCAGTGCATCTGTGCGGGCCATAATGACAAAATTTTCATCGGTGCGGGCATCAACGGCAGCCTTGATACGGTCTACCATCTCCTGTTTGGAAACAATTTCTTTATTTGGACGATGACCACAACGTTTAGCACCGACCTGATCTTCAATATGAACACCCGCGGCTCCTGCTTTAATAATAGAACGAATTGTGCGGGCGACATTAAACGCAGAGGAACCGAATCCAATATCGGCATCGACAAGCAGCGGTAAGTCACAGACATCAGTAATACGGCGGACATCAATCAACACGTCGTCCAGCGTAGAGATCCCCAAATCTGGTAGTCCCAGCGAACCCGCAGAAACACCACCACCTGAAAGGTAAATCGCCTTGTAGCCTGCCTGTTTTGCCAGTAATGCATGGTTTGCATTGATGGTTCCGACGACTTGTAACGGAGATTCGTCCTCTATTGCCTGACGAAAAGCTAAACCAGCGGAAGAAAGTGCCATACATAACCCCATTGTTACCAAAATGAAACCAATTTGTATTTTTTGTTACTATGGAAAGGTTTTTAGCAAGGTCTATGCCAATATTAAAAAAATGGGCAGATGGGCCAATAGGGATGTGGCAACTATATTGTTTTTATTATCTAAATTAATTGGGTGGATAGATTTTGGTTGATAAGTAGCTACTGTTTAGCCATTGGCTATAATGTATATTTGTTTCATTTTGAATCAATTATGTTTCATTTTTGTTTCATGTTTTGGCGGTGAAACAGAACACAAGAAACAAGGGAGGAGATATGGCATCAGCACACGCAGAGGAACGTGATAACAATAAACCCGTTATCTGGACCGTCTCTGTTTCCAGACTTTTTGATCTTTTTCGTGATATTACACCGGAGTTTGACCACCAAGCGATTATCACGCCGATTCAGTTGGGTTTTGAACGTGCGGTTCAACATATTCGCAAACGACTGGAAACTGAACATTGTGATGCGGTGATTTGCGCAGGATCTAATGGGGCCTATTTAAAAAGCCGTTTATCTGTGCCAATGATTATTGCTAAAGCCAGCGGATTTGATTTTATGCAGGCATTGGCTCGTGCCCGACAAATCAGTTCCCGAATTGGTGTAATTACCTATCAAAATACGTTGCCTGCATTAGAAGAATTTCAGCAGCATTTCAATTTGCGCATTGAACAACGCAGTTATGTCACAGAGGAAGATGCTAGGGCGCAGGTCAATACGTTGAAGGCGATGGGCATAAAAGTGATTGTCGGGGCAGGATTGATTACCGATCTTGCTTATGAAGCTGAGTTAGTGGGAGTTTTTGTCTATTCAGCGGATTCGATTCGGCAGGCATTTAGGGATGCGTTGGAGATGGCCCGAATGAGCAAACTTAATCAGGCAGTGATTTCTCCTTATCCTACAGAAGATAAACTACGCACACGGCACACAATCAACGATATCAGGGGGCATTCTGTTGCGGTAGAACATGTGCGCAATACAATTATGCTGTACTCCCGCTCGACGGCAACAGTTTTAATTCAGGGAGAAAGCGGTACAGGAAAAGAGCTGGTGGCGCAGGCTATTCATCATGAATATACCTTGCGGTATGGACAGCTAGCGGGCAAGTATCCGCGGCCATTTGTTGCCGTTAACTGTGGCGCGATTACGGAGTCTTTGCTGGAGGCTGAACTGTTTGGTTATGAGGAAGGCGCTTTTACCGGTTCACGACGTGGCGGGCGTGCGGGGTTATTTGAAATTGCACATAGAGGGACGTTATTTCTGGATGAAATCGGTGAAATGCCATTGCCTTTGCAAACGCGGTTATTAAGGGTATTAGAAGAAAAATCGGTTGTCAGGGTTGGTGGATATCGTCCGATTGCCGTCGATGTGCGGATCATCTGTGCGACGCATTGTGATTTAGATACTTGGGTTAGGGAAGGGCGTTTTCGGGCAGATTTGTTCTACCGTTTGAGTGTATTGCGGATCAACATACCTGCATTAAGGGAGAGGGGGGATGATATTGGTTTGTTGGCGCTAGAATACTTACAACGGGCTTTTGCGGTACTTAATTTACCCGTTACTGCAACGAGGATACAGGCGCTTGCTGGGTGTTATGACGTATTACATGATTATCATTGGCCAGGAAATGTGCGTGAACTACGTAACTTAATGGAACGGATAGCGCTTTATTTAAGTGCTCATCCAGAACAGGCGTTAACCCCTGCATTGATATTATCGCTTTCACCTGAACGCCAGACTGGCTCTGAAGTTACGCAAGCAGCCCAGATTGAGACAGTTTCTCTTATCGAAAATACGCCTTCAGTACACGATATTTCAGTCCATGAGATTGTGGCGCGGTTTTCAGGTAATCGGCGTGCGGCAGCAGAATATC
The DNA here is from genome assembly GCF_015163655.1 of Xenorhabdus griffiniae. Taxonomy (GTDB): domain Bacteria; phylum Pseudomonadota; class Gammaproteobacteria; order Enterobacterales; family Enterobacteriaceae; genus Xenorhabdus; species Xenorhabdus griffiniae. The sequence continues at coordinate 4,286 of NZ_JADEUF010000084.1, read as the reverse complement.
TGGGCATTAGCCGCACGACGTTATGGCGGAAGTTAAAGAAAGAACAGGAAAAAGTTAAGTAGCAACCTTCTGCCCATTTTTATCATGCTAACGGGGCTTTTCATGATTAAATAATGAATACTCATGAGATCTTGTTTGCTAACAAATGTGCATATTGTTTTATATCAATATTTCCGCCACTCAAAATAATTCCGATACGTTGCCCTTGCAATTGTTCCCGCATTGCGTTTGCCGCCGCAAACCCCAAACAGCCGGTAGGCTCGACGATGGTTTTCATTCGCTCGGCCAAAAAGTACATGGCATCAATTAATTGATCATCCGACGCAGTAAGAATGTCTTTGACAAGATGGCGAATGATAGCAAAAGTGTGTTGTCCCAAGTGTTGTGTTTGGGCACCATCTGCAATGGTTTTTGGGGTATCTATATGGACTATTTCACCTTTTTTAAAAGATTGCTGACCATCATTACCGGTTGCTGGTTCGACACCAAAAACCTGACATGTAGGGGATAAGTGAGCAGCGGCAAGCGCAGAGCCAGACAATAAACCCCCACCGCCAAGAGGTATAAACAGAGCATCCAACTCACCGACTTCTTCAAATAGCTCCTTAGCTGCGGTGCCTTGACCTGCAATGATATGTGGATGATCGAAAGGTGGGATGAGTGTCATGCCGTGTTTTTCTGCCAGTTGCCGGCCGATTTCTTCGCGATCTTCAGTATATCGGTCATAAAAAACGATGTTACCACCATAACCTTTTGTTGCCGTTATCTTAGCTTGGGGAGCATCGTGTGGCATGACAATGGTGGCAGAAATATTCAGTAACTTAGCTGCCAGCGCAATTGCCTGTGCATGATTGCCTGATGAAAAAGCAATAACGCCTGCGTTTTTCTGTTCATCACTAAACTGGGATAGGGCATTCATGGCTCCGCGGAATTTGAATGCCCCCATTTTTTGATAGTTTTCACACTTGAAATAGACTTGAGCGTCAAAGAGTTCATTGACAGTTGTTGATGTGAATACAGGAGTTTTATTGATATAGGGTTTAATACGAGAATGTGCTGCATGAATATGATTATAATCGGGAACAAACTTCATTACTTTGTCTCCTTTGCCCGGTAATGTATCCCATTAATGTTATTGAATACAAATGAATATAAATGTTTATTCGATATAAAAAGTGTCAATGCGATTGCTTTATTGGTAGTGAATTTTTCGAATAAAATAATGATGGCTTCCTTCGATCACTACACTACCAACATAGTTATTCCGTAATTATTCAGACATAGCAATATCTGATAAGCACTCCTGCAACAGTGATAAAACTTCATCACTGTACTCAGTGCGTTGCATCATAACGATGGCACCTTCGACAAGTAAAGCAAATTTCTGCGCCAGACGTTTTCCGTTAAACTCAGGGGGTAGAGAAGACGCAATTACCTGTTCCATTTGCTTTTTATGCTCCTGAATAAGAGGAATAACTTGTGGTTGCTCCTTTCCTATTTCGATGACTGTGTTGATGAATGCACAGCCTCTGAATTCATCAGAGTTGAACCACTCAGCTAATGTTTCTGTCAGAGCTTTAGTCGGTGAACTATAACGGTTTATGTTGGCTTGGAGAGATCCTTTAAACCACTGAATCCACTGTTCATGGCGATAATCAAGAAAGGCCAGTATCAGGTCATTTTTGGATGGAAAATGGCGATAGAACGTCACTTTCGTTACTTCAGATTCCTTGATGATGCGGTCAATGCCTGTAGCTCGTATACCATCACGATAAAACAACATATGGGCTGTTTTTAGTATACGGTCACGCGCTTTGGATACTTTTTCACTCATAATCCTTTTTCTCCTCATGCAATTATTTATGTAGACAACTCCGTCTACTTAATCTATCGTATGTGGACAGATCTGTCTACATACGATAGGGGAATATTATGGAAATCAAGCAACCTGTACCTCCGTTTACAGTTGAAACTGCAAAGCTGAAAGTCCGTCTGGCAGAAGACGCTTGGAACACCCGGAACCCAGAGAAGGTTTCGCAGGTGTATACAAAAGATACCTTCTGGCGTAACCGAACTGAGTTCGTGGAGGGGCGTGAAGCCGTTGTCGATTTTTTAACACACAAATGGAATCGAGAGATTGATTACCGTCTTATCAAAGAATTATGGGCATTTGATGCAAATCGTATTGCTGTACGTTTTGCCTATGAGTGGCATGATGATTCAGGTAATTGGTTCCGTAGTTTCGGTAATGAAAACTGGGAATTTAATGAGCAAGGTTTAATGACACGTCGTTTCGCATGTATCAATGATATGCCAATTAAGGAAACGGAAAGGCTTTTTTACTGGCCATTGGGACGTCGCCCTAATGAACATAAGGGATTAAGTGAATATGGTTTATAAAATAATAAAATTTTGTGCAAGGTAAGAAATTATCAAAATGACGTTTCCCAATAGGCATTGAGCAAGACATACAGGGGCGGATTGACTGCCCCTGATCTCCAGAGTGGGATGTTTCAGATTGCGTTGTGACTAATACAAATTAATATCCGATAGCGATATATTGTACTTGTGAACTTGACCAGTTGCCACGTGAGTCGTGAATAACAATTAAGAATTCTTCTTTTGATCTAATTTCAACCGATATGCCTTGCCCCCATTGCTCTCCTTTGACATAATTACCCGTTACAACAAAGCACTTATTATTAAATGGAATTGGAAATTTTCGTAAGTCCGTATTGCTTATTCCACCATTCACAATTCCCCATTGAATTATTAGGCCACCAGGGAGCTTCTGATAACCCGATTCACTAAGCTTTGATTCAAAACTGTTCATATCTGGTATCTGGTTTGGCCCATTTCCTACAGTCCTATAAACCAATTCGGATAAGCCAAGATTCTTTACAAATGCTGCCTTATCAAGAATATCTGCACCGTTTTGATCCTTAGACAAGCGAGTATTGGCATTCTCATTTGCATTACTGGCATTTTGATTAGCGGTATTCGCTAAATCGTATGCTATTTTTACTGCTTTTGGTGTTGCAGCATTAGTTTCGCTATCACTACTCACGTCATTGCTTAGGGTAACAAATCCTTTGTCTTGCAGTGTTGCATAAGGATGATTCCGGCTTTGAGCGTGATTTTGAATTAAGTCTTTTACATACTTCTGAGTTGGTACTATAAAAAATTCATCTTCTAAGGTTGGTGTATTAGGTTGGTTATATTTAGTGTTCATATTTACTCCCTTGTTTAATTAATAAGTTCGTTGCTAAGTAACATGAATGTAGAGGGTTATTTCTTCACCTGTGAACATCAATAAAATAAATTAATAAATATTGGAGGATAAGTCTTGACTCAGATCAGTTAGAAAATTGCATATGTTTCGATGGGAGGATGGCATAAAAAATCAGTTAATAATTAATAAAGTTTATTTTTATTCTGATAAGAATGTATAAATAAGGTGCTTTTATTGCCTGTTTGTAAAAATTCTCTCGTATATACGCACTAAACTTCAAATTGCAATTTACAACACTAAATCATACGCATCTTAAAGTTAGATTGGTATACAATCAAAATATTCAAATATTATTACGAATTAACATATTTTCAGATCTGAAAAATTGCCAGATGGAAAATACACAAAGAGTTGGCGGCTCGGAACCAGATAGCATAGGTATATTTTTGGATGGAGAAAAAGACCGCTAACTATTCGATTCTCGCTATATGCAAGAATCAATTAAAATCAAATAGTTATATAAATGTAGGATACCACACCTTAATTCATGGAGAAATACGCAAGAGAGAAGTGAAAACAGTAGGTTAAATTGTTCACACATAAAATAACCATAGAGATATGTCTACAGCTGGAAATAAAAAATACCACCATGAGATGTGGTGGCATGGAGGTGTTGGTGGTACACTGTTCAAGTAATCTTAACTACCGTTGTATAAAATATTGATATAATAAGATGCGGTGACTAATGAACTTCAATACTAAAGTAAGAATATTTACTCTGATATATTTGGTAATCGCATGTGCTCTTGCTCTACCAGTAATTGTATTTATCAGTGATATGATCATAAATGGCGTTGCAATTGATTTAATAAAAAAAGAGTACACATTTTGCGAATTCATTCTATTTAGAGGGCAGGGCGGGATTCCACTTTGTATTTAATTTAATCAAAGATAAGCTGACTACGGAATTCTGCTGACCACGTTGCTCTTCGACGTTTAGCCACTTGACTATCTTTTATACTGGTATTTTGTTTAATCACATTGAGTGCTATAC
>NZ_JADEUF010000083.1 GCF_015163655.1 Xenorhabdus griffiniae | reverse complement strand
CATGAAACCGTCACCCGAAATCATTGCTGTCAGTATATGTGGCAACTCTTAGCGTGCGTTGAAGAATTTATGATTGCATTTTCATTAGGGCAACAACCGGGAATGAAAAAATAAGTGTATCGTTATTATGAAAGCTTATTTATACAAATGCCGTGAAACATGAAATTAATAAAAAGGTTAGTGGAAATAAATTATCAATTTACCTCTAATAATAGAAAGGTTAATTAATGAGATAAATGAAGGTAATCCTAAAGCTATATCTTAATTTTAATGTGAAATTTAAACTTAGTATTATCGAAATAAAATTTTGCATATATGATGTCTATTAATTTTGTTATCGAGAGTATTTGTTAATACAAGAAAAAACATGCACTCATGCTGAATGGTTAATTTGTGCTATGTCTACATTTTGTTTATTTACCCTGAAATAAAAGAATGTAATATTTATTGCTAATAAGGATCTTCTATACAAAAGTTCAAAACTGTAGAGTACTGCTGAATTAGCATATTAAGTGCAATCGGCGGGATATTAAAAGGAGAGTGAGTCAACGAGAGCGTAAAAAAGTGTGGGGCATGGATTTGGTGAGAGATGAATAAAATAGTTTAATAACTCAGTTTACGGGGAATTGTGGCGATTGGGTGGTTCTCACTGCTATCTGATATAGCATACTTAATTGCTTAATTTATAGTGGCTTAATAAAGTGCCCCACAGATTTTTACGCTCTCTCCGGCTTACAACTCCAACCTACTTCCTCTCGCGATTTCTCCATTAATGCGACAGAACCAGCAATTCTCAATGAAAAAATTTCTTTTTCTTTACATGGCATTACGAGTAAAAAATAAAAAAGTTTTCGCGCTATTTGATACCGTTTTAGATAGGGAAAAATGATGTTTTTATTTTTATTTTAATTTTATATCGTTATAAATTTTAGTTTACGGCTGTTCATTAATAATTGCTGCGACAGAACCTTTTTTATTGCATTTGATTTTTTTTGTTGATAAGTTTTTGCAATTGGTTAATGAAATGTAAAATATCATTTTTCGGGGTCAAGTTAATGGACAGTAAAAAGGGACTCGTAGTCGTTGTTGGTTCGTCGGGTGATATTGCAAGATCAGTCATAAAAGTTCTTAAAGATAATAATTACATGGTTAAAGCAATGACAAGGACGCCGAGTGAGGATGAGATTCATATAGATGTTACGTCTGATGAGAGTGTCAAGCGGGCCTTTGAGAGTGTATTCAGTTTACATGAAAGGATATATTCCGTTCTCTATTTTCCTGCCATAACTAAAGACAAACTCATTCATAATCAAGGGATTGATGACTGGCAGTCAGTTATAGACGTCAATCTTCTTGGTGCGGTCAGAGTGGTCAAAAATGTATTGCCGCATTTTATAAAAAATAGGGAAGGTATTTTCCAGTTTTTGTCCTCCACTGCGGCTGTCAGAGGCGCAACAGGCGCTGCTGCGTATTCATGCTCTAAAGCTGCGCTCAATATGCTTGCCAAAAATATTGCGAATGATTATGGATGTTTTAATGTACGGGCTTATACGGTTATGCCAGGTTATATCGATGGTGGAATGTTGAAAAATCTGCCGCAGGATAAGCGTGAGGCGGTTAGAAAGAATATTGCATTGCAACGTATGGCGAATGTACAGGAGATAGCTAATTTCTGTGTGGGATTGCTCGCCATTTCTGATTATTTGACGGGTACAACACTCACTCTAGATGGAGGTATGTAATGGAAGTCACTTCGCATGCAACGGATAAATTTGTTGATGCTGCTCGCAATATTAAATCTTTTACCCAGCTTCCTGAATGGATTTATAACCAAAGGATCAGTGCCAGACCCGATCCATCCTCATTACCGTGGTTAAACGATTTATTGAAAGTGAGGATGAAGTCACTCAGTCATATTGATAATCCGATGTATCTCGCGCTACTTGAAAACAAGCTCAGTGCAGAACAGCTCGATCATTTCATGTGTGAGTATTACTGGGGTTCAGGCTATGGTTTCCAGCGTCTAGTTTTGCCTGAGGTTCAGAATAAGAATGGCAATGCAGTATGGAAAGATTATATCAAGGGCATCATTCTTGAGGAAAATACTCCGGAGCCGCATCACGGACTTTTTCGCAATTACATGTTGAAACTTGGCATTGATGCAGGCCAGGGAAAAGCGGCTATTCCTGCTGCGGCGAACGAATTTAATTCCAATATGCTGGCCGGCTATAAAGCCTCTCTTGGCTACGCGATGGGTTATGCGTTGGGGATTGAAACGGAGGCGGACTTCCAGATTTCTTTATTGTATCTGGCGTGTCTGAACCGCGATCCTACTGAAACGCTGCATGATCCTTACTTTGATATTCATATGGCTGAGGATGGTGAAGAAGCTCATGCACGCTTCACCTGTGAATGTATTGAAAAAATGCTTGAGGCGGGAGAGATAACCCGTAATGAGATCGAGGAGGGGTTCATACAGGCTATCGTTGATACCCGGGACTATATGCGAACCATTCACGCTAGTCTGCCATGTGCCAGTGACGATCATCGAGATGAGGAAAAGGACAACATGAAAGAAAAAATTTACGCAATTATTGCCACTGTTGCTGAAACCAGTCCCGACAAAGTGCATGGGACTCAGGAACTGAATGCCGACCTGGGTATTGATTCGCTCAAGCTTATTGATCTGGTTTTAGGTGTAGAAGGTGAATTCAGCATTACGTTATCCGAAGATGCTCTTGCTTCAATCACTACTGTCGACGAGCTTGAGGGGCATATTGAGTCTTTGCTTGCAGAACCTCAGCAGTCCTGAATGGTCAGGAAATAAAATATGTTGCGATTCAATATTGCTAAAACGTCGTTGTATCCGTCTGGTGGCGATGAGACCCATACATTTACTCTGCCTGTAGATTTGGCTGAGTTTGCGGGTACTGCTGGTGATCGTTTTCGGGATGATTTTAGCCGGACATGCAGTTATCTGGCAGGAAAAAACATTACACCTCAACCTGATAATGATGACGCAGCCGTATTAGTAGGGACCGAATATGGAAACCTGGCATCTATGTTACGTTTTCAGTTGCAATGCAAAGAGGATGTAAGGAAGGCGTCAGCTCAGCAATTTCCTCATGCTACAACGAGCTCTGCATCAACGTTTGTCAATATCGAGCGCGGTATTACCGGGGGGAACTGTACTCTGAATGCGGGAGCAGAAACGATGGTCGTGATGATGTTAAAAGCGCTGACTTTCATCAACACTGACTTTGGACGTACAGCGCATGTATTTTTGGGGGATATCTACGAGCCTGCCGGGGAGGAAGATGTTGCTCTCCGGCATCCAGGGCATAAGCCCCTTGATTCAGCAGTGGCTTATGCCGGTTTAGTTAAAGGGGCGGATTTCAGCGCTGAATTTCATTTTTATCAGCCAGATGAAACCTTTTCTTATCCGGATAATGAGCCTGTATTTGTTTATACCCGTACACGTCAGGGGGAGGCGGTGTTGTCAGAGGGAGCGATGCCTAATGTTCACACCAACACTTCATATAACGCTGCATTTCAGTTTGCACGTTTTCTTGAGGCCCTGACACTTAACCCTCCCGTTGCACATCTGATATGTATTCAGGATGAACATGCAGCGCACCTCACCGTCAGGTCTGGCGAAGGGCAGGGATAAGATGGCGAGCTCCATAAATGCAAAGCATTCGGTATTTAAAGCGCATTTTCCAGGGGATCCTGTTGTTCCTGGATTTATGCCGCTTTCTGATTATCTGGCAAATTTTCCTGCAGGGAATGCTAACCACCTCAGTATTGATTCGCTGATATTTCGCAAGATGATCAAGCCCGATGTGGATTTTATTTTTGAGCGTAATCATTCGGGAAATATCCTTTGCTGTAACAGTGAGAACCTTTTTTTCTCGTTTCGGCTTACCGTTTCGAAAGCAGAACTCTCGGGTCACACAGAGGCCTTTGTTGCAAAAGGGGCAGAACATTCTGTGATACCTCTCAGGCATCCGGATTACTGGTTTCTCCCGGAAAAAATACAAGCAGACTCTTCATTTACGTGCGCAAGCTGTGTGATTGACACGAAATTAGCAATCGAGCGATCGCCCTGGATTGAAACCTGTGCTGGCGGGGTATTTTTACTTCTTGTTGAGGCTTTGGGGAATCTTGCTCTCGTAGTGAATGCTACTGAGTTGGAGAGGGCTGTTGCAGCTGAGTCTCGTTTTGTATTTGTTCGATTTAGCAAAATTCGGGTCAGTACTTCACTTATGTCTGAATTGGATAAATTCATGCTTAGTACACGGGTTACACGCAAAGGAAACCTTCTCACATGGGAAGGAAATGTAATTAACGGTGACGGTACCTTATTACTCGATATTCAGGGTGCTGTGTCGATGAAAACGCATTCGTTGCAGGGGAATGTCCATGCATAAAGTGTACGTGACGGGACTTGGCGCACTGACACCCTTTGGTGAAGGCGTCGAGGTGTTATGGGAAGCGCTGAAGGAAAAGAGAGAATGCTTTACACCGCAGCCCTCTTTCTATCCCACGATGAAGGGACAGTTCCTTGCGGGCAGGATCCCAGCAGAACTAAAGCTCTCGCTACGGTCACGATTTGGTGATTTACCAGATTCGTCACTCTATGCGCTGACTGCTGTGGAGGAAGCTATCACACATGCAGGACTTAGTAAAGGTCATGAACTTTTTCGGCACGCAGCTGTATTTGCCGGAAACAATGAAGCACAGGCAGACATTCTTGATGAGTCTGTTGAAGGGGATGATTCGCGATGGCGTCGTTACGGTTATAGCGGATATAACGTCGCAACAGACATTCGCCAATTTATTCGTCTATCAGGTCCGGCGATGGTTGTTCACAACACCTGTGCGTCTGCGAATGTCGCATTAGAAACTGCGTTAGATGCGATGCGTACCGGCGTAATCACTACTGCCATCGTTGGCGCCGCTGATGCTTTTTCACTTAAGGTCTGGTCAGGTTTTTACATGTTAAACGCACTGGGTGTGGAGCGTTGCAGACCGTTTTCTTCAAAGCGTCGATTTATCACTATCTCTGAGGGGGCTGCATTTCTGATCCTTCAGCGTGAGGATACGCTTTTACCCGGCCAGAAGCCTTTGGCTGAGCTGGTCGCAGTTGCAAGTAATAATGACGCCCGACATCCGACGAATCCTGACAGAGCGCGCGTTCAGAATTGCCATGAAAAGGTGCTCAAATCTGCGGGACTTCACGCAGAAGATGTGGACGTCATTTATGCACATGGTACAGGTACGAAAGCTAATGATGCCGTTGAGGCAGGAATTTTTTCTGACGCTTATCCCCATGCGCGTATAACTGCCATCAAAGGTACTACCGGGCACATGATGGCAACAGCGGGTGCGACGGGAGCGGTAGCAAGCTGTCTGACTCTTGTAAAGCAGCAAGTTCCGCCTACGAATACCACTGATACAGAATTTGATTTTAACCTCATCACTGACGGTCCTGATAATTCAAGGCCTGTCAGGGTTGTTCAAAACAATGCGTTTGGTTTTGGCGGAAATAATGCCATCTCACTTTTCCGGTTGCCCTGAATCGACACTGACAGACAAGGATAAAAAATGATCGTATTAGGAATTAGTGGCTTGCCAGATGCCCAGAAATGGCTGAAAGAGCATTATGCGAATATTGAGCCCCTTGATGCGAGAATTTGTCAGGGGCTGGACAGTGCTGCCTGTATTATTGTTGACGGTGAGATTATTGCTGCTGCCAGTGAAGAACGATTCAACGGTGTTAAGGGGACGGGAGAGTTTCCTCGTCAGGCAATTGACTATTGTCTTCGTGCGGCAGGAATAGCAGAGGATGAGGTTGATATTATTGCCCACGGTTTTAATTATGATGCCTGCCGGCGGTTTTTTGTTTCAGGGGCGGATAAAGCGAAATTTGATGCTATATACAGCTCTGAGACGGTAATCAGGCATTTTGAGCAAGCGGGGTGGTCGAACGTAAGGGTGCGTTTTCGCGCGACAGATCATCACTACACCCATGCTGTTTCTGCTTTTGTACCATCGGGTTTTGAGAGTGCATTATGCATTGTGGCTGATGGTATGGGGGAAACGGAGTCTGTCAGTATTTTCAGCTGCCGAAACGGCGAATTTGAACGTCTTGACACGCAGACGATTTCTTCCTCACCCGGGATTGCGTACTCCATTTGTACCCGCTTTCTGGGATTTATGTTCAACAGTGACGAATACAAAGTCATGGGCCTGGCGGCCTACGGGGACAGCCAGAAATACTCTCCATTTTTCCATGATTTCCTGCGCTTCGATGATGAAACAGGTCAGATCCTTGTTTGCTGGCCTCAGGGGGCACTGAACTCTGCTGAAGATGGATATCCCGGCGCGCTGTCGTGGATCCAGTCATCTACACGTCTGGCATCGCGTCACGCTGCTGAAGAGGTCACTCAGGATCATGCCGATTTTGCAGCCGCACTGCAAAAGCGTTTCAGTGAAATGTTATGCAATCTGGCACTCTGGTGGCTTCGTCGAAGCGGGCATTCCCGATTATGTCTGGCAGGCGGGGTCTTCCTGAATTGCCGCGCAAACCAACTGATAGCCAGTCTTGAGGAGGTTGAGGATATCTTTATTCAGCCTGCATCCGGTGACGACGGTAGCGCATTAGGCGCAGCCCTTGCTCATGCGCACTCATACCAGACAAAAGCCTCTTTCTTTTCTCCGTATCTTGGACCTGAATATACGGATCAGGAGATACAGGCACTCATTGCTGAGCCGCAGTATAAACAACTCAGTTTCACCACTCTGGGATATACCGAGGAATACTTTGCTTCGGCGGCACAGGCTATCAGGGATGATCTCATCATTGCATGGTTCAGTGGGCGTATGGAGTTTGGTCCGCGCGCGCTGGGGAATAGGTCAATTCTGGCGTTGCCTTCAGGAAAGGAAATAAAAGAACGCATTAACAGGACGGTGAAGTTTCGTGAGGGTTTCAGGCCATTTGCTCCCGCTATTACAGATGAATGCCTAGACACTATTTTTGAGGTCAAACACAAGAGTCCTTATCGCTACATGCTGAGTACGGCTACGGTAAAGGCATCGATGGCAAATGTTGTCAGTGGCGTACGACATGCTGACGGAACGGCGCGAACCCAGCTTGTCACTGAGCAATTTAATCCCGTTTTTTACCGTTTACTAAAGTCCGTTAAGCATTCAACGGGTCATGGCTGTGTGGTAAACACGTCATTCAATGTGAAAGGGCAGCCACTTATTATGGATCCGCGAACAGCACTGGATACCTTTATGAATACTTCTCTTGACCGTCTTTATTTACAGGGGGTCATTGTATGCAAACGTTGAAAGAAATCATTACTGAAATACTGGTTGAGATGGCAAATAAAAAAGAGGGCGATGAGGTGATTTCGGTACCGGATATTCTGCATGACTCCTTAAGCTACATGCGTTTCATTGTTACGCTCGAAGAGCATTTAGGGGTTTTTCTTGACGATCTGGATGCGACATTACTGCATGTGGATTCCGTGGATGTTCTCACGGACAGAATACGCGGAATTATTCCGGCACCATTGGAGTCAGATCATGATTAACGAGCTGGCTGAACGTGGTTTTCTGACCGTTAATGCCTCTAAGGGCAAGATTATTGGTTATCGGTTTCATGGGGAGCTGTACAAGGCTTACCTAGTGCTTGACAGCCTACTTGTTAAGCTGGCTGAACAGGAAGGGCATTTTGCTCCGCACAGTTGTAATACGCTGCTTCCGGCAGAGGTTCTTGAAAAAATCGGGTTCTTTAATAAATTGCCTGCGAATCCTCTCTTTGCGCTGCCACATATTTTGCCTGAGGAGCAAAGTGTCAAACTCGTGCTAAACCCGTCTACGTGCTATCACACTTTTGCGGCTCTGGAAAACAAAACGCTAAACGGGGATTTGGTGTTTTATACGGCTAAAGGTGAATGCCATCGATATGAGCCTGAACAGGATGCACCGGGTCGTCTGGTTAATTTTACCATGCGGGAATTTGTTCTTCTTGGTACGCCGGATGCGGTTATGCAGTCCTGTGACAGGATTTTTGAACGTGTTTTGTCTTTCTTAAATCGTGTGGACAACAGCTTTTATCAGGAAACCGCGAATGATGTGTTTTATGGTGAAAACAGTGTCGTCACTCAAAAGGTTCAACGCGTGCTTGGCGTTAAGAAGGAAATAGTGTCTGGCGGCGAACTGGGCCTTGCGGTGAGTGTGGGGTCAAGAAACTATCATCGTGAATTATTCACAATGAAATTCAGTATTCGAGCCGCTCGGCTGAACACTGAGCTCCACTCCAGTTGTGTTGCGTTTGGTATGGAAAGATTACTGCTTACTCTTCTCAGTAAGACGGCTGGAAACGAACCGCATCGTCTTATCACTCAGTTATATCGGGCTATGCCTGATGGTTTGCAGGAGCATTTATGATGGTGCATCAGAAAGATTCGTGGACCCGCATATCAGCTCAGATCATACGTGTATCTCTTCCCTTAATGGGAAGTATGACGGGAAATCTCCTGATGATGGTTATTGATCGCCTGTGTCTCGCTCGGTATTCCGAGTCGACGCTTGAAGCATCAGGGCCTGCAATTTTTACTGCAATGACTATTATTGCTTTTTTCAGTTCAACGGTTGCGATTTACCGTTCGTTCGTTGCACAGGCCTGGGGACGTGATGGTGAGGAAGCGGCTATCAAGGAGGGGAGTGCAGGGATGAGCACTGGCCTGGTCGCGGGTTTAATTCTGATGCTGTTATCGCCTTTGATAGCGCAGATACCTGAGATGAGTAACCGCAGCGCTGTCAGTATTGCGCTTGAATCTCAGTATCTCTTTATCGCGGCGTACTTTGGCGCGTTTATGGTGTTTAACGTCTCTCTGGCTTCCTGGTTTAATGGTACGGGGCGTACGCGAACGACATTCTTTGTCGGGCTGGTGGGACAGATCTGCGACATTATTTTTACGGTAGGGCTTACCTTCGGTAAGTTTGGTTTGCCGGAAATGGGGATGCGAGGTTCGGCCACGGGTACGCTTATCGCGAGCCTTATTATGTCCTGTCTGTACCTTTATCTTCTGCCACGCGAGTTGTATAAGCAACTCGGGAGAATGTTATCGGGGCGGGTAAAGGGGATCCTTTCTATGATGCTTTTCCGTCTACGCCGGGGGTATATTTCCGGGCTGACAAATGGGATTGATGAGCTTGGAAATACCGCATTTGTCTGGATTGCTGGCATTCTGGGATCTGTCGCGCTGGCAGCGAATAATGTGAACCTGACCATCAATTATATGGCCATTATTCCTGTTATTGGGTTGGGTATTGGCTGCAGCATTCTTTGTGGAAATGCTGTAGGTGCGGGTCGCTACCATCACCTCCAGCGTATTTTGCTGGTGACGTTGGTGATTGAATTATGTTACGTGGGTTTAGTGGCCGTGATTCAGGTGGGATTCCCTGAATTGCTCATGAGCCTTTTCGGTCTATCGCATGACAGCGCGGCAATCTACGCACTGGCTATTGATACTGAAAAAGTGCTCTGGACGTATTCACTTACTTTTGTTTTCTCAATGACTGGGTCGGCGGTGCTCGAGTGTCTCGGAATGACTCGCTTTATGTTTTGGGTCCGTTTTCTCATGATGTGGGGACTGAGCGTGCCGTTAATTTATTACACTGCACGCCACTATGAGGATGCTCCTGAGACGCTGATTACGCTCTGGATCATTGGGTCAGTATTCGAATTGTTCATAGGCGCTGTCTATTTTCTTCGCATTTTCAAGGCGATAAAAAATAAAGAGAATCAGCTGGTACAGCATGGCTTCGAAATAGAGGAGAAGACGCATGTACAAGGTTGAAGTTGATGCCACTCCCTCGATTAATTGCTTTATCGGCAGTCTTGAAAAGCTCTTTGAAATAAAAGGGGTAAAGGTAACTGAAAGCGAGTTGCTTGCCTGCAGCGGCGGTTTTCTCCTTGAGGCAGGGCTTGATGAATGGCAGATGCCTGAGTTGACCTTTTCAGTTGAAAACGTGGGGTTAGTGGGGGCCCGCGCCTACGGTGGTGATCCTAAGCGGATCCCCATAGCAGAAAAATGGCGTGAGCAGCTTCGCCAGCTTCTGAAGAAGGAAGGTGGGGTGATCGTCTGGGTTAACTCACGCTGGCTGGATTATGCCGACGTTTACAGTCAGAAGACGGGTTATCTCCACGCCATACTCGTGACAGGTATCAGTGATAACGGCGAATGGGTTCATATTGTAGATTCACTGATTGTCGACCGAGTTCCCTGGGCATGCAATGCAACGCTTCGTGCTGATGTTTTTGAGAAAGCCTGTACGGCGCGAGTGCGCAGTGAAGCCCATGACCACATGGGATATTACTGGGTTATGCGTATATCGCACAGGCAGACGGGATTGGCCATTCGTGATGCCATCATTGACCAGGCCAATCAATTTCTCGTGACAGCACGATTTAACGAGGCTGTAAGGGAGTATAAATCTCTAAATCTCGCACTATTGAGGGGAGGAGATGAACAAGCGGTCCGCGCTGCCAGACGAATATTCGATCACATTGTGGTTCTCTATATTATTCCTGGCTTGCTCTTGTTAGAAGATGCGCTTGTGGTGGGGAAATTTAACATTGAGACGATCGAGCAATTACGTTTGCTCAGAAAGGCATGGCATGCGCTCTCTATTATGGCTCTGAAATACGAAGCCACCTTATCGCCAGCTGTTCTGGAGCGCATAGAGCTTCGTTTTGATGATATTCAACAACTGACCCTGGTACTTTGGAAAAATATCTCATCTGATCAGCTTTAAAAAAGGAAGATATGAGAAAAATATTGTATTTAGGACGGTCGGAGCACGCCCGTCACTATTATTCTTGGGCGCAAGATAATGGATTGCACGTCGATTTTTTCGACTTTCCTTCACTGACTGCTGATAATCATGAGTCCTGGGCGGAGATGATTAATTCAGCACACGATTTATATCAGTATGATGATATTATTTCTTTTAGTGATGGTTTGCAGGTGAATGTTGATCTTCTGAAGAGAATTACGGGTAAGCCTCACAGGGACCCCGAAACGATAGCAGACTTCACTGATAAGGTCCGTTTTCGTAAGTCGCTCCCTCGCCTGGACTGTATAGCCCGCTGGTATGAAACCAGTGAACTTCGTGACAGTTTACCTGCCCGGCAATGGGTTGAGTCAACAGTAGGCTATCCTGTTGTCATTAAACCCTCAAATGGTTTTTATAGTACCGGGGTCACGAAGGTCAGTGAATCAGATTTATTTTCAAAGGCCTGGTCTCAGTCACGACGCGCTGGTGAGTATTTTCGCAAATTGCATGGTCATTCATCAATCATCGTTGAAGAGTACATTGATGGGAAGGAGTTTGCGATAGACGGGTTTATTAAGAATAATTGTTTTTACCCGATGCTATTTCACATTAAACGACCGGATCTTACCGGCCCGTATTTTCACGAAACAGCGTATATCACGATGCCCTTTTGTTCACGTAAGGGCGAAGAGTTTATATCTATTATTCGAGATGTTATCACGGCTACCGGATTAAATAATTCACCGTTCCATGCTGAGTTTCGGGTAACAGATTCTGGTCAGATTTATTTACTTGAGATTGGTCCACGATTGTCAGGTGGCGGTGTGACCGGGCAGGTGATGATGGATATTTGCTGCGGGCTTGATGCTTACCACGCACTTCATCATTTACATGATGGTGAACCTCTGAATTACACACATCGTCTGGTTGGGCTTGAATATGATTTTTGCGCACCGCGTAACGGTGTGCTTTTTGATACAGAGAAAACAGAATCTCTTTGTCATGAGCTTGGTGCCCGTGTCGTTATCAAATATCGGGATGATGGTGACTATGTAATGTGCCCGCCACTCAATTCCGAAACCATTATTACTGCTTTTTTTGCGTGCTCAGACAGGGCTGGCGCTGAATCTATTTTTTGTGAGCTGGAAAAACATCAACTGGGAGTGAAGTAAGATGACCGAACAAGCAACTTCGCAAGCTATCCGTAAAGAAATTATCCGCGCTGAAAAAGTTATTCCGGGTGGTGTCAGTTCGCCGCTACGCGCATGCAGAAATGTGAATTCTCAGGCACTGGTGATTGATAAGGCTATTGGTGAGTGCCTGTATGATGTTAACGGCCGTGTTTATCACGATTTTATGTATGGGTTTGGCCCGATGATCCTTGGTCATAACCATCCTGCCATTATCAACGCCATAACCGAGAGGGTTCAGACAGGTTCACTCTTTGGAACGGTTACGTCTGATGAAACGCAGCTTGCTGAGATGATTACGGGTACGGCAAATTTTCTGGAGCAGATCCGT
Organism: Xenorhabdus griffiniae; assembly: GCF_015163655.1. Lineage (GTDB taxonomy): Bacteria > Pseudomonadota > Gammaproteobacteria > Enterobacterales > Enterobacteriaceae > Xenorhabdus > Xenorhabdus griffiniae. Next base: position 5,672 of record NZ_JADEUF010000083.1, on the reverse strand, counting down.
TTTGTTTGCAGCGGGACCGAAGCGGTTATGTCTGCAATCAGGCTTGCCAGAGCCTACACCGGGAAGACAAAAATCATTCGTTTCCGTGGTGGGTATCACGGGCATTTTGACCTTGTACAGAGTAAATCTGAGAAGGACTATAAATCAGCGGGGCTCGATCCTGAAGCCATGAAAGCAAACATTATGGCGGTCTTTAACGATCTGGATTCTGTCAGAAGTGCAGTGGCTGCCTTTGAAGGTGAAATTGCAGCCATCGTCCTCGAGCCATTGCCATGCAATATGTCGCTTGTTGATCCAGCCATTTCATTCCTGAAAGGATTACGAGAGATATGTGACGAAACGGGCATATTGCTGATCTTCGATGAAGTCATTAGCGGATTCCGTTTGACCTATGGCCCTGTGAGTAATTTGCTGGGCGTTGAGCCCGATCTGGTGACGTTCGGCAAAATTATCGGCGGAGGAACACCAGTTGGTGCATTTGGTGGACGAAAGGACATTATGCATCTGCTGGATAAAGAGCAGATCCTTCAGGGGGGCACTTTTGCTGGCAACCCATTGACTATGCGCGCGGGTATTGCGACGCTCACGGTGCTCAGTGAACCCGGTTTTTATGAAATGCTTGATAAAAAGGGACGCTATATTGAAGAGCAGATCGCATTGAACCAGAAGAAATTTGGCACTGATTTTATCTTTGCACGTCGAGGCAGTATTTTCGCGTTTATTTTCCATCCGAAGGGGACGCTGATTGCGAACCATGAAGATGTTCACCGCCAGGCTAGGCACATTTTTACCGGATTGTATGTGGACATGCGCAATCAGGGGTATCACCTTTGTCCGGATGTTGAAGAGACAATGTATGTCTCCGCGGCCACACAAGAGACAACGCTTTCGGCGTTTGCTGAGGCTGCCTGCAAGTCAATTGCCCATTGGAGTTGCGTATCATGATGACGGTGGAATTATTGTCTTCAGTGCTGGCGACACTGGATGAAAAAATCCCGACATGCAGCCAACTCGTTTCTGAGGGAGCCTGTAGCTGGGACTGCTGCACATATACCGATTCATACATATTGCTCCTACCCGGCGAAAAGGAAAGTGCTGAAAGAATGGGATTCAGCCTGAGTCATTACAACATTATTGATGACAACTATCACGGTGGTATGAAGATCGTTCCTGCGGATATGGGATGCTGTGTATCTCCGGGTCAGGGGAGTAATGCGTATAAGCCAGTGGATTGTCGTGTCTTCCCTTTCTGGTTCCAGTTTGCGGGAGACGAGTTGGAAATTGTGGAGGGCAAATCCTGCCCGGCTATTAGAATGGGTTTATCTCTGGACAAGTACCGTGATCAGGCATTGCGTACAGGCACCCTGTTGGCAAGGGACGGCGATATAGCCGAATTCTTACGTAAGGCAAGAATGGTGAACTATAGCGGAGATGGCAGCGGGATCCCCGTTGTGTCTGTTTGAAGGGAAAGGAAAACATGATGACAAGTGCATTATACCCTCTGTCTGAACTACAGGTCGGCTTGTGGTATCAGGATAAATTGTCAGAGCGGAGCTCATCTCATAATGTGCCGGTACGATTTGATTTCTCGTCCAGCCCGGACATTGAGCGTCTTCAGAGCGTGTGTGACACATTGTTCCGTTCTAATGGCTGCTTTCATTCCCGCATAACTGAAAGAGAAGACGGTGTTCCGTGCCAGTACTGGGTATCGCCTCCGCCGTGCACTATTACCGTCATTCAGGCTGAGGAGGTCAATGGCCCGGCGATTGAGCACCTGTTGAGGGGGGAGATAGCCAGGCTATTTATGCTCAGGAATGATCCCCTTTATCGTTTGACGTTGTTCAGGATGGCTGATGGTAGAGCCACTTTGCTCATTGTCATTCACCACATTATCTTCGACGGGCAGTCAGCGGCCATGTTCACGGCAGATTTTATGCGGTTATGGACGCGACCTGATGAGCCCCTGTCGATGGTAAGCAGCAGTACTGTTTCGGACTATCAATCAACGCTTTTGTCCTCTTCGGTCACATCACGTGCTCTGGATTACTGGCGAACTCAGCTGGCTGATGCTCCATCAGAGATAACATTGCCAGCATTACCGAATGCGGGCAACACAACACGTAAAGCAGAGACCCTGTCACATCGTTTTCCTGACGAGTTATATGCACGGGCAGAGGCGTATTGCCGTCATCACGCCGTTACGCCCTTTATGCTTCATACCCTGATATGTAGTGTATTGCTGATGCGATATAGCCAGAGCATGGACATTGTGGTGGGGGTACCCGTTTCGCTTCGTAAGGACGATGATAAACCGTTTCTGGCGGGCTTGTTTGTTAATGTCCTGCCATTGCGGTTACGTGCAACAACTGAGACCACAGCAGAAGCGTTGCTTCATCAGATAAGAAACCGCCTTATCCGAACCATGATGCACAGCAATATTTCTTTTCATGAACTGGTGAGAGAACTACGTCCGACGCGTCACGAAACACGCAATCCGTTTTTCCAGATTTGTATAAACCATGCGCGAGTGGGTGAGCAGTTATGTGATACAGGCGTTCGTGCGGTGCCTATGGGTAACGAAGTTGCAGCGTTTGATCTCGATTTTATTCTGGCAGAGCATGACGATAATTTTAATCTCATTACGGAATATAGAGCGTCTCGATTCGAAGCCGAAACGGTAAAAGGTTTCACACGGCACTACTTCCAGCTCCTTGAGGAAATTTTAAGTGAGTCTGTGAAGAGGGTATCGGCTTATGCGATGCTGACGAAGGAAGAGCTTGGTATGATGCTGGAGACCTGGAATACTTCTCCACATCGCTACAGCGACAACCTGACGGTATTAACTCTTTTCGAAGAGCAGGTCCAACGCACACCAGATGGAATAGCACTTCGGTTTTCTGAGGGGGAATTAACCTACGACAGGCTTAATCGCAGGGCCAATCAACTCGCCCATTTTCTAACCAGTAACGGTATCAGAGCGGGACAACGGGTCGCGGTCTGTCTTCCTCGAGGTCCTGAATTCATCGTGACAATCTATGGGATCCTCAAAGCTGGAGCTGCGTATGTTCCTGTTGATCCTGATTATCCTGCTGAACGAAAGCATTATATCTCAGAGGACGCAGGAGCCAGCGCAATGATTGTACAGGGTGCGTCAGAGAGCCTCAGTACGGTTCCGCTTGTTATCGATCCGGCTTCACCTGAGATCGTTTGTAAGTTAATGAAACAACCGGAGACCCGTCCTGAAAGCCAGCCCCGGCCTGACGATATTATCTATTGTATCTATACCTCGGGTTCAACCGGAAAGCCCAAGGGGGCGCTTAACACTCATCGTAGTGTCGCTAATCTGGTGATGTGGTACATCAGAGATGCGCTGGAAATGAAACCGGCCGAAAGTGTTATCCTTGCCAGTTCGCTCAGTTTTGATTTGACCCAAAAAAATATTTTTGGACCATTGGCTTGTGGTGGGATGGTAATCATACCGGACAGTAGTCCCGCGGATGCCATTGGTTTTCTTCGGGCATTGAGTTATTTCCAGCCTCATTATCTATGCTGTGCGCCTTCAGCCTATCGGGCTTTTTCTGGCTCATCACGATGCCGCTCGCTCAAGAAGATCGTCCTTGGCGGTGAAGTCATCGAGCCAGCACTTGCCAACACCGTCCTCAGAAGTGGTAAGACGCTCATCAATTCATACGGACCGACTGAATGCGCTGATATTGCCATCTGGTCAATGTACAGGCCGGGAGAATTCGAGTTTCAGGGACCTGTACCACTGGGGCGACCGGTGCCTGGATGTCGAATTTATATCCTGGATGATGATTTTAATCCTGTACCCGCAGGTGTTGACGGAGAGATATTTATCGGGGGAGCCGGTGTAGGGCCGGGTTATCTGGAACGAGAGAGTTTGACAAGCGAAAAATTCCTTCCGGATCCGTTTACCCTTCACGGAACGATGTATCGCACCGGTGACCGAGGGCGGTTCCGGCAGAATGGCGTCATTGAGTTTGCAGGGCGCCGCGACGGTCAGATTAAACTGCGGGGATTTCGCATTGAGCTCGGGGAGATTGAATCGGCGATACAGTCGACAGGACTGATTGAACAAGTCTGTGTTCAGGCGCGGTACAGTGAAGCACAAGGACAAAGACTGGTAGCATGGTATGTCGTCCGTGAGGGGCAGACGGTAAATCGTAATGATATTGTCGTCAGACTCAAGGAGATTATTCCGGTACACATGATACCGGATACCTGGATTTGCCTTGACGCGATGCCGCTATCTCCGAACGGAAAAACCGATCGTCTAAAACTGCAGCAGATGGATAGTGTCTCGGCGACGGTGTCTGCCGCGCCCATCGTCGCACCTGTCGGTGAGACTGAACACGCTTTACACCGGATCTGGCAGGAGGTGCTTGGTCTTAGCACATTAGGTGTAGAGGATAATTTCTTCCTGAGTGGAGGGCATTCGCTTCTGGCAATGGTCTGCCTGGCTCGAATTAATCGTGAACTGGATTTACAGCTTCCCGGTACAGCGATAACGCGACACCAGACTATTAGAGAATTGGCGGCATTCATTGCCCATACCCGGAGTGAAATGCCATCCTGTTTTTCAACATGGGCACCCTGTAAAGGTCCTGTTATCTGGTGTTTCCCAGCTGCAGGATTAAGAAGTACGTCATACCGCCAGCTTGCACAGTCACTTGCCCAGAATGCACAACTTAATGTTCTGGATTATCCCGCTCCTACGAGCGAAGAATCGTCCAGCATCGAGGCGCTTGTTGCATTTTTCGTTAATTCGCTAGAGCCGCATATTCAGGGTAACTCGCTTGTGCTTGCTGGGCATTCCTTTGGTTCAACTATAGCTCTTGAGGTAGGTCGATGCATGTATCAGCGTGGTATGCGTGTGAAGCTCATTATTATTGAGGGAACAATTATTCCTCCTGAACGGCTATCATTAGACACGTCAAAACAGGAAGATCCATTATCGTTGGTCAGCAGTTTGTTTGATGAGAGTTCGGTCGAAAAGTATGGTGGAGAACTGAAACATCTTGCCAGTGAGCATGATGCACTTTACCAGCAACATCTCCGAATATTCCGTAATTATTATTCAAAAGGGGTCTTTGAAGGAGAGTCTCTTGTATTGTCTGGCAGGGATGGGGAGATATACCGTCAATTAGGCGAAAGGCTACAGGCATATTATGCTGCTTTTTGTACCAGATTAACGACGGTTGTGACTTCCGGGGATCATATGAGTCTGATTATGGCTGATCATGCCCCTGAGCTGGCTGTGCACTTACTTGAATTTGTGAAAGTGAAGATACCATAAAATCTATGGTCACCTATATGGGGTCATGTGGAAGAACCCCTATTAGGGTTATAAGCCACCGGCCATAGCATGGGGCATGTGTTAGCATTTTTAGTGTAATTTCATGATTTCAATCTCTTGCTTACCTAGACAGTGTCGTCATGAGGTAAATTGTGTGATAATATTTCTTCTTCCATCAAAAGAGCTGATTAACCATGAGTATACCTGCACACCGCCGTCACGATATTTCAGATCATATTTGGGCTCTGCTTGAACCTCATCTACCTGGACGTCAGGGCGCTTGGGGACGTGTTGCTGAAGATAATCGCCGTTTTATCAATGGGGTATTTTGGATTTTACGGACAGGCGCTCCCTG
>NZ_JADEUF010000082.1 GCF_015163655.1 Xenorhabdus griffiniae | reverse complement strand
TGGGCTCGGTGATGTTTATAAGAGACATACATTATACAAATCTTCTTACTTTTATTTACAATTTGGGTTCCCTGATAAAAACGACAAATGAACCCAAAAGCTTCGTAAAAATGTCATCTACTGTCTCCCCTGCCATCTAAAAACCCGTCATTATGCAAAATTTAATTACAATTTAACACATATAGTTGAAATAAAACACCAATAAAAGACAATAAATCAGAGAGCAAACTTATTCATTTATTCTTAAAACAACCATTTTAACCAAAGATATCAAAGCCTCTTCAAAATACAGACTGAGAAGAGTACATTGATCATCACACTTTTTATGCCGGGTAGTATCCATTTTGCCAAAGAGGTCAAGGCACCCTATGTTTTCCATTAATAAATCCAGTAAATTAGATAATGTCTGCTACGACATTCGAGGGAATACCCTCAAAGAAGCCAAACGACTCGAAGAAGAAGGTAATAAGATACTGAAATTAAACATTGGTAATCCGGCGCCATTCGGATTTGAAGCGCCTGATGAAATTTTAGTCGATGTTATCCGTAATCTGCCAACCGCCCAGGGTTACTCTGATTCAAAAGGATTGTATTCAGCGCGTAAGGCAATCATGCAGCATTATCAGGCCAGAAATATGCTGGATGTTACCGTTGAAGATATCTTTATTGGTAATGGTGTCTCTGAACTTATTGTTCAATCCATGCAGGCCCTGTTGAATACCGGGGACGAAATGTTGGTGCCTGCGCCTGACTACCCTCTTTGGACTGCGGCAGTATCACTTTCCAGCGGTAATGCCGTCCACTATCTATGTGATGAGCAACAGGGCTGGTTTCCTGACTTAGATGACATACGCCGTAAGATTACCCCACGTACCCGTGGTATCGTTATTATCAACCCGAATAACCCAACCGGCGCGGTATATAGCAAAGAGTTGTTGCTGGAAATCGTAGAAATCGCCCGCCAGCATAATCTGATTATCTTTGCTGACGAGATTTACGACAAAATCCTGTACGATGATGCCCAGCACCACCCCATTGCAGCATTAGCACCTGATCTCTTTACTGTGACTTTTAATGGTCTGTCCAAAACCTATCGTGTTGCTGGTTTCCGTCAAGGCTGGATGGTCCTCAACGGCCCCAAAAAACAGGCTAAGGATTATATTGAAGGATTAGAAATGCTGGCATCAATGCGCCTTTGTGCCAATGTGCCAATGCAGCACGCAATCCAAACAGCATTAGGTGGTTATCAAAGCATCAGTGAATTTATTTTCCCAGGTGGCAGACTCTATGAACAACGTAACCGTGCATGGGAACTGATTAACCAGATCCCTGGAGTTTCCTGTGTGAAACCGATGGGTGCCCTCTATATGTTCCCGAAAATAGACACCAAACGTTTCAATATTTATGATGACCAAAAAATGGTACTCGATCTCTTACTACAGGAGAAAGTCTTGCTGGTTCAAGGCACCGCATTTAACTGGCCAGATCCTGACCATTTCCGCATTGTTACACTGCCACATATCGCTGACTTACAAATGGCAATTGAAAAATTCGCCCGATTCATCGGTAATTATCGCCAATAACCATAATCTTTTTCATTAAAGCCAATCCCATTAATATTAACAAATTAATGGGATGGCTCTTCGCTGAGATAAATACTTATTTCTGACTTACCGCTATTTTTTCCATAAATGAATTTTTCGCGCGTAAATATTCCCGTCATTTTTCAAGTTATCGATACTCCGCTCACAATTAACCATATTATTCCGCTACAATTTTGCTACAAATTAATCGGCTACAAGAGGAAATTATGAGTCATTTTTTCGCCCAATTATCCCGCCTGAAATTAATTAGCCGTTGGCCTCTTATGCGAAATGTACGTACAGAAAATGTTTCAGAGCACAGTTTACAGGTTGCTTTTGTCGCACACGCTTTGGCAATCATCAAAAACCGTAAATTCAGCGGCAATGTCAATCCTGAACGGATCGCCCTGTTGGCAATGTATCACGATGCCAGCGAAGTCATCACCGGTGATTTGCCAACACCAATTAAGTACTACAATCCCCAAATTGCCCATGAATATAAGAAAATAGAAAAAATAGCCCAACAAAAATTATTGGCTATGTTACCGGCTGAATTACAGGATGATTTTCGTACCATTCTGGATGAGCATCACCATAGTGAAGAAGAAATCCGTATTATCAAGCAAGCCGATGCATTATGCGCTTACTTGAAATGCCTGGAGGAACTCTCAGCAGGCAATACCGAATTCAATCAAGCCAAAAAGCGATTGGATAAGACACTGGCAGAGCGTCACAGTGAAGAAATGGATTATTTTATGGATGTGTTTGTACCAAGTTTCAGCCTCTCCCTTGATGAAATCAGCTTATAAATCATACGCATTACCTTTTAAGTTGCGCGTTATAAGACAACATAACCCATTGTTTCTTCCCGCTTCGCAAGGGAGAAACAATATGCATCTTAAAATGAGATGGGTATATTACCCAGACATAATCATTTAGAGTTATATACACATTAACCTTCAAGTTGCGATTTACAACACGCTATGAAACCTGATTTCTCCCCCGCTTCGCGGGAAGAAATCACACGCATCTTGAAGTCAGATTGATATAATTATTCAATAATATTAAACAATATTCCTGACGCAGCTTCCTGCTATGCGGAAGCTGCTTCGATAGAAATATTAGAATGGAAAAAGTATTGGGATAATCGCAACGCTAATCCCCATCACAATTAACGTAAAAGGTACGCCAAGTTTCACGAAATCAGCAAACCGATATCCTCCCGGCCCCAGTACCAACGTATTAACGGGAGATGAAACGGGTGTCATAAATGCTGCCGAAGCCGCCACACCAATAATCATCGCAAAGGGCAAAGGAGAAACAGCCATCTCATTCGCCGCCGCAATCGCAATCGGGGCCATTAGCACAGCTGTCGCAGTGTTGGAAATAAACAATCCTATCATGGCACAAAGTACAAACAGGCACACCAACATCACCCGTGGCCCCATATTACCTGCGATATCCATCAATCCCTTGACAATGAGATCAATACCTCCCGTCTTCTGCAATGCCAGCGCAAAAGGCATCATACCAACAATCAAAATAATGCTCGGCCAGTGAATGGAACGGTAAGCACTTTCCATATCAATACAGCGGAATTTCCCCATTAACAGGCAGGCGATTAACGCGGCAATAAAATTGGGAATTTCATTGGTCAGCATCATAGCGACCATCAGGGCAAGGCAGAATAAGGCATGTGGAGCTTGTGAGGCAGCAGGGGCCGCACTTTCCACTTCAACAGGCAGATTTAGTACAATAAAATCAGGCGTTTTTGTTTTTAACGCGTGGATCAATTTCCAATCGCCAATCAACAGCAGGGTATCACCAAGCAACAAAGGTTCATCCACTAACTTCCCTTCTAACGCTTTTCCCCCGCGACGTATCCCCACTATATTGAGACCATAGCGTGTACGAAATTTCATATCACGTAATGATTGCCCCAAAAGTTCGGATTCAGGGAGCACCGAAACCTCAGCCATACCCACATTACGCGAGTGCTCGGAAAAATATTCCCCACGCAATACCATCGGTTCTAGCTGCTGCTCACGGCAAAACTCCCGCAAATCAATATCACTATCCGACATATCCACCAGCAAGACATCCTGCCTCTGCAACTCCATATCCCCAGTGGCAGCCACCATCACTCGACGGAATTTACGCCAACGTTCAATACCAATGACATTGGCACCATAACGGGCACGCAGCCCTAATTCATCCAATGTGTGTCCAACCAGAGGTGAACCTGGACGGATAGTCAGACGGCGAGCACGGCCCGACAATTTATAATCGCGTATCAAACCACGAAATGTTCGATGATAACGCTCGTCCGTTGTCTGATAGTTTATTCCCCCTAGCCAACGACGAGCAACGAGCATGTAAATTACGCCCGCCATCAACACTAATATGCCGATCGGTGTAATGGAGAAAAAATCAAAACCCCGCAGCCCCTCGCGCACCAGCTCACTATTGACGACCATATTGGGTGGCGTTGCGACCAAGGTCATCATGCCGCTGATCAAACCGGCAAATCCTAATGGCATCATCAATCGCCCCGGAGAGGTTTTCATTCTGGCGGCCACACTCAGGACAACAGGTATAAATATTGCCACAACTCCCGTAGAACTCATGAAAGCCCCCAATCCGGCAACGGATAACATTAACCAAACCAACATCTTGGTTTCATTGTTACCTGCGACACGGACCAACCAGTCTCCCATCTGATAAGCAACCCCAGTTCTCACCAACCCTTCGCCAATGACAAATAGGGCAGCAATCAACAACACATTGGGATCACTAAAACCGACAGTGGCTTCACTTAACGTCAGTGTGCCACTCAAGACAAATGCGATGATCAGCAATAAAGCCACAACATCCATTCTGACTTTATTGGTGGTGAAAAGCACAATGGCTATCAATAGCAGGGTTAATACCCATAACAGTTCGCTACTCAATTTGGCCTCTATCAACGATACCTTTCAAATATGACTATCCGCACGACCAATCTGCCAATTAGCAGATTGGCTATATATCAAAAGCCTACAGGTACAAACGTTAACAAAGTCAGTAGACCATGTTTCTTAGAGAAAATCCCTCGTTATGATCAAGGAACCTTCTGATTTGGGATGCCTCAATCGGTATAAATCGATACGTAACTGCCAGATTTGACAATCTCAATATCTTCCAGATTATTAATCGTCAAATGAATTTCATTGCGGCGTGGAATATCCGGTGAATCGTGGACAACAACAACCTGACAACCCGCATCCAAGCCGGCATTTATTCCCGCAGCAGCATCTTCAAACACGACACATTCCTCCGGCAATAATCCCAGCTTTTTAGCCCCCAATAAATAGGGTTCAGGATTTGGTTTTCCATTTGTTACCGATTCGGCCGTCACCCAATGAGCAGGTTCTGGTAATTCCGCCACTTTATGACGCGCAGAAGCAAGAGGAATCGTTCCCGATGTCACAATGGCCCACGGAATATCCAGTGCATTCAACTTATCAATCAAAGCTATGGCACCAGGCAAAGCTGTAATGCCTTCCGTATCTTCTGTTTCAATTTTTTCAATCCATTTGAAAGTATCAGCGATCTCTTCTTCACTCGCATCTGGCATAAAATGCCGGAGCGATAATATCGCCGGCGTACCATGAACATAGTTCAGAACTTCATCCCTATCGATACCCATCTTATCGGCAAACTGAATCCATGCTCGCTCAACCACAGGCAATGAATCAATTAGCGTACCATCCAAATCGAATAAAAAACCTCTACATTTCAAAACCAAACCCGACTCCTTCAAATGTCATTATGTGTTAATCAGATACTTATCCCCTATATACGCATTAAACTTCAAATTGCAATTTACAACACGCTATGAAACCTGATTTCTCCCCCGCTTCGCGGAGAGACGCATCTTGAAGTTAGCTTGGTATAACACCTGGGGATTAAATATCATCAAGAAAAGCGTCGTCTAATTGCTTAAAAGCCCGTTTAAGCAATTCAGCCAATGAAAAGTAGGTCGGGGCATTTTCTACTGGTGCCATTGCAATGCCGGCCTGAGCAAATTTTTCCCGAATGTCATAAAACCAATGCAATAATTTTTCCGGTAATGGCGTCGCCGCACGTTTCCCCAACCACCATAATCCCTGCAACGGCAAACTACAGGCAAACAGTGCTGTTGCTACCGATGGCCCCAATTGACCACCCAGCGCGATTTGCCATGTCAAAGTAAAAATGGCCAATGGCGGCATAAACCGAATACCAAAGCGAGTCGCCTTAATCACACGATTTTCAGGAAAAACAGGCGCAAGCTGCTTTTCCAGTGGCCAGGTTTTCAAATATTGCTGTCCTAATTGCATACGTTTGAACCAACCCTGGCTAACAGGCGGTGTCGTGTTCATCATGACCTCAATCAATTAAAGGTATAGTTTTTAAAAAATCCCTACAAAAGATAAAATCTTTTTTGTAGTATTAATACTATTAAGTATATTTTGTCTTTATTGCTAGCAAACGGTATCCTACACAGACTTTTATGTTGTTGCAGTAGCAAAACAGGAATTTTGCCCTTTTTCGCAACAATTGGGTTCGGTTTGTTAATAAATTGTTTTATTTTTAACATTGTTCTTATTTAAGATTAGATCACAACAAGATAATAGGTATTTCCATGTCAAGTAAGCTGGTACTGGTTCTTAATTGCGGTAGCTCCTCCCTGAAATTCGCTATCATCGATCCTGCCAATGGTGAAGAATATCTTTCTGGTTTAGCAGAGTGCTTTGGCCTGCCAGAAGCCCGTATTAAATGGAAAATGGATGGCGCGAAAAACGAAGCTGCTTTAGGTGCCGGCGCAGCACACAGCGAAGCACTGAACTTCATTGTTAATACTATCCTGGCTGAAAAGCCAGAACTTTCTGCACAAATCTCAGCCATCGGTCACCGCATTGTTCATGGTGGTGAGAAGTTCACGTCTTCCGTGGTTATCACCGATGAAGTTATCGCAGGCATTGAAGCGGCTATTCCATTCGCCCCTCTGCACAACCCAGCTCACCTGATCGGTATTGCTGAAGCGAAAAAAGCCTTCCCTCATCTGCTTGAGAAAAACATTGCCGTATTTGACACCGCATTCCACCAGACTATGCCTGAAGAAGCATACCTGTACGCACTGCCTTACAACCTGTACAAAGAGCATGGCATCCGTCGTTATGGTGCACATGGTACCAGCCATTTCTATGTTTCCCGTGAAGCAGCCAAGATGCTGAACAAACCCGTTGAAGAACTGAATGTCATCACTTGCCACCTGGGCAACGGTGGTTCTGTTTCTGCCATTGTTAACGGTCAGTGTGTTGATACTTCCATGGGCCTGACTCCACTGGAAGGCCTGGTCATGGGAACCCGCAGTGGTGATATCGATCCCGCTATCGTATTCCATCTGCACGATGCAATGGGTATGAGCATTGCTCAGATCAATACCCTGTTGACCAAAGAGTCTGGTTTCTTAGGTTTGACTGAAGTCACCAGCGATTGCCGTTATGTAGAAGACAACTACGAAACCAAAGCTGACGCTAAACGTGCTATGGATGTTTACTGCCACCGTCTGGCTAAATACATCGGCGCATACAGTGCATTGATGGAAGGCCGTCTGGACGCCATTATTTTCACTGGTGGCATCGGTGAAAACTCCGCTCTGGTTCGTGAACTGACCATGAAGAAAGTGGCTCTGCTGGGCTTTGAATATGATCATGAGCGTAACCTTGCTGCTCGCTTCGGCAAATCAGGCGTTATCACGACAGATAACAGCCGCCCAGCTCTGGTTATTCCAACCAATGAAGAGTTGGTTATTGCTCAGGATTCAGCACGTCTGACCGCATAATCAGCATGATTTTATAACCGCCAGCAATGCTGGCGGTTTTCACGAAGATATCATTTATTGACTGACGAGCAACCGTTAAAGAGGTTTCCGTGTCCCGTACAATTATGTTAATCCCTACTGACACTAGCGTTGGTTTAACCAGTGTCAGCCTGGGTGTTATTCGCTCTATGGAGCAAAAAGGCGTTCGCCTGAGCGTTTTCAAACCTATCGCCCAACCACGTCACACTGGTTCTCAGGATCAAACCACTTCCATTATCCGTTCACACTCCAGCATCCATGCTGCTGAACCTCTGGATATGGCGTATGTGGAGTCACTGCTAAGTACTAACAAAAAAGACGTATTAATGGAAGAGATCGTGGCGCGTTACCACGAAAACACCAAAGATGCGGAAGTGGTTCTGCTCGAAGGTTTGGTGCCGACTCGCAAACATCCGTTTGCCCAGTCCCTGAACTATGAAATCGCCAAGACACTGAACGCTGAAATCGTGTTCGTGACAGCCCTGGGTACCAATACTCCAGAGCAACTGAAAGAAAGAATTGAACTGAGCCGGGCTGAATACGGTGGCAGCAAGAACCAAAACATTATCGGTGTTATCGTCAATAAACTGAATGCCCCGGTTGATGACCAAGGCCGTACACGCCCTGATTTATCCGAGATCTTTGACGAATCAACCAAAGCGACGATCACTAACGTCGATCCAAAAACTATCTTCAAAAACAGCCCACTGCCTATTCTCGGTTGTATCCCGTGGAGTTTTGACCTGATCGCTACCCGTGCAATTGATATGGCTAAGCACCTGAAAGCTAGCATTATCAATGAAGGTGCTATCGAAAGCCGTCGCATTAAGTCCGTGACTTTCTGTGCTCGCAGCATTCCTAACATGCTGGAGTACTTCCGTCCGGGTTCTCTGCTGGTGACTTCGGCTGACCGCCCTGACGTACTGATCACGGCATGTCTGGCAGCCATGAATGGTGTTGAAATTGGTGCTGTATTGCTGACCGGTGGTTACTCAATTGACGATTCTATCCGTGAACTGTGCGAACGTGCATTCAACACCGGCCTGCCCGTTTTCACTGTGAAGACCAACACATGGCAGACTTCCCTGAACCTGCAAAGTTTCAGTCTGGAAGTGCCAGCCGATGACCATGAGCGCATCGAAAAAGTACAAAACTACGTTGCACAACACATCAGCAGCGAGTGGATCGATTCTCTGGCAGCTGCATCAGAGCGTCCAAACCTGCTGTCTCCACCTGCATTCCGTTACCAGTTAACCGAACTGGCTCGTCAGGCTGGCAAGCGTATCGTTCTGCCGGAAGGCGACGAACCACGTACCGTCAAAGCAGCGGCTATCTGTGCTGAGCGTGGCATTGCAGAATGTATCCTGCTGGGCGATCCAGAAGAAATTCGTCGTGTAGCAGCGGCTCAAGGCGTTGAACTGGGCGCAGGTATTGAACTTGTTAACCCTGCATCCGTACGTGAACGCTATGTGCCACGTCTGGTTGAACTGCGCAAGAACAAAGGCATGACCGAAGTTGTTGCCCGCGAACAATTGGAAGACAACGTCGTTCTGGGCACCATGATGCTGGAACAAAACGAAGTTGATGGTCTGGTTTCCGGTGCAGTGCATACCACAGCGAACACCATCCGCCCGCCATTGCAGTTAATTAAAACGGCACCAAACAGCTCTCTGGTTTCTTCTGTCTTCTTTATGTTGCTGCCAGAACAAGTGCTGGTTTACGGAGACTGTGCGATCAACCCAGATCCGACCGCAGAACAACTGTCTGAAATCGCAATCCAATCTGCGGATTCTGCGAAAGCATTTGGTATTGAGCCTCGCGTTGCGATGATCTCTTACTCCACCGGAAACTCTGGTGCAGGCAGCGACGTTGAAAAAGTGCGTGAAGCAACCCGTCTGGCACAGGAAAAACGCCCAGATCTGATCATCGATGGCCCATTGCAGTATGACGCGGCTATCATGGCAGATGTAGCAAAATCCAAGGCGCCTAACTCGCCGGTTGCAGGCCAGGCCACCGTGTTCATCTTCCCGGATCTGAACACCGGTAATACCACTTACAAAGCGGTACAGCGTTCAGCAGATCTGGTTTCTATCGGACCAATGCTGCAAGGTATGCGTAAACCCGTTAACGACCTGTCCCGTGGCGCACTGGTTGATGATATCGTTTACACTGTTGCACTGACTGCAATTCAGGCAACCCAGCAAGAAAACGCGTAATTTTCTCGCTGCATAAACATAAGATAGCCCTATGCTGTTAGCGTAGGGTTATTTTTTGTCTGCTGATGATCAGTAATTCTTTTCAATGGTTCAGGGGGGCAGAAACTTTCTGTTTATACACAACTTGCCTTAAAATAGTATTCTCCCCGCCAAAATCCCCATTTATCACTTTTGTCTGGTTCTAATACCATGTAACCTCTTTGATATCCAAACCCATATTGAAAGTAAACATTTCTCGCAGCAGGCTCTGGTATTAGTTTGATATTCCCATTTTTACCCAGTGTTTTTGATTTGTTTACCGCATATTCCATTAGAAAAATCCCACTATTTCTAATACCTATATGGGTAGCAAACTCTATAATAGAAGAAGGTTCTGTGACTCTTTCCTTGTTGTTAGAAAATATCAACATACCAATTGGTGTTCCTTGAAAAAACATAACAAAGGAATAATACTCTATTGAAGCGGAAACACCGGCAAAATTACTTTCTAAGAGACAAGAGATGTGGGAAAGTATTCTATAGCTAGCCTTATACCTCGAATTCCATCGTTCCTGCTCCCGACTTAATTGTCTGTTCTGATTCGCACTTATCAACCAATCAGCATTAATCATGTTCGTTCTTATTTGATTAGCAATACATAAAGCCTCTTGAAGCCCAACCTCTCTGATAGTGATAAAATCTTTAATATTAGATCCCCTGGAAGACATATTTATTAAATTTGACTCACTACGCGTCAATGGTCCCGTTATATCTGGGTCCAAGATGCTAAAAAATTTGGATTCAAGTATCATGATCTATCTCCCAATAATATAAAAAATATCTTCATAGGATCTGTTTAATTCAATTTACTATTTCTTGCTGAATTTTCTGTTTTTCCCGATGTTTTCTCATTCGCCACAACATTTCCAATATCACAAACCACACCGGCGTACCATATAGAGCAATACGGGTGTCATAATCAAACACCATGATCACCACCGTAAAGGCAAAAAATAGCAAGGTACACCATGTCATAGGAATGCCCATTGGCATTTTATAGATAGATTTTTTATGCAGGTCAGGACGTTTCTTGCGATAAGCCAGATAAGCAATCAGTATCATACACCAGCTATAAATCACCATAATGGCTGCCACAGTCGTAACAATAGTGAATAATTTCATGACATTGGGGATAATAAATAGCAAGAATACGCCACTTGCCATACAAAGCACCGAAAATATCAAGCTAAATATGGGAACGGCACTGTTGATTGAAAGTTGCCCAAATTTGCGGTGCGCCAGCTTTTCCGTGGACAAACCATAAAGCATACGGGTACAGGCATATAACCCACTATTGGCCGAGGACATCGCCGAAGTCAGGGCAACAAAATTAATCACCGCTGCTGCTGCTGGCAACCCTGCCAATGCAAACAACGTCACAAAGGGACTCACTTCCGATGAAATCTGTGGCCATGAGGTAACAGCAATAATGCACATCATGGAAAGCACATAAAAGATAATGACCCTGATCGGAATACTGTTGATCGCTTTGGGTAAGATTTTCTCTGGCTCTTTGGTTTCAGCCGTCACAGTGCCAACCAGCTCAATACCGGTAAAAGAGAAAATCGCAATCTGAAAACCCGCCAGAAATCCCAATACGCCATTGGGCAGAAAGACTTCAGGCTCCGTCAAATGGTTTATAGAAGCGGTCACACCATTGGGAGAAGTCCAGCCGACAAAAACCATACCAATGCCAACGATAATTAAAGCCACTATCGTCACCACTTTAATCATGGCAAACCAGAATTCCGTTTCACCAAACAGCCGTACTGAGAAGAAATTACACAGGCACATCAATGCCAAAATAAACAGTGCCGTTAACCAAAGCCAACTGTCTGGGAACCAATACTGGATATAACCACCACATACCACCACATCTGCGATGCAACTGACGATCCAGCTCATCCAATAAGTCCATCCCAGAAAATAGCTGGCCTTATCCCCAAGATAATCCGCGACAAAATCAGCAAACGTCCTGTAATCCAATTTGGTGAGCAACAGTTCCCCCATTGCCCGCATGACCATAAAAGCAAAAAAGCCAATCAAAAGATAAGTCAGGATAATTGAAGTCCCTGATACTGCGATGGTTTTCCCTGCTCCCATAAACAATCCTGTCCCAATGGCACCACCAATTGCGATCAACTGAACATGGCGCTTACCCAATCCACGGTGCAGTTTTTGCTCATCGGCTGATTGTTCCACCGGTGTTTTTAATGATCTCGTCATCAATAACCTCTACGGCTTGCTGTTTTATGAATTGATTAGGTTAATTTTTCTAACAACAGTCCTGCCCGTAGCCCAACAGCAACATGAGCGTTGGGAAACAGGATAAAGTTGGCAGGCGATTCAATCTTCCAGGATTGATATTGCTGATGGGCGATATCAAAACCTTGCGGCAATTCAGTGAAATTTTTTGTATCTTCTGGGATATTGAGCTGAAAACTGTCATGTTGTTTGATAATTGCATCAACCACACGATAGCGTTTAAACGCCGCTTTAACGCGTTTACCTGAAGGCAATCCAGCAATCAAATCCTGCAAGGCCGTGGTAATATTGCTGAACCTGGTTAAATCATTTTGTCCAAAAGGCAGCGCCTTACCGATCTCCAGCGTGCAACTATCCACATTGTAATGTTCGCTGGTAAAGTGACTGAACGTTCCCCCTGCTGTGTTATGAAATACCAAGGCATCGAGATCGCTATCTTCCAGCCATTGTAAAAAATCCGCAGCATATTCACGTGCCTGGTATGGCAATAGGGCGAACTGTTCATGACAGGAACCTCGGATTGCAGTATGAAGATCAAGGTGCCGATATTGCGTTGATGCCATCACCGCCGTTTCATGAAAAAATCGCTGGATAGCAGACTCCAATTCCATTGCCCGCTTCGATTCATTCCCTAAAGGAAAATTTTGATAACGGCCACCAAACATACGGTTGAGATCATAATCAATATATCGTTGCCCTGCCCGCATGGCGGGTAAATTGCCAAATACCAGCAGAAGATTATGTTGCAATGGCAATTTTCCCTGAGCCAGTTGTGATAATAACTGGATAAGTATTTCTACCGGTGCCGTTTCATTGCCATGAATTCCGGCGGAGATAATCAACGTATCGACAGATTTTTCTTGTGAAGAGGCCCTTGTTACTTGTGGTCGTTTTTGCGGTAATAACTGTAATACCCCTTCCGCTAGCCATGATGACTGAATCGTTGGCGGAAAAACCAAGTTATTTTCGATCTTGTTTTCAAGCAATAAAGTCAGTAAATCCATTTCATCTCCTGATTAATTCTGAAATTCATAAATCGAACCTAACTTAAGGATCTGTGTCAGTTCATCAAGGGCAAAATAGACCTCCCTCAATAGCTGCGGATCAGCAAGATCAGCTACATACAAGGAATCCCGATAATGGCGTTCCACCCATGCCGCCAGGCGTTGATACAATTTTGGTGTCATCAAGGTAGCTGGATTGACTGCTGCCAACTCTTGTTCATTTAAAACAACCCTGAGTCGCAAACAAGCCGGTCCACCGCCATTGCGCATACTTTCTCGCAAGTCAAAAAAGTGGAGTTTATTGATGGGAGAGTTTCCTTTTGCAATCAACTCTTGCAAGTAAGCTGAAACATTGTGATTTTGGCGGCACTCTTCCGGTAAAATCAGCATCATGTTGCCATCCGGCTGGCTCAACAGCTGGCTGTTAAACAAGTAAGATTCGACCGCATCCTGAAGGGTGACTTGCTCCATAGGCACTTCAATCGCCACCAAGTTGTGCCCAAGCCGCGCCATTTTCTCCCCCAACTCGGTCAATACTGCTTGCTGATTTAAAAAAGCCTGCTGGTGATGAAAAAGAACATGACGGTTACTCACTGAAATGACATCGTTATGAAACACACCACTATCAATGGCTACGGGATTTT
Source organism: Xenorhabdus griffiniae (assembly GCF_015163655.1). GTDB lineage: Bacteria > Pseudomonadota > Gammaproteobacteria > Enterobacterales > Enterobacteriaceae > Xenorhabdus > Xenorhabdus griffiniae. The sequence continues at coordinate 4,668 of NZ_JADEUF010000082.1, read as the reverse complement.
GTTGGGCAAATACCGTTCTGGAGTCCTCTAATTGATGCAGGCGGGCGATTGCCTGGCTAGCTTCCAGTGTCTGCCGAGGGGGATAACGCTTAGGTACAATCCCTTCCTGCAATGCCTTGCGTCCGTAAACAAATAACTGCACACCAGCTTCGTCATATTCGCCACAAAAACGATTGTGGTTTGCCGCACCTTCATCTCCCCAATCCACATGTTGTGGCAGAGGATCATGATGAACAAAATAGTTTTGCGCTGGGAAAGTTGCTTTCAGAGCTCGTGAAGTCGTGGTGCTTTCCAGCGAACGATGCAGCTTGTTATTTAAATTTGCTACCGTGAAGTGGACACGTTGATCCGCACTATCTGCTGAAGGAGAAACCGTTGCCGCATTTGCTGTCCACATGGAAGAGGCGGAACTGAGATTAGACAATAACAACGGAGAATATTGTGCGACTTTATTTAATACCTGTTCGTCACTGCCGGTAAACCCGATCTGTCGCAACACGGGCAGGTTAGGACGCTGTTGCGGGGGCAAAACCCCCTGTACTAACCCCATATCAGACAACGCCTTCATTTTCATCAATCCCTGAAGTGCGGCTTTACGCGGATTAGATTCTTTCCCTTGATGATTGATGGACGCTTTATTCCCCGTTGACAGGCCGGCGTAATGGTGTGTCATGCCGATCAAACCATCAAAATTTGCTTCAATTCCTGACATAACCACCTCTGACATCCGATTGATTGATGAAAAAATTAAGTCCTGGTGCCGGTGTTTCAGGCAACACTAAACTTTCCGTCGTCAGGGAAGCCATCGGCCAGGCGCAATAATCCGCGGCATAATAAGCACTGGGGCGATGATTACCAGAAGCCCCAATACCACCAAACGGAGCCTTGCTGGATGCGCCTGTCAGCGGTTTATTCCAGTTCACGATCCCCGCTCTCGCCGCTTGCATTAACTTCTCAAACAGGCCGGGATCAGGAGAAATTAGCCCGGTTGCCAGTCCAAATCGGGTATCATTTGCCATTGAGATGGCTTCATCGAAAGTGGTATAGCGCTTAACTGTCAACAGAGGCCCAAAATATTCTTCGTCAGGAATATCTTTAACATTGGTGAGATCAATGATGCCGGGTGTCATAAACGTCGAATGCTGATCAGGCTGGGTTAAGGTGAGCAAAGATCTCCCCCCCAGGGCCAATAACTTATTCTGAGCGTCCAGCAAACTCTCCACCGCCGCTAAAGAGATGACGCCGCCGATAAAAGGCTGAGGATCAGCATTCCAATGACCAGGCACAATCTGGCCTGCGGCATCAACTAACTGTTGGATCAACGCATCGCCCTTCTCTCCTTGCTTCACCAACAACCGACGGGCACAAGTGCAGCGCTGCCCCGCGGAGATAAAGGCTGACTGGATAATGGTGTAAACCGCGGCGTCAATATCATCATAATCGTCTACAATCAGGGCATTGTTGCCGCCCATCTCCAGAGCCAGCATTTTTTCTGGCTGACCTGCCAATAGGCGATGAAAGTGGAACCCCGTTGCTGCACTGCCTGTAAACAGCACACCATCAATTTCGCGATTATCCAGCAAGGCACCACCGGTTTCTTTGCCTCCCTGAACCAAATTCAATACCCCTACAGGCAATCCCGCTTTAATCCACAATTCCATGGTTTTTTCCGCCGTCAGCGGCGTTAATTCGCTGGGCTTGAACACCAATGTATTACCGGCAATGAGCGCAGGGACAATGTGTCCATTCGGTAAATGCCCCGGAAAATTATAGGGACCGAAGATAGCCATCACTCCGTGAGGACGATGCTGTAATATCGCTTTTCCGTCTGGCATCGGTGTTTCGGAATACCCGGTTCGCTGTAACCATGCTTCAATTGAAATAGCAACCTTGCCTATCATCGATTGAATTTCTGTCCGTGTTTCCCACAAAGGCTTACTGGTTTCCTCACTGATCACCTGCGCGATTTTTTCTTTTTCTTGAGTCAGCAAATCAGCAAATGTCTGAATAATCGCAATCCGTTTTTCAACCGCCAATCCAGACCATGCAGGAAATGCTTTACGGGCGGATTGGCAGGCTTCAACTACCTGATGCTCAGCAGCACCGTTCGCCTGCCATAAGATCCGCTGATCTACAGGAGAATATTTAATAACAGGCAGGCCCTTCCCTGCTATCCACTCACCGCCAATGTAATTTGCTTGATGATTCATTGTGAAATTCCTCAATTGCAACAGCGCTTAATGACAACGTTTTTAATGGTGAAAACCGCTAAGAGAAAAGAGAAACGAAGCGTACCGGATCGCCATCATCCACATGCAGTACTGCCATTTCTGCGGAGGTAAGCAGCAATTCATCGCTATCCAAAGATTCAGAAACAGACAACAGGAGTGCTTTAAACGATTGAAAATTCAGGTTAGAGACAATGCATTGTACGCCGCCCTGCGATCGGGAAACCTGATCGTTTCTTTTAACATGCACAAGCCGGCTGGCTCTGATTGTCCGTACATTGTCAATTTCGGCATCAAGGATAGCGCCCGCATCAAAAATATCGACCGCATCGTGATAAGCAAATCCCTCTTTTTCCAAAATAGCGCGGGCAGGCAGCGTATTTTCATGTACCTGACCAATGGTCTGGCGTGCTTCTTCTGGTAACAAAGGGACATAAATGGGATGAAATGGCATCAATTCTGCAATAAACGTTTTGGAGCCAATGCCCGTCAAGTAGTCAGCTTCAGCAAAGGAGACATTAAAGAAATGTTTCCCCAGAGCATCCCAGAATGGCGATTCACCCTGTTGATTCGCAACGCCACGCATTTCCGCAAAAATGCATTTTGGAAAGAGAGGCCTGAATGCGGCAATAAACTGCAAGCGGCTTCGGGAAAGAAAAACACCATTGCCTCCGCCGTGATAATCGGGATCAAGGAATAACGTACACAATTCAGTGCATCCGGTATAATCCTGCCCGACAACCAGCGTTTCAAATGTGTTATAGACACCCAATTCACGGGAAGCTCGCACTGATCGATGTACGCGAAAATTGTAAAAAGGCTCTTCCAGCCCAACAGCAACTTCCAGCGCACTGACACCAACAACACGATGCTTTTCCGTATCTTCCAAGGTAAATAAAAATCCTTGTTGTGCTCGTCCCTTTGCATCGTTGAAAGAATCAATACTGCGTGAAATCCGTGCTGCCAGATATTCCTGATTATTGGGTAATGTTGTCAGGCCAATTCCTGCACGGGACGAAAGATTGAGGATATCCCCTAAATCTTCATATTGAACGGGTCTAAATAACATCATGATATCACCTCAAATCGGCTTTATTCCTGAACAAATCGCCTGAGGGCGTTTTCAAGGCGGATGAAACCGTCATTGATATCCTGCTGTTCGATATTTAATGCAGGAGCAAAACGCAACACATTGGGACCGGCTATCAAAGCAATCAATCCCTCTTCCGCAGCGATATTAGTCAGGTTTTTCGCTTTACCCTGATATTTTTCAACCAACTCAGCGCCCAACAATAACCCTTTACCGCGCAATTCACTGAATACTTGATAACGTTGATTAAGCTTGGACATCCTCCTCATAAATTCATGGTGACGCTCTTGCACCCCAGCAAGAAACTTCGGTTGGTTCACCAACTCGACGACTTTGTTAGCAACGGCTGCCGCCAGCGGATTTCCACCAAATGTTGTACCGTGTGATCCCGGCTGGAAAGCCTCTGCGATATGTTGCCTGACCAACATGGCACCTATCGGGAATCCACCACCCAGCCCTTTGGCACTGGTTAAGATATCTGGCTCTACCCCAATCCCCTCGTAGGCATACAAATACCCAGTGCGGCCTATACCCGTTTGGATTTCGTCAAAAATCAGCAACGCTTGATATTGATCACATAATTCCCGTAATCCTTTTAAAAATGCCGGCTCGGCAGGGATCACCCCGCCTTCCCCAATGATCGGTTCAACAATCACAGCACAAGTTTTTTCTGATATATGGGCCTTGATAGTATCGATATCATTAAATGGCAGGTGAGTAATTTGCTGCGGCAATGGCGCAAAATCTTGAGAATATTTAGGTTGCCCTCCGACAGTCACAGTAAATAATGTTCTGCCGTGGAAGGAGTTCTCAAATGAAATAATTTCGTTCTTATGATCTCCATATTTATCTAATGCATATTTTCTGGCAATTTTTAATGCAGCTTCATTTGCTTCTGCTCCCGAATTACAGAAAAAAACCTTATCTGCGAATGTATTTTCAACCAGAGATTTCGCCAGTTTTAAAACAGGTTCATTTGTATAACCATTACCAATATGCCATATATTTTCCATTTGAAAATTTAATACATTCTTTAATTCATCATTAGCGTGACCAAGTGAATTCACCGCAATTCCACCAGCAAAATCAATATATTCCTTACCATTCTGATCCCAGACACGTGAGCCTTTAGCGACGACAGGGATAAAATTTGCCGGTGAAAAACAGGGAACCATATACTGGTCAAACCAATTTCTTTGGATCGTGTTCAACATTTGTGTTTCCTCACATGATTAAAATATAAAAAAATAAGGAATCATTTTATATACGTATTAAACTTCAAGTTGCAATTTACAACGCTCTATGAAACCTGATCTCTCCCCCGCTTCGCGCACACGCATATTGAAGTGA
>NZ_JADEUF010000081.1 GCF_015163655.1 Xenorhabdus griffiniae | reverse complement strand
CTTATAATTTATCTTTACTGACCTAAAGTTAATTTAGGTTTTTATCTCAGGATACTTTGACAAATTTTTTGAGTTTTTATCCATAGCATTTTTGAGCCTATTCGATAAAAATGTCAATTTATTAAAAATTCTAATACTATCTGATAATGTTAAGTGTTCCTAATTCAGATTAGGTTATTCTTTGAAGCAAGTCAGAAAAAGGATATTTGTACTGGAAATTCGTGATTATGTGATGTAAATAGGGTTTTCTCTCTAGACTTATTTTGGGATTGCATAAATTTTGTTAAGAAAGGAGAAAATAAAACCCATGATGATTTAAATAGTAAAAAAATGAAGTAAACCTTTGCCCTATTTAATAGAGTAGAGTAATGTCACAATCGGTATTATTTTATTTGATACTGCTGAAGTAAAAACACCAGGTTAGTTAGTAATTAAAATCAAAAAAAAGTGATGAATAAACAATGATAAATGCAAATCGTCAGATAATAAACCTCGATCTCGATCTGCTAAGAACTTTTGTTGCTGTTGCTGACTTAAATACTTTTGCAGCAGCAGCGGCAGCTGTTTCTAGAACGCAGTCAGCTGTGAGTCAGCAAATGCAGCGGTTGGAACATCTCGTGGGGAGAGAGTTGTTTGCTCGTCACGGTCGCAATAAGCTTCTGACCGAACATGGTCTTCAACTTCTTGGTTACGCACGCCAAATTCTGCGTGCTAATGACGATGCAACCGCATCATTAACCTACAATGATGCCGACGGTGAATTAAGAATAGGTGTATCCGATGACGCTGTTGATACACTGCTTCCTTTCTTATTGAACCGTATTGCCTCTGTCTATCCACGTGTGGCCGTTGATGTGCGTATTAAGCGCGCTCAGTTTATCGAAAGCATGTTGGATAACCATGAGATTGATTTGGCAGTCACCACAGCAAAAATCAACCACCATCCTAAAACACTCTTACGTTCTTCGCCTGTTTTATGGCACTGTGCACCAGATTTCCAATTGCAGACAAACGAGCCTGTCCCGTTGGTTGTAATGGATGAAACTAATCCTTTCCGCCAGATCGCTCAGGAAACACTGGATATGGCTGGCATTTCATGGCGTATTGCGTATGAAGCTGCTTCCTTATCCGCTGTTCGCGCGGCTGTGAATGCAGAAGTCGGCATTACGGCTCGCCCTCTGGAAATGCAGAATGCGGACCTGAGAATTTTAGGTGAAATTGAAGGATTACCACGTCTGCCGGAAATCCAATTCTTCTTATATCGTAATAGTAACGAACAGAACGAATCTGTTTTGACTGTTTTTGATGCAATAGAAAATAAGAAAACACCTTATACTGTAACAGCTGTTGAATCTGATGAATCCGACGAAATGGATGAATCTATCGATACGATTGAACCCATCAAATCAACTGAAACAGTGGATGAAAATTCCGCTGAAAATATAGACGAATAAGTATTATGTGTTTTATAGGCTAATATTTCCATTTTATTTATGGAAGTATTAGCCTGTTGCTAATTACTTATTAATAATCTTCTCAAATTTTCATTTCCATTTCTGATATTTCTAATAAGAAATATACCCTACTAATTTTCCTATACCTTTCGAATTTTGGTTAATAGAATGTTGTTTTGTTAACAAATTTTATTTCCCTAACTTGATAAAATAAACCATTTTCAGAAATAGCTCGCTTATTGCACTTTAATCGTTCTTTTTAGAAACAATTTATTAATCGTTGAATAAATTACATTCAAGTGTTGAATGTTTTTCAATGAAACTGTGCACTTGATCATAAAAATACCCCAAGCAGTGCAGTGGAAAGACAGGTTTTTCCTGCGATAATGGTGTAGTAAAGTCGAGTTATCGGTTAGACTAGTTATGTCAGGAAGATGTTTTTTTGTACGACTGACACGTTTTAGCGGTATGCCAGCACAATCCGTTAATTAATGGTTTGTGGTTTGTAAATAAATAGGCAGGTGCTTTTGCCGTTAGGGCGAATTTTGTTGAGAGGAATAAAAACCAAGACGATTCAATCGATAAGATACATTGATTAGCGTTGTTTCAGATTTGGTTGTTATCCCTTCCCATGAATCGATGTGGTGCAACACTGCCGGCAAAAAGAGCAGACACTTTGACACCACTTTTGATGAGTAAGCAACGAGTATGTCTACATCCACTGGAATTTTAGCCCATCACTGGGCATTCGCGGTTTTTCTAATAGGTGCTCTTGGTTTGTGCGCATTCATGCTACTGGGTGGGTACTTCATGGGGGGCAGGGCGAAAGCCAGGGCAAAACACGTCCCTTATGAATCAGGTATCGATTCTGTCGGTAGTGCACGTTTGCGTCTGTCGGCGAAGTTTTATCTGGTTGCCATGTTCTTTGTTATCTTCGACATTGAAGTCCTTTACCTGTATGCATGGGCCGTCTCAATCAAAGAGAGCGGTTGGCTAGGCTTTGCCGAAGCAAGCATTTTCATTTTGGTGTTATTGGCAGGTTTGGTTTATCTGGCGCGTATTGGGGCATTGGATTGGACACCAGCGCGTTCAAAACGTCAGGTTAGTAAACCGAGTGCTGATACTTATATCAACACTACTGGCGATCATACCAACAACAGTCACATGCAGTAATAGCGAGGCATAAAGATGGATTATACGCTCACCCGCATAGATCCTAACGGTGAGAATGACCGTTATCCCCTGCAAAAACAGGAAACTGTCAGCGATCCCTTGGAGCAACATGTTCACCGAAGTGTCTATATGGGGAAACTGGAACATGCTCTGCATAATATGGTGAATTGGGGGAGGAAAAACTCCCTGTGGCCTTATAACTTTGGACTTTCTTGCTGCTACGTGGAAATGGTGACGTCATTTACCGCTGTCCACGATGTTGCACGTTTTGGTGCCGAAGTATTGCGAGCATCTCCCCGTCAGGCTGATTTCATGGTGATTTCCGGGACCTGTTTCGTCAAAATGGCGCCCGTCATTCAACGCCTGTACGACCAATTGCTGGAGCCGAAATGGGTTATCTCAATGGGAGCCTGCGCAAACTCTGGTGGTATGTACGACATTTACTCCGTAGTTCAAGGGGTTGATAAATTTATCCCTGTCGATGTTTATATTCCTGGTTGCCCTCCTCGCCCTGAAGCCTATATGCAGGCTCTGCTGCTGTTGCAAGAGTCCATAGGCAAAGAACGACGCCCACTGTCATGGGTGGTTGGCGATCAAGGGGTTTACCGCGCCAATATGCAATCAGAAAGAGAAAGGAAACGCGGTGAACGTATTGCAGTGAAAAATCTGCGTACTCCAGACGAAATTTAAGGCTTTTAGCCATATAGCGTAACCAGAGCAATGTGTTGCGATCACAAAAACCCTGATCAAGCGTTGTGGTGAAGAATGATGACAGATCAGATAGCGCAAGAAAGCGCCCGGCCTGCTTGGGCAACACGAGATCATCTTGATGATCCGGTTGTCAGCGAGCTTAATCGTCAATTTGGCCCGGATGCCTTTACCATCCAGCCGACCCGCACTGGTATGCCAGTTGTTTGGGTCAAACGGGAACAGTTACTGAAGGTAATAACGTTCCTGAAAAAATTGCCTAAACCTTATGTCATGTTGTTTGACTTGCATGGCGTCGATGAGCGTCAGCGCTCTCACCGAGAAGGCTTGCCGGCAGCTGACTTTTCGGTGTTTTATCATCTCCTTTCTATTGAGCGTAATCGCGACATCATGCTGAAAGTCGCGCTCGCTGAACAAGACCTGAATATCCCAACTGTCACGTCAATTTTCCCAAATGCCAACTGGTATGAACGTGAAACGTGGGAAATGTTTGGCATCACCTTCAATGGCCATCCCAATTTGCGTCGTATCTTGATGCCACCGACATGGGAAGGTCATCCGTTGCGTAAGGAATATTCTGCCCGTGCCACGGAATTTGATCCTTTCGTCTTGACTAAGCAGAAAGAAGATCTGGAAATGGAAGCGCTGACTTTCAAACCCGAAGAGTGGGGGATGAAGCGCGGTACAGATAATGAAGACTTCATGTTCCTTAATCTCGGTCCAAACCATCCTTCTGCTCACGGTGCATTCCGCATTATTCTGCAACTTGACGGCGAAGAAATCGTCGATTGTGTTCCCGATATCGGCTACCACCATCGGGGTGCCGAAAAAATGGGAGAACGTCAGTCATGGCACAGCTATATCCCTTATACCGATCGCATCGAATATTTGGGAGGATGTGTTAACGAAATGCCGTATGTGCTGGCGGTTGAAAAGCTGGCTGGTATTGAAGTCCCCGATCGGGTGAAAACAATTCGTGTCATGTTGTCCGAACTGTTCCGCATTAATAGCCATCTGCTTTATATCAGTACATTTATCCAGGACGTTGGTGCGATGACGCCCGTCTTCTTTGCCTTTACTGACCGGCAGAAGGTTTACGATGTCGTCGAGGCGATTACGGGATTTCGTATGCATCCGGCATGGTTCCGCATCGGTGGTGTTGCGCATGATTTACCGCGTGGTTGGGACAAACTCTTGCGTGAATTGCTGGACTGGCTACCGAAACGTTTGGATTCCTATGTCAAAGCAGCGTTGAAAAACAGTGTCCTGAAAGGGCGCTCTGTTGGGGTTGCGGCCTACAATGCCAAACAAGCTTTGGACTGGGGGGTTACCGGTGCGGGGCTGCGTGCCACTGGCATTGGTTTTGATGTACGTAAATGGCGCCCTTATTCTGGTTATGAAAATTTCGATTTTGAAGTACCAACAGGCTACAACGGTGATTGCTATGACCGGGTAATGCTGAAAGTGGAAGAAATCCGTCAGAGTATGCGTATCCTTGAGCAGTGCCTGAAAAATATGCCGGAAGGACCATTCAAGGCTGATCATCCACTGACCACTCCGCCACCGAGAGAACGGACTTTGCAGCATATCGAAACCATGATTAACCACTTCCTGCAAGTATCATGGGGGCCGGTCATGCCTGCCAATGAATCATTCCAGATGATCGAAGCGACTAAAGGTATCAACAGTTATTACTTGACCAGCGATGGTAGCACCATGAGCTACCGTACCCGTATCCGTACACCAAGTTTTGCTCACTTGCAGCAAATTCCATCGGTGATCCGCGGTAGTCTGGTTTCTGACCTTATCGTCTATCTGGGCAGTATCGATTTTGTTATGTCTGATGTGGATCGCTAACGATGCAAAGTGAATTTAACACAAACAAGCAAGCACGCCTTGATGTAGTTAACGTAACGGACGCTCAGACCCCGGATGAGTTTGTATTGAGTGCTGACGAACGTAATGCCATTGAGCAGGAAAAACACCACTACGAAGATCCGCGTGCTGCGTCAATCGAAGCACTGAAAATTGTGCAAAAACAGCGTGGTTGGGTGCCAGATGGTGCCATTTATGCCATTGCTGAGGTATTAGGTATTCCGGCCAGTGACGTGGAAGGGGTGGCAACGTTTTACAGCCAGATTTACCGGCAACCAGTGGGGCGTCACATTATTCGCTACTGTGACAGTGTCGTATGTCACATCACGGGCTACCAGGGTATTCAGGCAGCGATAGAATCGAGTCTGAACATTCGTCCGGGGCAAACCACGGCTGATGGACGTTTCACACTGTTGCCAACCTGCTGCCTGGGTAACTGTGACAAGGGACCCACGATGATGATTGATGAGGACACCCACAGTTACGTAAAACCCGAAGAAATTGAAAAATTACTGGAGCAATATCCATGACAACGCATTCAGGAGTGAAAGAAATTATCCGCACAGCGGAAACTCATCCCCTGACATGGCGGTTGCGTGATGACCAACAACCTGTCTGGCTGGATGAATACCGAAGCCAAAATGGTTATAAAGGGGCCGAAAAAGCACTGAAGGGCATGGCTCCTGATGAAATTACCGCACTGGTTAAAGATGCTGGCTTAAAAGGTCGTGGCGGTGCAGGCTTCTCAACCGGCTTGAAATGGAGCCTGATGCCAAAAGACGAAAGCATGAATATCCGCTATTTATTGTGTAATGCGGATGAGATGGAGCCGGGTACTTATAAAGACCGCCTATTGATGGAGCAATTGCCTCATCTGTTGGTGGAAGGCATGTTAATCAGTGCCTTTGCATTGAAAGCCTATCGCGGTTACATCTTCCTGCGCGGTGAATATGTCGAAGCGGCTGCCCATTTACGCAAAGCCATAGAGGAAGCCAAGGCAGCTGGATTGCTTGGCAAAAACATTTTGGGCAGTGGTTTTGATTTTGAACTGTTTGTTCATACTGGCGCGGGGCGTTATATCTGTGGTGAAGAAACCGCTTTGATTAACTCCCTTGAAGGGCGCCGGGCAAACCCACGTTCAAAACCGCCATTTCCTGCGACGGCTGGCGTATGGGGTAAACCTACCTGCGTCAACAATGTCGAAACATTGTGTAACGTTCCTGCCATTCTTGAACATGGGAAAGAGTGGTATATCGGTTTGAGTGCCGGCAAAAGTAAAGATGCCGGTACTAAACTCATGGGCTTTTCTGGCCGAGTCAAAAATCCAGGTCTTTGGGAATTACCTTTTGGCACAACTGCCCGTGAAATTCTTGAAGATTATGCGGGCGGAATGCGTGATGGCTTGAAATTCAAGGCATGGCAACCCGGAGGGGCAGGAACTGATTTTCTGACCGCGGACCATTTAGATTTGCCGATGGATTTTGAGCATATCGCTAAAGCGGGTAGTCGATTGGGAACCGCACTGGCAATGGCGGTGGATCATGAAATCAATATGGTTTCCCTGACTCGCAATCTTGAAGAATTCTTCGCACGTGAATCTTGTGGTTGGTGCACACCATGCCGTGATGGCTTGCCGTGGAGTGTCAAAATCCTCCGGGCCATTGAGAGTGGCAAAGGCCAGCCAGGTGATATTGAAACTTTAGAACAACTCTGTCGTTTCCTTGGTCCAGGCAAAACGTTTTGCGCCCATGCACCAGGTGCTGTGGAACCTTTGCAGAGTGCTATCAAGTATTTCCGTGAAGAGTTTGAAGCGGGAATTGTCACCAAAGATTATGGCAATACCAATCTGATTGCGGGTATTCAACCAAACCTGCTCAACCAGCGTTGGTAACAAACAGTGCTAATTTTTGATTAACGCCTGCCACGGCAGGCCATTGGGAAGCATGCTGACTATGGCTACGATACATGTAGACGGCAAAGAATATGATGTAAACGGGGCTGATAACCTGTTACAAGCCTGCCTCTCATTGGGGCTTGATATACCTTATTTTTGCTGGCATCCAGCGCTGGGAAGCGTTGGCGCTTGCCGCCAGTGTGCGGTGAAGCAATATCAAAATGCGGAAGATACACGCGGTCGTTTGGTGATGTCTTGCATGACACCAGCGTCAGATGGCACGTATATCTCTATTGATGATGAAGAAGCTAAACAGTTCCGTGCCAGTGTTGTGGAATGGTTAATGACCAACCATCCCCACGACTGTCCAGTTTGTGAGGAAGGGGGTAACTGTCATTTACAAGATATGACAGTGATGACGGGGCATTCATTCCGAAAATACCGTTTTACCAAACGTACTCACAAAAATCAGGAATTGGGGCCATTCATTGCTCATGAAATGAACCGTTGCATCGCCTGTTACCGCTGTGTCCGTTACTACAAAGATTATGCGGATGGAACGGATTTTGGTGTTTATGGTGCTCATGACAACGTCTATTTTGGTCGTCCTGAAAGTGGCACATTGGAAAGTGAATTTTCCGGTAACCTGGTTGAAATTTGCCCAACAGGGGTATTTACCGACAAAACACATTCAGAACGCTACAACCGTAAATGGGACATGCAGTTTGCGCCAAGCATCTGCCAACAGTGCAGTATTGGTTGTAATACCAGCCCTGGGGAACGCTACGGTGAATTGCGCCGGATAGAAAACCGTTATAACGGCACAGTCAACCACTACTTTATGTGTGACCGCGGGCGTTTCGGTTATGGTTATGTTAACCGTGACGATCGTCCTCGCCAGCCACAACAATTGCGTGGCGATCAGTGGATTTCATTGAATGCTGAGCAAGTTATGCAAGGAGGCGCAGATATTTTGCGTCAGGCTAAAAATGCTATTGGCATCGGTTCACCGCGTGCCAGCATTGAAAGTAACTTTGCCTTGCGTGAATTGGTTGGTGCGGAAAACTTTTACAGTGGTATTTCAGCGGAAGAACAACATCGCCTTGATACGATGTTAGAAATTCTCCAGCAAGGTGGGGTTTATACGCCATCGCTGCGTGAAATTGAAGATTATGATGCGGTGCTGGTGTTAGGGGAAGACCTGACCCAAACGGCTGCTCGTATGGCGTTATCTGTGCGTCAGGCAGTGAAAGGCAAAGCGCGTGAAATGGCGGCTGCTCAGAAAGTGGCAGACTGGCAGATTGCAGCTGTGATGAATATTGGCCAACACGCCAAATATCCTCTTTTCTTAACCAGTGTCGATGAAACCCGACTGGATGATATTGCCGCATGGAGCTACCGTGCACCTACTGATGATCAGGCTCGCCTGGGTTTTGCCGTGGCACATTCCCTGAACAATATCGCTCCTGCCGTTAATGATCTGCCGGATGAGCTGAAATCGAAAGTGGAAATCATTGCACATGCATTGCGTGATGCGAAAAAACCCTTGATCATCAGTGGCAGTAATCCAGGCAGTGATGCCTTGATTCAGGCTGCGGCCAATATCGCATGGGCCTTGAAAGATAAAGGTGCGGATGTGGGGCTTTCCTATGTTGCCGCATATGCGAATAGCCTGGGATTGGCGATGATGGAGGCGCAGCCATTAGATGCTGCTTTACAGCGTATCGCTAAAGGGGATTCAGACACCGCTATCGTTATGGAAAACGATCTCTATCGTCATGCACCGGCGGATAAAATTGATCGTGCACTGGATAGTTTGAAAAATCTGATCGTCGTGGATCACCAACGCACCGCCATTATGGATAAGGCGCATTTGATTCTGTCAGCTTCCAGTTTTGCTGAAAGCGATGGTACGTTGGTGAATCAAGAAGGCCGTGCTCAACGCTATTTCCAGGTTTACGAACCTGCATTTTATGATAAATCCATCGTTATGTTAGAAAGCTGGCGCTGGATGCATTCCCTGTATACCACCTATACACAGTGCCAAACCGATTGGACACAACTTGATCACGTGATTGCAGCTTGTGTCAAAGTGATGCCGCAATTCAAAGGCATCGTAGATGCGGCACCAGATGCGACATTCCGTATTCGTGGGCAAAAATTGGCGCGTTCACCTCATCGTTATAGTGGCCGTACCGCGATGTTGGCTGATGTCAGTGTCCATGAGCAGCGCCAGCCACAGGATATCGATACTGCATTTGCTTTCTCAATGGAAGGGAACAACAGCCCATATGCACCACGTCAGCAAATTCCATTTGCATGGGCACCAGGCTGGAACTCACCGCAAGCGTGGAATAAATTCCAGGCTGAAGTGGGTGGCAAGCTGCGCTTTGGTGATCCAGGGGTTCGTTTGATTGAAACGGTTGATGGTGGATTGAACTATTTTGACGCTATCCCGACCGCATTTACTGCGCAAAAAGATCAATGGCATGTTGCGCCCTATTTCCACTTGTTTGGCAGTGAAGAGCTGTCACAACGTTCTGATGTAATACAGGAACGTATGCCTGAGCCGTATGTGATGATTAATCAAAAAGATGCGGAGCATTTGAAGGTGAAAGAAGGCGCTGTGATGACATTTGATTGTGAAGGACAGCAACTGCGTTTGGCCGTGCGCGTAAGTGGTAATCTGGCCCAAGGGCAAATTGGCTTGCCACTGGGAATGTCAGGTATACCGCCGGTTCTGGCAGGCAAATCAGTCCATAACTTACGGGAGGTTGCATAATGAGCTGGTTGACTCCCGATGTCATTGAAATCCTGATTACTGTACTGAAAGCGGTTGTCATTCTACTGGTCGTGGTGATCTGCGGGGCGTTCATGAGTTTCTTTGAACGCCGTATCCTTGGCCTGTTTCAAAACCGTTATGGGCCAAACCGAGTCGGTTGGGGCGGTTCATTGCAGCTTGTCGCAGACATGATCAAAATGTTCTTTAAAGAAGACTGGGCGCCACGTTTTTCTGACAGAGCCATTTTCACTTTGGCTCCTGTCATTGCATTCAGCTCAATGCTTCTGGCCTTTGCGATCGTGCCAGTCAGCCCGACATGGATGGTCGCAGACCTGAATATTGGTATCTTATTCTTCATGATGATGGCGGGTTTGGCGGTTTATTCCGTGCTGTTTGCGGGGTGGGCGAGTAACAACAAATATGCCTTGCTGGGTGCGATGCGTGCATCAGCACAGACATTGAGTTATGAAGTTTTCCTCGGTATGTCCATGATGGGCGTTGTGGCACAAGCTGGCTCCTTTAACATGGTGGATATCGTCAACTCACAGCAACATGTATGGAATGTCATTCCTCAATTCTTTGGCTTCCTGACTTTTGCCATTGCGGGTGTCGCGGTATGTCACCGCCATCCCTTTGACCAACCGGAAGCCGAGCAAGAACTGGCCGATGGCTATCACATTGAATATTCCGGCATGAAATTCGGTCTGTTTTTTGTCGGAGAATATATCGCGATTGTGACAGTATCTGCTTTGATCGTCACGCTGTTCTTTGGTGGCTGGAATGGACCTCTTTTGCCTCCATTCGTCTGGTTTGCGCTGAAAACAGCATTTTTCATGATGATGTTCATTTTGATCCGCGCTGCCTTGCCACGTCCTCGTTATGACCAGGTGATGTCGTTTGGCTGGAAAGTTTGTCTGCCGTTAACGTTACTGAATATGCTAGCGACAGCCGCAGTTATTTTATACAACGCTCAATAAAGGGGGTGATTGAACCATGACATTGAAAGAATTAGTGGTCGGTTTTGCCACCCAGGTACGCAGTATTTGGATGATAGGGCTTCATGCCTTCCATAAACGCGAAACAAAAATGTATCCGGAAGAGCCGGTTTATCTGCCACCCCGTTACCGTGGGCGCATCGTTCTGACGCGTGATCCTGACGGTGAAGAGCGTTGTGTTGCGTGTAACTTGTGTGCAGCGGTGTGTCCGGTGGGATGTATTTCACTGCAAAAAGCAGAGCATAAGGATGGGCGCTGGTATCCTGAATTCTTCCGCGTCAATTTTTCGCGTTGCATTTTCTGCGGCCTGTGTGAAGAAGCGTGCCCAACTACCGCTATTCAGTTGACACCGGATTTTGAACTGGGTGAATACAAGCGTCAGGATCTGGTATACGAGAAAGAAGATCTGCTGATTTCAGGGCCAGGTAAATATCCTGACTATAACTTTTACCGTAAGACAGGTATGGCAATTGACGGCAAAGATAAAGGTGAAGCCGACAATGAGGCTAAGCCTATCGACGTTAAAAGCCTGTTGCCGTAAGGAGCGATATTCATGGAATTTACATTTTATGTCGCAGGGCTGGTTGCGATTCTCGCAACACTCAGGGTAGTAACCCATACGCATCCGGTACATGCACTGTTGTATCTGATTATTTCCTTGTTAGCCCTGTCCGTTGTGTTTTTTTCAATGGGCGCCTATTTTGCTGGTGCTTTGGAGATCATCGTTTACGCGGGCGCAATTATGGTGTTGTTCGTCTTCGTCGTGATGATGCTGAATCTGGGAAAATCAGTTGTCGAGCAGGAACGGCGCTGGTTACAACCCCGTGCCTGGATTGGCCCGTCACTCCTGTCTATCGTGCTGTTGATTGTGTTGGTTTACGCCATCAGTACCCTGTCATCTGCTGAAATCAGTGGTGAAGTCGTCAGTGCCAAAGAAGTAGGGATTAGCCTGTTTGGCCCTTATGTATTGGTGGTCGAGCTGGCCTCTTTGCTGTTATTGGCAGGATTGGTAGTGGCTTACCACATCGGCCGTGAAAATCGGCAAGGGGAAGTGATCAGCAATCGTGCGGAGGACCAACAATAATGATAGCGTTACACCATGGCCTCATCTTGGCGGCTATTTTGTTTACATTAGGCTTTACCTGCCTGGTTATTCGCCGCAATCTGTTATTTATGCTGATCGGGTTGGAAATCATGATCAATGCTTCAGCGCTGGCGTTTGTCGTTGCTGGCAGCTATTGGCTCCAGCCTGATGGTCAGGTGATGTACATTCTGGCCATCACGCTGGCAGCCGCCGAGGCGAGTATCGGTTTGGCACTGTTACTACAGTTGCACCGTCGTCGCCAAAACCTGAATATTGATACAGTCAGTGAGATGCGCGGATGAACTTACTCTATTTAACAATTCTGCTGCCACTGCTGGGATTTTTGCTATTGGCATTTTCCCGTGGCCGCTGGTCTGAAAATTTGTCAGCTACCGTTGGGAGTGGTTCTGTTGGGCTGGCAGCATTGGTCACCTTCTGGGTAGCGATTGATTTTCTTACTCAGGATGGGGCAGGGGGGCTGGTCTACAGCCAGACGCTGTGGAACTGGATGGCAGTGGATAATTTCAGTATCCCGATTAATCTGGTACTGGATGGTCTGTCACTGACAATGCTAAGTGTTGTGACTGGCGTTGGTTTCCTGATCCACATTTACGCTTCCTGGTACATGCGCGGTGAAGAGGGATACTCCCGTTTCTTCGCCTATACCAATCTATTTATCGCCAGTATGGTGGTATTGGTACTGGCAGATAACATACTACTGATGTATCTCGGTTGGGAAGGCGTCGGCCTGTGCAGTTACCTGTTGATCGGCTTCTACTACAAAAACCCTGCCAATGGCGCGGCGGCAATGAAAGCCTTTATTGTGACCCGTGTTGGTGACGTATTCCTTGCTATTGGTATGTTTATCCTTTACGACCAGCTTGGTACGTTGAGTTTCCGCGAATTGGCGGTATTGGCGCCACAACATATTGAAGTAGGTTCTAGCGCAATCACCTGGGCAACCTTGATGATTCTGGGTGGTGCTGTCGGTAAATCCGCTCAGTTACCATTGCAAACATGGTTAGCAGATGCGATGGCCGGTCCGACACCCGTTTCTGCGCTGATCCACGCCGCTACAATGGTTACTGCCGGGGTTTATCTGATTGCCCGTAGCCATGCATTGTTCTTGATGGCGCCTGATATCTTACATTTGGTCGGTATTATTGGTGCGATCACCTTGCTGCTGGCAGGTTTCGCCGCACTGGTACAGACAGATATCAAACGGGTGCTGGCTTATTCCACCATGAGCCAGATTGGTTACATGTTTCTGGCATTGGGTGTACAGGCGTGGGATGCCGCGATCTTTCACCTGATGACCCATGCATTCTTCAAAGCATTACTGTTCCTGGCTTCTGGCTCGGTGATTCTGGCCTGCCATCATGAGCAAAACATCTTCAAAATGGGTGGGCTGAGTAAGCGTATCCCATTTGTTTATCTCTGCTTCCTGGTGGGTGGCTCTGCGTTGTCGGCACTGCCATTACTGACAGCCGGTTTCTACAGTAAGGATGAAATCCTGTGGGGTGCGTTGGCAAATGGTCATATGAACCTGATGCTGGCGGGGCTGATTGGCGCATTGATGACATCACTGTATACCTTCCGCATGATCTTTATCGTGTTCCACGGTGAAGAAAATACCCATGCTCATCCAGTCAAGGGCATTACTCACACTTTGCCATTGTCAGTGTTGCTGGTGTTGTCCACTTTTGTGGGCGCGCTAATTGTGCCACCGCTGGCGGGAGTCTTACCTGAGAGTGTTCTATCAGGAAACAGCGCGACAGGGCATGATGGCAAAATGACATTGGAAATTATTTCTGGTGTGGTTGCTATTGTCGGTATCTTGCTGGCGGCTGCGTTGTATCTGGGCAAACGTGGTGTGGTTAATGCTACGGCGAACAGCGCCCCAGGGCGTTTCTTCTCCACATGGTGGTTCCATGCCTGGGGATTTGACGCGCTATATGACTGGGTATTTGTGAAACCATTCAAGGGTATCACTCGCCTGTTGCAAAGTGATCCTTTGAACTCACTGATGAACATTCCAGCCATATTGTCACGTTGGGGCAATAAAGGGCTACGTTGGAGTGAGAACGGACAAGTCCGTTGGTATGCTACCTCTATGGGGTTGGGTGCAGTGCTGGTTTTAGCTCTGCTGCTTTTGGTTTAATTAAGGGACACATTGCGCCATGCTACTACCTTGGCTAATTCTTCTGCCCTTCATCGGAGGCCTGTTGTGTTGGCAGGCCGAGCGCTTCGGCACCCGTATGCCGCGTTGGATAGCGCTTCTGGCGATGGGACTGACGCTGTTACTCTCCCTGTACCTGTGGTTACAGGGCGGTTATACACTCACCAACCCACAGGGCATACCACAGTGGCAATCTGAATTCTTGCTTCAGTGGATCCCACGTTTCGGCATTAGCATTCATCTGGCACTGGATGGTTTATCCTTGCTGATGGTCGTGTTGACTGCATTACTGGGTTTGATGGCGATCCTCTGTTCGTGGAATGAAAACCAGCCATACCAAGGCTTCTTCCACCTGAACCTGCTGTGGATATTGGGTGGTGTGATGGGAGTTTTCCTTGCCATCGACCTATTCTTATTCTTCTTCTTCTGGGAAGTGATGTTAGTACCGATGTACTTCCTGATTGCCCTGTGGGGGCACAGAGGCTCAGAAGGTAAAACCCGTATCACTGCGGCAACGAAATTCTTCATCTATACCCAAGCCAGCGGTTTGGTGATGCTGATTTCGATTCTGGCACTGGCTTTCATTCACCATGATGCAACTGGCGAATGGACATTCAACTATGAAAAACTGTTGGATACGCCGATGTCACACACCGTTCAATACCTGCTAATGCTGGGTTTCTTCATTGCATTCGCGGTAAAAATGCCGGTTGTTCCTTTACATGGCTGGTTGCCGGATGCTCATAGTCAGGCTCCAACAGCAGGTTCAGTTGACCTTGCAGGGATTTTGTTGAAGACGGCGGCTTATGGTTTGTTGCGTTTCAGTTTGCCTCTGTTCCCGCAAGCTTCTGCGGAATTTGCTCCGATTGCCATGTGGCTGGGCGTTATTGGTATTTTCTACGGTGCCTGGATGGCATTCAGTCAGACTGATATCAAACGTTTGATTGCTTATACCAGTGTTTCCCATATGGGTTTTGTGCTTATCGCCATTTACACAGGTAGCCAATTGGCTTATCAGGGAGCGGTGATCCAAATGATTGCACATGGCCTGTCAGCCGCGGGTTTGTTCATTCTGTGTGGTCAGCTTTATGAACGCCTGCATACCAGAGACATGCGCCAAATGGGCGGATTGTGGGGAAGAATTCAGCTTTTGCCGGCGATATCCCTATTTTTTGCCGTAGCCACATTAGGTATGCCAGGAACCGGTAACTTTGTTGGGGAATTTATGATCCTGTTCGGCAGCTTCAGTCAATTTACCCTGGTGACTACGGTATCCGTGTTCGGTTTGGTTTTTGCCTCCGTTTACGCACTGTACTTGATGCAGAAGGCTTATTACGGTACGGCAAAAACTGATAAACCCTTACAGAGAATGGATGTGCGTGAAATTTCCATTTTGCTGCTGTTGGTTGTCTTGCTGGTGATTTTGGGGGTTTACCCGCAACCAATTCTTGATACCTCAGCCGCAGCAATGGGTAACATCCAGAATTGGTATTCAGCTTCACTTTTAACTACAAGGCCGTAATTCGCCATGACAATAACTTCTGAACAATTGATCGCACTGTTGCCGCTATTGATCGTCGGATTGACGGTAGTGGTTGTGATGTTGTCCATTGCGTGGCGACGCGATCATTTCACCAATGTCACCTTGACGGTGATTGGTCTAAACCTGGCCCTGTTCTCACTCTATTTTGTGGGGCAGCAGGAGCCAATGGATGTCACGCCATTGATTCATGTAGATCGTTTTGCAATGTTCTATACTGCGCTTGTGCTGATTGCGAGCCTTGCAACAACGACATTTGCCTACTCATGGTTGGAAAATTATCCCGATAATAAAGAAGAATTTTATCTGTTGGTGTTGATTGCGGCGGCTGGGGGCATTCTGCTTTCTTCTGCCAACCATATGGCATCACTGTTTATCGGAATTGAATTGATCACCTTGCCGCTGTTTGGCTTAGTGGGTTATGCGTATCGCCAGAAACGTTCATTGGAAGCGGGCATTAAATATATGCTGTTGTCTGCGGCCGCATCTTCATTCCTGCTGTTTGGTATTGCATTGCTGTATGCAGAATCCGGTGATTTGTCTTTCGCATCACTTGGAAAAAGTTTGAGCGATAGCAAACTGCATGAACCGTTAGTTCTGGCTGGCTTGGGGATGATGATCGTAGGGCTGGGCTTTAAACTTTCCCTTGTGCCTTTCCAACTGTGGACACCGGATGTTTATCAAGGCGCACCGGCACCGGTATCGACCTTTCTGGCAACAGCAAGTAAGGTTGCGATCTTCGCAGTGATCATGCGTTTATTCATTGAAGCACCCGTGGCTGAAAGCACAACCTTACGTATTCTGCTAACAGTGATTGCTATTGCATCTATCCTGTTTGGTAACTTATTGGCCTTGACACAAAGCAATATCAAACGACTGCTGGGCTATTCATCCATTGCTCATTTGGGATATTTGCTGGTGGTATTGGTTGCCATCAAAGATCATACGTTGGCAGAAGAGACGGCAGGTATTTATCTGGTCGGTTATTTGTTCGCCAGTATTGGGGCATTTGGTGTGGTCAGCTTGATGTCCAGCCCATACAGAGGGCCAGATGCGGATTCACTGTTCTCATATCGTGGCTTGTTCTGGCATAAACCGATCCTGTCAGCGGTAATGACAGTGATGATGCTGTCATTGGCGGGAATACCATTAACATTTGGCTTCATTGGCAAATTTTATGTCATCGCGACAGGTGTTGAAGCAAAATTGTGGTGGCTGACTGGTGCTGTTGTTGTGGGTAGTGCCATCGGTCTTTACTACTATCTACGCGTGATGGTGAGCTTGTACCTGCCAGCGCCGAAAGCACTGAACCGTGATACACCACGCAATTGGGCGTTTACTTCTGGCGGGATTGTAGTGTTGCTCAGTGCATTACTGGTATTGATCCTTGGTGTTTGGCCACAACCGCTAATTGATATTGTCCAGTTGGCGAAAACTGCTCTATAAACAATAAGCTAAAGAAACTGTTTAAAAAACCCAGTCATCGTTGTCTGGGTTTTTTGTTGTAAATGTCTGACAGCAAGACCAGCTCAGTGAAATTGAGCTGAGAATGTGGGAACTGATTGGGGAGTATCAAAGCCGCTAAGAGCAAGGACTGAGCGGCCCTTAAAAAAAAGCCGGAAGATCTTGGGATCTTTCCAGCTCTTTAATGTTTATTCTCTACTTAGAAGTAATTCTTTCCATTTTTCAAGATAACCTTTGAATTCTTCTATGGTTGCGAGCTTAAGACTTTCTTCTGTATATTCGTTAAATATTTCGACACCATCCGGTTTAATGGTAACAGTATGAGCATTGCCAGTACCTTCCCATAGTGGTAATACGCCATTTTTGATAGATTCGCATAAATCAATAAGTTCGTTCACGCTATAAATACTACCCTGAATATCACCACTTAAAAAATCAGCTAATACATGGCGATCATAATCAATATCGACTGCTGGATATCCATCTTTATCAATAAAAAATTTCATATTTCCTCTACTTAGTGTATATAGGGTATGCGGTATTTATCTTACCCGAAGCGTCAAGCCATCCTTCTATTCTAACTCCGCTAGGTGCTTTTCCAGACCATTTCCCATTTGGCTGTATTGTGGCATTTTGATAAGCACCTTTAATCTCATCTAGAACTTTTTGCTGACTCCATGATTTTGGATAAAATGATGATTCGCGTTCTTTGGGTATCCATTGACCTGTCTTCGCATCGCGAATTTCTACTTTACCTGTATAAAAGCCCTGTGAATTAGGTGGATTTGTCATTTGAACAATTCGCGCTTTACCGTGATGATCTCCTTCATGATGAAATCCAACCGCCTTCCCTCTCCTGTTAACTTCACCGTGGAAAACATGCTCATCATTTATCGAAGGAACAGCTCTTTTGGAAGCCTGCTTAAGCAGTTTATCGCAATCTTCTCCTGCTAATCCCAGTGGATCGATCCATCTTGTGGGATTATGCACATATCCGTAAGGATTCAACCCGCCCGCCAGCCCAATGGGGTCTTAGGAACGATTCCGGTGCGGTCATACTGTTTTAAGCGATTTTTTCTTTGACTATCAGCTTGTTAAAGAACCATTTTTACCTGTTCCGTCCATCCCCGCGAACCTAAAACGCCGATGTGCACTTTTGGCCTGTTTTGCGATGTTGCCCCGGTGCGCTTTTTGCCCTGCTACCGCCGCAAGTCGTTGTGCAGTATAGCGCC
>NZ_JADEUF010000080.1 GCF_015163655.1 Xenorhabdus griffiniae | reverse complement strand
GGATGATAATTTCAGAATGGACGATTGACGCGTCGTTTAGCCGACGCGTATCCGGACTTTCAGTCCGTTAATCACTAACCCACCGACTTTAGTCGGTGGTTGTTCAGTTCAGCCTTTTTATTTTCAGCAAACATAATTGAGTTGTTCATTGAATACATTACAGGGTTCCTTGCATAGTCAGGATTATTTTACGACTGAGCAGGAACCTATTTGGTATGAAAATAAATGCGTTAGTTGGTCTGATAGCGATAACGCTAACCGGATGCGTGGCTCCGGTAAAACAACCATCGTCTCCTTCCTCAAAAGAAATTTTCCCTTCCGTCACTCTGACACGAAACATCCAATCGGTTTCACCGGATATTTATCAGCCAATGCCTGAAGTTGTCCGCTACGGGCGTTATTTACTGGTGAGTACCGACCCGACAGAGGCACAACGTGACCCACTTTCCCAACTGATTCATATTCAGCTCCCCGTTTCCCAGAATCCCACGGTTGCTGATGCCATGCGCTATGCATTGCGTCAATCGGGTTATTCGTTATGTACGCTGGGAAAAACCAATGCCATCTTATATCGCCAGCCGTTGCCGTCGGTGCA
Source organism: Xenorhabdus griffiniae (assembly GCF_015163655.1). Classification (GTDB taxonomy): domain Bacteria; phylum Pseudomonadota; class Gammaproteobacteria; order Enterobacterales; family Enterobacteriaceae; genus Xenorhabdus; species Xenorhabdus griffiniae. Next base: position 18,122 of record NZ_JADEUF010000080.1, on the reverse strand, counting down.
CCATCAGTTAGGCGCTGTCCGTTTGCGTACCGCGTTGCAAATTATGGCTGGTCCGGCCTGGCAACTGGAAGTCGATGAGGTGCAGCGTATGGTGTGCCACCATCTGCGGCCGGGCTATCAGTTACAGATTCCGGCTAAACAAACGCAACAGGGAGGGCATTGATGAAATGGCATCGTTTCGGTTTATGGGTATGGTTGCTGAGCAGTTCGGTCTGGGCAGCCACACCGACACCTTTAACCTCGCAGCAGACGCAATCAATGGAAAACCAACAGCAATCCCTGAAAAGTCAGGCTGAACAGTGGCAGTTAAGTGCGGAGGAATATCAGCGTTACCAGCAACTGATGAAGGGACCACGGGGTATCCAATCGCCGGGGCTTGATCCGTTGACAACATTAGGCATTGAAGCTGAAAGCGATACCGAGCGCCGTCGTTATGCTGAACAGTGGGTTAAATCAGAGTTTACCTACCGGGGATGACGACGATGCCCTGATGCCAGTGAGTTTGCAGAAAATCGCCGAACAGATGCGACGGCACTACCGTACCCGTGAAGCCTGGTGGGAAGAGAAAGGGTAATTTCACGTCATGGCACAGTCAGAAAATCAATCCCGACAAGCTTCCCAACCGCCTCGTAAGCATGGCCTGTTGTATCGCCTGTTATGGGAATGGCCGTGGCAACTGATTGGCTTTATTATCATGTCATGGCTATTCAGCCTGTTGCTGGAATATTTGGGGATGACTTTTTTCTGGCCGGATGAGGGTGCTTCCCACAGCCAGACGATGATGAAAACGGAGCTGCAATTTTTATCCACGGAGTTTACCCAAAGCCTGCTGTTGTCAAATCCTGCACAAACCGTCTCAGCATGGCTGTTACAGGCCTATCAATGGCTGTTTGTGGACAGTGGTTTTATGCCCTGGATACAGGGGCAGCAGCACTATCAGCTTAATAGCCGTAATGATTTTCTGCGTGAATTCAATGCGGTATTACAGGAAGTATCGGGTTATTTACGGGAATATTGTCTGGCTACTGTGTTTATCACGATGGTGACGCTGATCCGGCTGGCGATCCTGATGCTGTCCGTTCCGCTGTTTGTGATGGTGGTTTTGGTCGCGCTGGTTGATGGATTGGGACGACGGGATTTACGGCGTTACGGGGCCGGATATAAATCCAGTTTTGTTTATCATCATGCCAAACGGGGTATTAAACCGGCCTGTACCATTCCTTGCGTACTGTATTTATCCTGGCCGGATGTGGTGTATCCGACAATGATATTATTGCCGGCAGCGCTATTACTGGGTATGGCGGTGATGATCACGACTTCAATGTTTAAAAAATATCTTTAAAGTGCTGATGCAGGAATATAAAACGTTTTTTGTTTTGTATTCCTGCATCAGCAGACAAGCCGCACAGCGGCGCGTCAGTGATCATTTTCATTAATAAATTTTGTTTATATTAAATTTTAAAAGAAAATTCTGATGTTAAAATGAGATAACAAAATAAACCATATTTAATAAAAATCATTCTATTTCATTATGTTGTTAATATTTTAGACAAAATAGAACGAGATAAATTATAAACAAAAATTATACGGCCAATTATTAATATTTGAACAATATTCCATATAGAATAATACTATTATCCATGATTCATAGCTGGATGAAGAGCGTATGTTCAATAATCAACGCCCTGGTAACACAACTCCTCCCCAAGATTACTACTCAGAGCTTGGTTGGATGAGAAAACAATTATCTTATCTTCCTGTTGGAACAATATTAAATCATGGAAATAGTTCTGGAACGGATGGTGGGGCTGGACAGTCAGGGATATCAGGATCTGCAATTTGGTTGACATCTGAAAATGATAGAAATGCTGCTTTTGCTTATTCCCAGCGCACTTATTTATTACAGTATGAGGTTATAAGCAAACTAACATTAGCAGTGTTTGATGAATTGAGCAATCAAGTATTTCCTGACGAGCTCGCATTATGGGATCGGGCTCGGAGAGAATATAATTTGGATGGTGTTTTGACATACTATGAGATGAGCCAAGAGATTTGTCTGTTTGACAGAAGCAAAATACGGATAAAAAATCAGGTTAGATTTTAATCAAATATTTAAATTTTTTTCATGCATGTTTTGGCCCCGTATGTCTTTCATTTATTATCCTTTATTAATTAACGCTCTAAATTTTACTGCATCTTCAAATCAATCAGGTATAAGGTACTATAAAGCTGCTCTATACCTGATTGGTAGTATCTTCAATTAGTCCACCCACTTACCTAATTCTCACCAACCCATAACCAGTTTATTGCTGATTTGAATCAGTATTCATCGCATCCTCGGCATTCATGAATCCATGACGAGGAAAATGTTTATGCGTGGTAACTTTTCAAACGCCGGTTCAGCTTATCTTTTGGGGCTGACGTTGTTGTGTGTACCGCTGGCGCAGGCGGCGGAGAAAGATGAACTGGCGAGCGCCAAGCGCTTAATTGAACAGGTGCAGATAGCCCTGGAACGGGCCAGCATTGCCGAAAAGCCCTCTGACACGTCAACACGGCCTCGTTATGACTTTGATTACGGCCGTATCAGAGCGGATCTCAATACCATCAAAGCCGGTATCGATCGTTACCTGATGCCTTCCCGCGATCAGCCCCGTGACCCTGTCCCCCTCTCCGGCGATGACCGTCAGGAACATCCGCAATGACCTCGACACAACGCAATGCCTTTGAAGTGGCCTCCGGGCATTTTGACATCACTTTTCTGTATCTGGTGTGCGTTGGATTCTTTTTAGCCACGTTGTTTCTGTGGGCGGCCTGGGCCGCAGTGGATGTCTGGCATGGCTGGGCGAATGAAAAAGTGCGTAATGAGACCCTCAGCCAGTTTGCCCTTCGAACCGCGGTATTGCTGGTCGTGGCTGTCTGGATGTTTGCCAGCTAATGCAGCGAACATAATGAAAAGGAACAGAGTCAATATGAAGCAAATTTTTACCGTTTGCCGGCGTATCAGCACAAACCTGATGACACGGGTCAGCTCGTTCATACTGTTATTCGGACTTTCCTGTGGATCAGCCTGGGCCGATTTGCCTGCTATCGAACCGCCGAAAAGTGGTGGCGGAGGCGGATTGCTGGGACAGGCGAAAGGATACGCGCAGGATGGTATTGTCATCGGCGGACTCATTCTTTCCGCTGTGGCTTTTTTTAAAGTGGCCTCGGCCGCTGTCGAAACCTTTTCCGAAGTGCGGGATGGCAAATCGACCTGGACCCAGTTTGGCGCTATCGTGGTGGTCGGCGTGGTGTTGTTGGTTGCCGTGATTTGGCTGCTGTCGAAATCGGCCAGCATTATTTTTTAAGGCCGTCACCATGCAGACGATCGCTTTCTTACCTGACCGTTTAAACGCCGAGCCGGTAGTCTTTCGCGGGTTCACCACCCCTGAGATGGGACTGGCCGCACTGGCCGGGATCGCACTCGGACTGGCCGTCAGTCTTCCCCTGATCCCATTAGCCGGCTGGGTCATACTTCCGACCGGCATGTTGGTCGAGCCCTTGTTACTGATCAGCTTTGGCGGGCGCTGGCTTGCGCATGCTAAACGTGGCAAGCCGGAAAATTATATCTGGCTGAAACTGGAAGAGAAAAAACGCCGACTGGGTATCGGTGATCCGGCCTTGATTATTGCCGCTCAGGGTTGGTCGTTGCGCCGCAGCAGGAGAGCGCGATGAGCCGGTTCCGTCATGCGGTGAAAAACCGGGATCAGCATATTCTGACTCTGCGAGTGGTGTGCGGCATTTTAGTGCTGGTATTGCTGCTGAGCCTGACGGGTTGGATGGCCTCACCGCGCAATCTCACCATCCATAACCCGCCAGATTTACGCACCGGCAGCACCCGTCCGTGGTGGGAAATCCCTGCGCCCAGCGTCTACAGCTTTGCCTTTTATATTTTCCAGCAACTGAATGCCTGGCCGAAAAACGGGGCACAGGACTATCCGGCCAAAATTTATGCGCTTTCCCCTTATCTGACGCCTGCGTGTCAGGATTTTTTGCGGGAAGATGCCAAAACCCGTGCTGACAGTGGCGAGCTGTTCGACCGGGTGCGGGTGGTGTATGAAATTCCCGGCCGGGGCTATGGGACACGCAGTGTGACAGTGCGTGACCGGGATAACTGGGTAGTCCGGCTGGATTTGGTGGCCGATGAATATTATCACGCTGAACCGGTTAAACGGGCACTGGTGCGTTATCCGCTGAAGGTGGTGCGCTGGGAGGGCGATGCCGAGCGTAATCCCTTCGGGCTGGCACTGGACTGTTACGACGGGATACCTCAGCGGCTGGAAGCCATGCCACAACCGCAGGAAGAGAAAAAGGGCGTGTTTCAATGAGAGGATATCTACCTGGCTGCCGTCGTATTGGGTTAGGACTGGTCAGCATCTTGCTGTTCAGCGTGGGCGCAAAAGCTGATGAAATAATGAAGTGGGAACGTATTCCATTATCCCTCTCACTCAAAGTGGGGCAGGAACGCATTATTTTTGCTGACCGGAATGTCCGCATTGGCTTGCCGCCGTCACTCAGTGATACATTGCGGGTACAAAGTGCCGGCGGGGCGGTGTACCTGAAAGCCAACCATGCTTTCCCGCCAACCCGCCTGCAATTGCAGGACAGCGAAAACGGCGAAATCATTTTACTGGATATCACCGCGAGTAAAACGGGCGCAACGGAACCCGTGCGTCTTGTTTACCCGGATGAAAAACCAGCCGCCTCAAAAGCACAATCCCAGAGCCGAACGGAATTATCGGCGCCCGTACCGGTGGCCTTAACCCGCTATGCCGCACAGCAACTGTATGCCCCGTTGCGTACCGTCGAGCCGGTGGCCGGCATCCAGCCGGTGAATCTGCATTTGCCCTCGTCCATCACGACACTTTACCCGTCAGAGCCGATTGCGATTACGCCACTGTCAGGCTGGCGATTACATAATCACACCGTTGTGGCACTGAAACTGCGCAATACGGCCAAACGCACACTCACCCTCGACCCGCGAGAATTACAGGGGCAGTTTGTGACTGCCACGTTCCAGCATCGCTGGTTAGGTGAAACCGGCTCACCGGAGGATACGACGGTATTGTACCTTGTCACAAAAGGGCAGCCGGATAACGCTTTTATCCCCGAACCGGCATCGGTGAAACCGGGAGGCCGCCATGGAGGTTAAGTCCAATACGTTGGTGAAAATATTGGTGCCGACGGTATTACTTATCGGCGGGTTTATCGGCATCAAAAGTTGCAGTTCAACGGAAGGTGTCGCACCCAGCACGACGTCGAATAATGTACTGGCCACGCTGTCACCGGAGGAGTTACAGGCACTGGGTGTCGGGGGCGATACGCCGGAAGATACCCTGCGTACCCTGATAGGGGCACTGAATAAAGTGCGGGCAGAGCAGAAGCGTTTAAGTGAGCAGAATAGCGATATCCTGAAAGAAAATGACCAGTTAAAGCACCAGCGCCTTGATGTTGTCAGCCAGATAGATGCGGCGGTTGCCGCCATCCGTCAGGACGATGAACAGCGTCAGCGCACGTTGCAGGATGAGCAGCAAAGTTTGCTGGCACAAATTGATTTGCTCACTGAGCGGTTAAATTCGACACCTTTGTCTGCACCGGAAAGCCAAAGCGCATTGAGCAGTCAATATGCAGCCAATCCAGTCAGGGGGCAGGAGGAATTTATCTGGGTCAATCCGGCGGATGAAAAACCCGCAGATATCCAGACCATGGCCAATGGAAAAGCCACAGCGCAATTCCCGACTGCTTTTTTAAGTGAACCACCGGCAACGGAGCAAAATACCCCACCGAATTCCTCGCTTAAGGAAGAAATCGAAAAGCCGGTCTATACCCTGCCGGAAAATGCCACGCTGGTCGGCAGTCGGGCGATGACTGCGTTATTAGGCCGGGTGCCGGTCAATGGCACCGTGACCGACCCTTACCCGTTCAAGATCCTGATTGGCAAAGACAACCTGACCGCCAATGGTATCGAACTGCCGGAAGTGGAAGGTGCGGTGGTTTCTGGTTCAGCCAGTGGTGACTGGACCCTCTCCTGTGTCCGTGGGCAGGTCAATTCCATCACGTTTGTGTTTCAGGATGGCACCGTGCGCACCTTGCCGGGCAAAGGGCAAAATCAGCAGGGTATCGGCTGGCTGTCTGATGAAAACGGTATTCCCTGTATCAGTGGTGAACGTAAATCCAACGCCAGCACCTATCTGCCGACGCTGTTTGCCCTCTCGGCTATGAACGCGGCCGGGGACGCCCTGAACGAAAGTCAGCGAACCGCCCAAACCCACGGTGCTGGCGGCATCACTTCCGCTTTAACAGGCAATGCCGGACAGGCGGCATTAGGAAAAGCCATGGCCGGTGGCATGAACGAGATGAGCGAATGGCTCAAACAACGTTACAGCCAGACGTTTGATGCGGTCTATGTCCCACCCGGTGCCGGTGTTGTGGTGCATATCACCCAATCTCTGGCAATGGATTACGAAACAAAAGGCCGTAAGGTGCGCTACGACTTTAGTGAACCCACTCAACATGATACTCAGGACGCATTAGATTAATGGAAAAATCTGTCTTTCAATGGCTATTTAGTGCCAGCCAACCCTATTGCCTGCAAATCAACAGACTCTCACACGCTGAACCTGTACCGGTTCAGCTCTACTGGTGGCCTGCCCATCAAAAAGCGTCCCGGCTGTATCTCGTCATCGGCAATGCGTGTCAACCATTGGATGACGGTGATTTTACGGTCTGGCGCCTGTCAGATACACAGTGGCAATCCGTGGTGGCAGGCAACAGCGAGGCTGAGCCTGAACAGTGGGAGCGCCTGCCGTTTACGGTATCGGAACTGGCCGTCCATCCTGAGTTTGCCGCGTTTACGGCTATTGGCACTACGGAGACCGAAGTATGCGGAAAATAACCTATTCTATCGTGCTGTGTCTGACTGGGCTGTTGGCAGGCTGCGCGACCTCGAAAGAGACCTTGTTACCCGCCGGAAAGCAGACGGTGCTGGCGATGTGGCAGGGCAATAAAGTCGGTCACTCTGCCGTGCAGGCAAGAACCGCATTGCGCAGAACGTTGACCGAGACTGAACGGCGCCGGGCGCTGGAAGCGCCCTATCACTACAACCGTTCGGCTGCGCAGGAAATCAGCCAGCAGTTTCCCCGTCTCCCCAATCCCGATATGGTGATGTATGTCTTCCCGCATCTGGCGGCCGGCAATACGCCGATACCGGGCTACAGTACGGTATTCCCGTTTTATCAGCAGGTACAGTACGCCCTGCCGGGTGAACGCACGGAGGCCCTGTAATGGAAATTCCCAAGGCACTGTATCGCCCCGGCAAGCTGCGTGAGGCGGACGAAACTGCGATTTACCGGGCCAATCCTTCCATCATCGATTATCTTCCCTGGGTGGAATATCTGGAAGACGGGCAATGCCTGTTGCTGGATGACGGGATTTCCGTGGGGGCGGTTTATCGCATCGAACCGGTGGTTACTGAAGGGCGTCCAATGGAGAGACTGATTGAAATTCGGGATCAGCTGGAGGATGCGATCCAGGACAGTCTGGAGGAAGATGATATTTCGCCGTGGGTGGTGCAGTTTTTTTGTCAGGACGAAGATGATTCAGTCAGTTACCTCAACACGTTACGAAATTATGTAAAACCCTGGGCGCAAGGTACGGCTTTTACGGAGGCCTTTCTGGCCGAGTCCGAGCGTCATCTGAACAGCATTGCCCAGCCGATATTTCACGACAGCTTAATTACCGGGCAACCGTGGCGGGGGCAACAACGCCAGACGCGTATGGCAGTTTATCGCTGGCTGCCTGCGCACAAGTCTCAGGCAAACAACTCTATTTTATCTTCAGTTGTTGCACTCAACCAGGTCTGTGAGCGACTGGTTTCCTCACTGGCGGCGGCGGGTATTGTGGCTGTTCGGCAGAATGGCGGGCAGATCCACAGTTGGTTGTTACGTCATTTTAATCCATCCCCGGACTGGGGCATGGCAAAAGCCGATTTTTACCACACGGTGAGTTATGAAACGCCCACGCAGCTTGATCTCCCGATCCATAATGACTTTGCCGAAAGCTTGTGGTTTACGCCACCGGTGTCTGATCCCGAAAACGGACTCTGGTGGTTTGATGGTCTGCCGCATAAAGCCATTCCGGTTGAACGTTTGCGCCGCCCGCCGGAGCCGGGCACGCTGACGGGTGAAGTGAAACGGGGCGATAATATCAATGCGCTGATGGATATGATGCCGGAAGGCACCGTAGTTTCCCTGACTATCGTGGCGCAGGCACAGGATAAAACCCACGCAACCGCCGATGGCACCGAGCAGGTGACGTTCACCGTCATGGTGATGGACAGCCGTGGCTGGGGGCTTTCGGATCAGATGGTTGAGTGGTCAGGGGACTTCAGCGAGATGATGTCTGCGGAAACCCGGACAGACCACTGGGGAAATGTAACTGCGACTGTTGTCAGCCACCATCAGGGAAAGGGGGTGGTTAGTGCACGGATCGGTGATCAGCAACAAATATCGCCGGTGATCGAATTTGTTTCGCCGCTGCGCATTGAAGATACCGCTGCTGTTGACCGTCAGGGGGGCAATGCCAACCAAAAATCGTTTGGTCTTCGGGGGCCCTCCGTACTCTGGCGTGGTGCAAAATTCCGCCTTATCACGGCAGGCAATACGGGCCGGGTAAGCTGGCAGAGTGATTCTCCCGCAGTTACGGTATCGGGTGATACGGTGACGGTGCAGCAAAATCCTGATGGAATAAGACTCACGGGTACTGATGAGACCGGGCAGCAGGTCGAATTGGCCTTGACGGTTCACACTTGGTTTGAGCGCTCTGGCCTGACAAAAGACTTTTATTCAAATGCGAAACAGCTTTGCAAATCACTTGGTAGCCGGATTACCTCCAAATATGTGCTGGAACAGCTCTACGAGGAATGGGGCAATTTTTATCTTTATGATGGCTGGGCACGGGAATTTTATGTGACCTCCACGGATTACTTGGCCGCCAACTCAGGTTCCGCAGAACATCAGGCAAAATGGGCGTTTTGGGCAGAAACAGATCGGTGGATGCGAAATGGCTGGCCGATGACCGGATTTGCCTGTAGTCGTTAATTGTATTGGCCTACCCGAATTCTTCAATAAAGCTATCGAAATATTTATCACGCATTATTTATACTCATAATAAATATATAAAGTGACTGTTAAAACAGTCACTTTAGCAATGGGGAAATAATCAAATCTCTTGAATATCTGGATCTGCAAATTGACGAAGAATATCTAGATGAATATGCATATCCAGTTTTCTGATATTTTCTAGTTTAATCTCACCGCCTAATACAATGGCAGGTTCGAAACCAAAAATTTCATTTTCATTTAATGGGCCATGTTTTTTTACGGCTTGGGCAAAAATACCTGTTTTTTTGCCACCTTTTAAGTCAAAATGGCTAATTGATTTGCTTGAGAAGAAACTGACGATATCAAGTTCTAAATCTTTTTCATTTTTATTAAAGTTGTTGTCTTTATCGTATGTGATTTTATTAAAAATACAAGATATTGATAAATTTATCCCCGTTTTTTCACCACAAAGATAGATTTTACCAAATCCACTTCTAGCAATAACATGATAAGCATCCATTGACTCAAATGGTGTATCTTCTAACCACATAAATAGGTTTTCATAATACTGAGAGTATCAGATGTTGGGGTTCCTTACCCCGCGCGGCGCGCAGGGTAAGGAATACTCCTATTATTTTGAAACGCTATTTATCAACAATGTCTTCATAATCATCGGGATTGACAATGCTAAATAATCCATCCTGATAGCTATTCCAGCCTTCTGTTTTCCAATAATGTAATAGTTGGTTGGGTAACTTTCCTCGCCATTTTTCTATCGATTCAGAAGGTACGGCTATATGCTGAGTAGCTTCCCCGAATTCTTCAATAAAACTATCGAAATATTTATCACGCATTATTTATATTCATAATAAATAAAGTGACTGTTAAAAACAGTCACTTTAGCAATAGGGAATAATCAAATCTCTTGAATATCTGGATCTGCAAATTGACGAAGAATATCCAAATGGATATGCATATCTAATTTTCTGACATTTTCTAGTTTAATTTCACCGCCTAATACAATGGCAGGTTCGAAACCAAAGATTTCATTTTCATTTAATGGGCCATATTTTTTTACGGCTTGGGCGAAAATCCCTTTTTTTGTACCACCTTTAAGATCATTTGACTCTGGTGTTTCAGCTGAGAAACAACCTGAAATATCTAGAGAAAATTGGTTATCATCTTTTTTATAAAAGTTATCTTTATCAAATGTAATGGTATTGAATAAACATGATATAGATAGATTTGTTCCTGTTTCTTCCCCACAGAGATATAGTTTACCAAAACCACTTCTAGCAATAACATGATAAGAATCCATTGATTCAAATGGAGTATCTTCTAACCACATATCAACAATGTCTTCATAATCTTCGGGGTTTACTATGCTAAATAGTCCATCATGGTAATTATTCCAACCTTCAGTTTCCCAATAGTACAATAGTTTTTTTGGCAGTTTGTCTTGCCATTTATGTATGGAACTCATAGCAACACTTCTATGTTGAGTTGCTTCGCCCATTTTTTTAATAAAATATTCAAAGTATTTATCACGCATTACTTTTCCCCCTTCCCCTGCATAGTTCTAATTGAACGTTCATCTTAGCGTCACCCAATCCACTGTCAACAGCCTCTTTCGCTGCATTATCAAGAGCTTTTATTCTTCCACCTTTCCAGCTACCGCCTATAGCACTGTTAATTCCAGAATCACCCATTTTTTTAGGTGCATATTGCCCATAACCTCCTGCTACCATATCGGGTTCATGTAATGCAGCTAATCCTTGAAGTGCCTCTTTAGCATTTTTTTCTGCTATTATATCAGCCTTATCAGGATCCATCCCTTTTGAAACTAACTTTTTATGTATACTTTTTCTTATATCAGATTCTGTTTGGTCTCTAAAATCTCCTTGAGCATTTGCTGCTTTGCCATTCCGCTTATGTTTCTTATAAGCATCCCTGGCAATTTTGAATTCTTCAGGTGACATACTATTAATAGCATCCTGCTGTCTTCTTAATTGCTCGGAATACTCATCTAAAAATGCTTTTCGCTCTTTATCCGTTTTTAACTTCTTATATCGCTTGCTGTCATAAGGATTAAAACACGGCACCTTAGTCTTCTTAACCCCTTTGACTTTACCCCCTTTATTTTGCTGTTTTTCTTTCAGTTCCTTTTTAAGCTCGTCTGGGTCTTTGGAAGGTGTTGTTTTATCTCTTTCAGCCGCCCGGGTCTCTTGTCGTTTAGCTCTGGAGTTTCTTCGCGCAACTCCCTTTTCCTTGCCAGCGATGATCGACATGGCCTTTGACCCGCCTTGAGCGATACCTTTCACCGCTTGCTTGAATACCCCTTTGGGGTTTAAGTCAGCGAGGGTATCCCCCAATTCTTCTGCCGCGCCTTCTGGCTTAAATCGGTATTCGTCCAGATTCGCGTTTTCCATGAGCGCATCAGCCTTATTCGTTAATCTATTGGCTTCTGCTTCATTCCCCGCGGCTTTATGTGCTAATGCTTCCAGTTGCATATCCACCGCAGCATTAGCCTGATGGCCTTTATATACCACTTCAGCAATATCAATGGCCGTATTTCCCAGATTTTTCAGGATACCGGTTCCCACATCGCCGACTTTTCCCCAAAATCCTTCCTCACTCTGGGTAGTCGGCTTGATAACGGGATTCGCTTCTTTAGGCACCTCAGTCGATTTCGGCGGTTGCCCGGTAATTTCCCCTAACGTATTACCCTCACCGGTCGGGGCATCGTCATGCGCCCGTTTTTTCCATAATGCCTCATTACTCGCCGGTTTCGGCGGGATTTTTTTGATTTTTGCCATGTCCTTATGCTCCGTTCATCCAGAATTTGTCACCGTGGCGCAACAGCAATTTATTGCCGACCCGCACACTTTTTGAATGCTCCTGCGCTTTGGGGTGGCATTTCCCCCCCACTGTGCCGCTTTTGACGCCATTCGCCACACCGGGTTCATCGCCCAGCGTTTGGGGAACAAACGACTGTGCAAAAACCACAACAGGTTTGCCATTGGCGCGCACGGATTTTACCGGCACGGAACTGTCTGCCAGTTTGGCCATCACGGGGTAAGGGATTGGGGGCGTGGAAGAGCCCATCGGGGTTTTGCAGACATCCGGTAAAATGCCGATGACCATCCACTGGGTGCCTGTCCGGGCAAGGTAATTATCAGCCATAAATATGTATCTCCGTCTCGTCTTTGTCATCCGGTGAGGCAATTCTTATCAGCGGTGCTGCCGGGTCCATTTCAAAACGGGCTTCCATCACCCGAAGGGGCGATGTTGCCTCAATGTGGTAACGGTAAGTCATGGTGAGCGTGAGCGCTTCGCTGTCGATAATGAGGGTATCGGCGTACATCCGTTCCGGGAGCATTTCACCACTGAGCATTCTCAACAGGATCAGCGGCCGGTGCCCCGGCAACTGGACATGCAGTTCACCATCTGGAGTCAGGTTGAACAGGCTGATACGGATATCAGGAGCAGGAAAGTCAATTTGCTGGTCGTCCGGCGCGTTATTCCAGTAACGAAAACTGAAATCATCGGGGAGATAAGGATGGCGTTCTGTCAGCCACTGCTCATCATAGGTGCCTGCCAGTGTGCGGCGGGGCAGCCAGGCACGCCCGATAATTCCCAGTCCCGCAGGCTGACAGACCTTTTCCGTGATGGACGGCGGCGAATTCAGCCACTGCGCAAAGTGGGCTGCCGTTATCGGCGCATCAGGGTGTTCAATGCGCGGTGCCGGGTAGCGGGAGAGGTCTTTTGCCTTCGCATACCACGGGGTGATAAAGCCCGTCCCCAGCGGATTGTATTCCCATGTGGCATGGGCAATGGGGGCATTGTCTTTTTCCGGATGCTGTTCCCGCTGGGTGTCGGTCAGACGGGCCTCTTCGGGCACGGAAGCAGCCGCATCATCCTTTTCATATACTTTGCATTCCCCGCCAAAGGCATCGCAGTAATCCACCGGTAACGTCGTGAATTTTTGGGGCGGCGTCAGTTGCCATTCGCCTTGTGAAGCACGCTGAAACTCCCGCTCTCCCCAGACATGCAGGGTTTTATCGATCAGCGCTTGCCCGTCACGCGTGGTGACCTGTAACCGGACAGGCACTTTTTCACAGGCTTCACCCCCTGGGGCGTAGGCGACACCATTGACTATCACGTCACATTTAAATTTCAGCGGCGCTAAATCACTTTCCTGCAAAACCGATGACCGGTTCATTTCGCCGGAAAAGGTATCCTGTACCGTCAGTTCGCCATAAGGGGCGGCCAGTACAGGCTGGTAATGCCCCGCACCCACCGGCTGGAGCTGGTAGACGATTTTCATGGCAACAACATGATATTCCTCGTCTTCAGTATCCAGCATTTTGTAATTAATGACAGAAAACGGGGTCAGGTTTCTGAATTCCATTGTTTGGCTCCTTAGTTCAGGTCAATGTCTTGCGCACTGATTTGGATGGCATCCGCGGCGTCAAACAGGAATTTGGTGCTCTGGATCGTGACATTGCCGAACTTGTCCATCCGCAGACAGCTGCTGCCGCAACGTAGTTCAATCACATCGCCGACCGTAATGGCTAACGATTCGCCCACCGTGTGCGTATGGGTGATCCCGACGTCCTCTTCCTTGTGCTCGAAGACATTGATGGTCTGGTTTTTTTCGACGGTTTCACTGTGGTTAGCCAGCACATGGGTTTCGCGGTTATTGAGTACGGTGGTTTTCATGTCTTTTTGCGCATGAATAAACACTTCCTCACTGCCTTTCGCATCCTCAAAGCGCAGTTCGTTGAAGCCTTCCCCTTTGTGGGTTTTGGTTTTAAATGTGGTACGGGTTTTCGCGGCGGGTAAATCCAGTGGCGGGCGGTTGACGGCGTTATAGACACTGCCGGTCACTATCGGCCGGTCAATATCGCCGTTAAGGTAAGAAACAATCACTTCCTGCCCGATACGCGGGATAGCCATAAAGCCAAAGCCATTGCCACTCCAGCCCTGAGCCACCCGAACTCAACAAGATGCGATGTCATCGGCTTTGTCGTAGCGGTTCCAATGAAAATGGACTTTAATCGCACCGTCTTTGTTGACGAAGATTTCTTCGCCTTCTGGCCCGACCACGGTGGCACTCTCATCCCCATCCGCCAGGGGCTTATAATGAAAGGGCGGGCGCCAGTCGGCATAGCCATCGATAAAGCTGAACTCATTGCTGAGTGTGGTGCCCTCGCCACCATGGTCACCCAGTGCCTGCGGACAACGTCCTTGATGGCTAATCCCGACAATCTGCCAGCAGGTATTGAGCGGGGCATGGGGATGGGCGGCAATGTTGAAAATTTGCCCCGGCATCAGTTTGATGCAGTTATTTTGCCCGTTGCCGGTCTGCATCTGGTTTTTTTCAAATCAGAAGATAATGTTTTCTTCACGTATGGTTATAATACGTGTAGCATGTAGGCATAGAAAAATAAGTGCGCGGGATTATAATTTTCATCGTCAACCTGACATAATATTCAATTTCCATGTCAGCGTTTTGCATATATGACAAAATTATTAAAGGTGAGTGAAAATGGAAAAAAATATAGTGTCATTAATGATTGAACATGGTTTTACTTCAAAGGATATTAGCTTGATAAAAGCTGCTTCAGAACGATCCGGTTATTAAATCATGCAGGGAATATATATTTTAAAAAGAAAATATTATGGTGTTGTTGTTGTTGTTGTTGTTTTATTACTCTTTCTTTTTTTATTTGCATGTTATTATTCGCTCATGATATCGATGATTATATTAATACTGCGCTTACATTTTTTATTGCAATGCCAATAGTGTTATATTTTTCATCTGTAAGACTAACATATAAATCCTTTATGTTTATAAAAAAACATAAAGGATAGATTAAATTATTACTTGTTGTAGTTTGGATTGTTGTATATATCATAGGCCGATTTTATCGTAAGACCATCGGCCGTTATTTCGAAGCCTAGTGCGTATCCACTCATAAGTTTGTAACCATGTACATAATCTTCATTAATGTGATGAAATAATCGCCATGCATCAGGTTTTAAGGTACGCGATAATAATGCATGAGTAGACAGTGATAAATCTACTCCTGCATAAACTAGGCTTCCTGTTGTTTTACTAGAGCCCAAATATTCAAAGGTATTTTCATATCCTAATCTGACCAATCCTTTGTAGTTTGGATCATCTTTAATTAGAGCCATAGTATTCTCTTGAATGGCACCAAAACCATGAACTACTAATCCTGCTCCTGCCACATAACCAACAGGTATCCCAAATACAGTAATAGTTGCTCCTGATATCAGGCCTATTCCTGCAACTATTTGTGATAAACCTACGACTATGCCAACTCCTTTTAACACATAATCAATATTATCCATTCCCCGATTATTTGTCTCAATGAGGGCATATTGTTGATAAAGTTTATATCTGCACAAATGCTCTTGATATTCTAAGTGCTTTATTTCATTTCCCATCATTTGAAGAATGGATTCCCTTTCTTCAGCGTTGTCTGAACTAAATATATGACGCTCATATAAATCAGTTAAATAATTTAACTCGTCAATATATTTTTTTCTTAATATATTACTGTTAATGAATATTGATGTAGAGAGTACCAATTGCCGCATTCTTGTTTTTTTATGCAATGCTTGTGTTCTAAAGTAAGACTCTCTACCAGAGCGACCGTATAAACCATACATTTTAGTAAATCCTATCTTCCCAGAAGCTATATCCACTAGTTCCCGCTAATCGATGTTGCCATGTAATACTTTTATATTTCAATGAAATTATTTCTTGAGGTTGGGAATCATTATGTGTTAATGAATTAGGACAAATAATATCAATATTACTTATTGTTGCACCTGTTATTTTTATTGTGAAATAATGAGATAATCCACCATTTTCATCTGTTCTGTATATATCAAGAGTACAGTCCAACTCTTAATTATTTGATGTTGCGACTCCTAATAATGGAGTTGATTTATATTTTCGAAATTATATAAGTGTAAACTATATACTCTATTTATAATAATGAAATTATCAGTAGTTATTTTCCTTATTCCGCGTATCAAGTGGGGAAAGAAATACTCATCTCATTTTGAAAATCTATTGAGATAGTTGTACCAGCAATTATCATTTAATGAATTGAGATTGCAGAAATCTGACCTGCTAGTGATCAGTAACCGCGCCCGTTTGGCGCAATGTCACAATGATCTTGCTGTATTCCCGTGTCCTGTGTTTTTTGGATCTACTTATCCAGGACAATGAAAGGCTCAATATGTAGGGGACGACAGGTGCGGAACCGTAAGGTGTATTTCCCCTCAGCGGTGGTTACCCCCATTATTTATCACCATATCAACGATCTGTGCTTTTACTCCGGGGTTGCAGGCTTGATAGGTGTAATTTAATTGAAAGGTTTTATGGCAGGCATAGCAGTGATAACGATGATGACTACTGCTGCCTTTTCCATGTCTTTTGACATTTTCTGTTTTCTGACAATAACGACAAACCACATCAACTTTCGCCATATCTTACCTACCATAAAAAACGAGGATCTGACCACAACATCTAATTATTGGGTGCATGACCCGAAAAACATCGCATCCTCAGCATTCTGAAATCATAACGAGGTGAATGTTTATGTGGGATAATGTTTCAAATGCCGGTTCGGTCTGTCTACTCAGTCTGGCTGTCTTATGTACTCCTCAGGTACAAGCGGCGGAGAAAGATGAACTGGCGAGTGCCAAACGCCTGATTGAGCAGGTACAGATTGTGCTAGAGCGCGCCCGTATTGCTGAGCAATCTGCTGACAACACCCAATCACCCCGTTATACCTTTGATTATCAGGACCGAGAACTGCAACTGGTGATTGATGAAGGGCATATCACCACCAATCCATTACTCTCGCCACATGACCAAAGTTGTGAAGATGTGGCGTAAACTCGGTGCCTGGCTGTGGCTCGCCACCCAAAACCTTGCGGACTACCCCGATACGGCGGAAAAGATGCTGAATATGGCCGAATGGTGGCTGTGCCTGACCATGCCACCGGATGAAGTGGAACAAATTGCCCGCTTCAAAAAACTGAATGAAGAGCAGAAAGCTGTCCTGCTCTCCGCCAGTAAACTCCCGCGCTGCTATACCGAAGGCGTGGTACTGGCCAAGAAAATTGAAGCCCTGTTTCGCGTTGTACCGTTGAGTCTCTATCTGGCGCTGGGCATGACGGAAAAAGAAGAGAAGGCCGAACGGCGGACATTGATGCGTGAGCATCAGTGCAGTGAGCTGGAGGCGGCGATGTTGGTGGCGAGGAAGATGGATGTGGCGCGGGGGATTGAAAGCAGGTTTTGAATATTCTTAATAAAAATTCCTAATGGAGACAGAAACTCTTATTCTCTTGTAATAAGTAGATAAAGGATAAGAGTTTTTTCTCATAAAACTTTTCAATTCTATAAATCTATTCTTCTGCATTTATTCTTTATGACTCATCGTGGAATGAACGAGCTTATACTCCAAAGGTAGAAAGTACTGCTTTGGTGCAAAAAATTACTCTTTATCAAAATCGTTAAAAAATGCCCTGCAATGTATAAAAGCGCAAAAAAGGTACTAATTACCACGATCATGTAGGTATTTTCGTGAAAAATCCCTATAGTTGGAGCGGATTGACGGTTATATAATTTTGTCTTTTAATAAAACCATTTTTGAAAACTACGCAGTAATAGTTAGAACCACCATTGGTATGTACCCGATTTCTTCCCGTTTGTTTAAGGTATTGTTCGACAAAAGCTCTGTTACTTCCATTATTAAGATAACGCTGATAAATATCGTTATGTCTAAAATTTATGTAAACTGAACCTACATATCCTTTAACTTCACGCGATGCTCGACTTTCGAGGTGAGTTGAAATGACATAGCCTGTCCTTTATAACTTTAAGTGACCAAACTGAAAGAAATAAAGGAACAAAAGGCTATGTCACAACAAGAT
>NZ_JADEUF010000008.1 GCF_015163655.1 Xenorhabdus griffiniae | reverse complement strand
CGGCTGTATCAATGGCTCCACTGCCGGATTATGCCCCAGCACCGCCCGCAAGCGTTCCACGGCATGGCGCAGGCTTAACCCTTCGGTTTTCATGACCCAGTCCAGCACCGAGCCGCCCGCATCGCAGCCAAAGCAGTGATAGAGATTTTTCGCTGGCGTAATGACCATCGAGGGCGTTTTTTCCTCATGGAATGGGCACAGTACCGTCATATCTTTGCCGCGCTTAAACCACTGCCGCCCCTGCTGCTCAATGATGGCCACTAAGGGAACGGCGGATTTCAGGTGCTGTAATTCTGCTTCGGGAATGCGAGCCATATCGATATTCCTTTAAAAACCTGTCAAGATTTATTTTGATTCGCTATGCGATATATTATATAATCGTAATACGATAGTAAAGCAAGTCGTTTTAATAACACACCTTATACTCGGAGCACTTTATGGCTGATATGACAGAAGAGATTATGCAGACTGAAGAACAGCGCCGGGCATTTGGTCAACGGCTAAAAGCATTGCGTAACCAGCAGCGGCGGACACAGAAAGAAATCGCTGGCCTGATTGGGTTACAGCTTTCGCAGTACAACAAGTACGAGTCCGGGATGCACATCCCGCCTGCGGATAAACTGATACAACTGGCGGAGTTATTTACGACATCGATTGATTATTTGTTATTAGGTTCGTCTGACGAGCAGTTACCGCTGAGTAATACGCGGTTAATTGAGCGGCTTAAAGCCCTTGAAGAATGCCAGCCGGAAGAGCAAGAGACAGTGATTAAACTGATTGATGCGGTGATTATGAAGAGCCGGGTTGAATCAGCGATGCGTCCGGTTGAGCAGGAGAAAGGCAGCTAAAGAGAAAGCATTTTTAACGCAGCTCCGGCGCGCTTGCAACACGCCGAAGTTGCTCACCACAACCAACTATTGAGGAGTTGAATGATGGCTAAGGCGCATTCTAAGCAAAACCGCGCGGTAAATAAAGTCATGAAAACAGAACGTTATTACACCGTGGGATACGTGCCGCAAAATGACAAGGAAGCCGCACCGCCTGCAATCCATCTTAAAGGCCAATGGCTTAAAGCGGCGGGGTTTGATAAAGGTTGCACCCTGACCGTAAAGATACTGGACGGCTGTCTGGTGCTCATTCCTGACAACGACGACACCCACACCATCAAGCAACAGTACCAGCGCCAGCAAGACCAAGCTGAAGATGCGGGAACTGTTTGGCAACTACACAAGCCACTAAGGGCAGGGAGTGATTGATTCTTAAAAGTAAGAAAGCCGGAAGATCATGGGGATCTTTTCGGCTTTTGAAGAGAAAAAAGAGCTAATTAAAGGAAAGAAACAGTAATTCTATCTGGATAAATTTTGACATATTCATTTTCTAAATATGAATATTCATACAATAATTCATCTTGAAATACTAAATTAGATAAAAATAGTTTGTCTTCTACCAAATAACCATTCATTTCATAAGAGAATGTATTTCCTTGCTGTTTTAATGACGTATTTTTGTCCTTGGATGGTTCAATTTTTACATCATCTAAAAACATCAATCCAAGCTCAACTAAGTGAGCATCACCAACTTGTAAAGATTTTGGAAAGTCATTGATAAAACAGCATATTTCATGCTCTCCAAATGATAAAGTAACTTCTTCTTCAATATTTTCATTCAAAGAAATAATTTTCGCATAATATTTCATGATTATAAGCCGTTGATATCCCTTGGAACTAAATTAATAACTTTGTTATTTTTATCACCGTTAAGTAATTTCCAAATATCTTTGCCACTCTTAGTATGGATTGTCGCTATTTGACCTTGAGGATTAACGCCAACGAATGCCATTTGAGTATCCCCTTTTTTAGTATTTCTCATATACATAACATACCCAATACGATGTTGATCTAACGGCTTATAATAATATTCAATTTTGTGGCCATTCTTCATTACATCTCGGCCAATTTGTAAGTATTCAGCCTCAGAAGTAGCTCTAAATTCATGACCATGCTTTTCAAAATGTTGAGTTAACCTTTGTTGATCAGGGAAGTTAGCATTATCAAAAGGATTTGGTTTTATATCTGGGCAATCCTTTCCTGCTAATCCTAATGGATCAACTGAACCTACGGGGTTATTCACATACCCATAAGGATTAAACCCGCCCGCCAGCCCAATGGGGTCACTCGATATATACTGCCCCGTCTCCGGCGAGTAATACCGAAAGCGGTTATAGTATAACCCACTTTCTTCATCCTCGTACTGCCCCATAAACCGGAAATTACACTGAACATGGTAATCCGGGTGATGGGACGGCACGCCGCCGCGTTTTTCCGCGTGGCCCCAAGTGGTCAGATGCTGGCCCCAGATCAGTTCGCCTTGTTCATCCAACAGTTCCCGCACGGTGCCCTGGTGATCGCTGATGGCGTAGTGCAGTTTGCCCCGCTCAAAACGGGCCGCTGGTGTCAGGCTGCCCGGTTCATATAACCAACGGACGCGGCGCGCTTCCAGCCGGGTGCCGTCACGCTGAAATGGCACTTCCTCAATCAGCTGGTCACCGCTCCACAGGTAATCATAGCCGCCGAGTGCCTTGGGATTATCCGGCAAATCCGGCTTGCCCGCCAGCCACAGTTGCAAATTAGCGGCGGTCAGTTTGCCATCGCGTTCTTTGATTTTGCGAATTCGCCTACCAAAAGGGTCGTAGCAATACTGCCAGCGTGAGCCATCCGGGGTTTCTAAGTGGGTAAGCTGGTTTTGGGTATCCCAGCGGTAACGCCAGACCTGGGGGCGGAAGCCGTCATACTGCGCGATTTTTTCGATCAGTCTGCCGTTATCATCATAGTGATAACGCGAATCCCCACGTTGCACCACCCGGCCGGCCTGCTGGCGCTGCGTGAACTGTACCATCGCGCCCTGCGCATCAACAGGCAAATGTTGGCGCAGGTTGCCGTTGGCATCGTAACTGAATTGCTCTTCATGGGGGCGCAACCCCGCGAACAGCGTGTGTACTATCTGGTCGTTGGTATTATAACGGTAGCGGGTTTGCCCCCAATTATCGTCAATAACCCGGACATTATGCGCCCGGTCATATTGCCAGCTCCGGTTGACAGCGGTCGCCTGGGGAGGAAAATGCGGATCGTTTTGTGACAGCGCCTCTTGGAAAAAGGCGCTGTCCCGCCCGGCTGACTGATGGGCCAGTAAACCCGTTGCGGTGTAACGGCTGGCAAGAATGAAGCCGTTGGCACTTTCGCGCACCGTTTCCCGCCCCAGTGCATCATGCCGGAGTATCAGTGGGGTATGCTGATTCAACTGAAAATGATTCAGCGCGCCTGATAACGGGTGATAGCCAAAGTGCAGGGTGTGGCCATCCAGGTTTTCACTGATCAGCCGCCCGGTCAGACTATCCCATTCGCGGGTGATTTCCCGCCCGTTGATACGCTCACAAATCGGCAGGCCCGTGGTCTTGTCATACTCATATTCCACCACGGCATCGGCATTGGTGGCTTTCACCAACTGATGGCGTTGGTTGTATTCGTACGTGGTGGTGGCTTTCAGTACCCACTGATTTTCTTCTGGCTGCCAGCTTTCCTGTCTGACCAGCAATCCCGCCGCGGAATAGTGCCAGCGGAGTTGCTGCCCATCGGGGTATTGTACCTGGGTACGACGCCCCAGTTTATCGTACTGATATTCAAGGGTACGCCCGGTAAAATCGGTTTCGCGGATAATCTGCCCCGCGGTATCCCGCTCATAATGGTAAGTTTCGCCGGTGGAGCCCGTGACTGACTTCAAGCGGGTCAGGCGGTCGTAGCCAAAGCGCAGCGTGGTGCCATCAGGCCGGGTCACCTGTGTCAGCAAATCAAACGCACCGTATTGATAACGTGTGGTACGGCCTTCGCCGTCAGTGGTGGCCGCCACGCGCCGTTCACTGTCATAGGCCAGTTGTTGCGCGGTGCCATCGGGCAGGGTGATTTCGGTCAGGCTACCATTGAGACCTGCGTGGTCGGCGCTGTAGCGGTAGCGGGTCTGCTGTTTGAGGGCATCGGTGACGCCGCGCAGCCGCCCCAGTGTATCCAGCTCCAGCCCGGTATTTTCACCATCCGGGGCCATGATGTTGGCCAGGCGTAGTTGCCTGTCGTAGGTATAGTGCCACTCGCAGCCATCGGGGAGGAGGCGCCGGCGCAGTTCACCGTGGGCGCCGTAGTGGTACGCCTCCTTGTGCCCCAGCGGGTTGGTCAGCTCGGTGAGGTTACCTTGCTCATCATAGTGATACCGCCAGCGCTCTCCCCCGGGCAGCACGCTTTCAATCAACTGGCCGCGGGCATCATAGCCATAGTAAAAGGCGTCGCCGGTAGGCAGGACGATTTCGGTCAGGGCGCCGTCGGGATTGTAAGCAAAGGTAGTGACATGGCCGGCGGGATCTTCTTCCCATATTTTCTGGCTGTTTTGCCACTGGCGGCGGGTGACGCGTCCCAGCGGGTCAATCTCCCGGATAACCTGCCCGTCCGGGTTATAGATGAACCGGCTTTCGCCGCCTTCCGCATCCAGATAGATGGTGGTGCGGGTGCCCTCTTCATAGCGAAAACGGTCACACCAGTAACCACTGGACGAGGTAGTGCTGAGCACGCGTCCACGCTCATCGTAGGTCACCGACAGGTCGGTCTGGTCGGTGTCGTGCCAGCGGGTCATCCAGCCCTGTGCGTTGTATTCATGCCACAGGTGGTTGTGCTGGAAGGCATTGCACTCTGCCAGATAGCCGTGTGCATCATAGCCGCAGGTGACCCAGCGCTGTTGGTGGTCACCATCAATCAGATCAATCGCTTGCAGTTGCCCGTCCTGATAGTCCAGTACCAGCCGGATGCCGTCATTGCGCACAATTTCCGCCAGATGACCCTGTTTGTTGTAATGAAAATGAATCGTGTTCTGACGACGATCTGTTATGGCAGACAAACGGCGGATATTGCCCGTCATGGCGTTGAAATGATGGGTGAGCTGGGTTTGGTTGTCGGTCAGGCTCAGTGCGCCGTCCCGTTCGCCGGTCAGCAGGCAGTGGGGCAGGTGCTTGTTTCGGGACGAGACGGTGTTGTCCGGCGTGGGGTAGTCGTAGACCACGCCGGCGGCATCCGTGTAAAGTACCTTGCCACCACTCAGCACCAGTTGGCGCGACCAGTCATCGGCCCATTTGGGGCCGAATAGCCCCTGAGGATTGGCGGTAGAGCGGTAGGTACGGGTCAGGGTGAGGGGCAACAAGCCGGGGATAGCCATGACCGGCCAGACCTGCAGGAAGTCACCGGTGGCCATATCAACCGGGTCACCGCCCCCCGTGGTTTTTTCCGGGTTATTGCCTTGTTTGTCGCTGGACGTATTTTTGGCCTGATCCGGGGCGTGGTTTTCCGGTTTATCGATAGTTTTAGCGTCTGTTTTCGACTCCCTCTTAATGCGAGCCCCGCTCCCATCTTTAGTTTTTCCTGCTGCCTGAGTTTTCGCTTTCGCGACTCCTTTGACTTCTTGTTTGGCAACCTCCTTAGCGGCCGTTTTGCCGAGGGTAAAAAAGGAGCTAATGCTTTTAAGTATATTGGGTATTTCGCCTGCTAAAGATACCGTCATACCGGTATCTACTGCCATTGCTCCGCCTTCCTGCATCGGATTATCAAAACGCTTTCGTTTGGCATCCAGATTAAATTCTTGAGTATTTTGGGCGATGGCAACACTCGTGTTACGTAAACCTTCGGTCGCGCGTTTTTGTCCCAGAGCTTCCAGTTCAGCCGCACGAGCCTGTGCTTCCAGTGCAGAGGCATTCCCCTGGAGTTTTGTTACCGCTTCTGCGGCATCGACAGCCATGTTATTGACACGTTTCGCTGCGCCAATAGCCATATCCGTCGCACGAAATTTATCAGCATTCTGCCGGGCGTTCTCTGTCACAGCCTGTAAGTTTTCTGCGGCTTTTGTCTGACCGGTCATAGCTAATATAGCGGCGCGTTCTTCTGCATCGGCATTCACAGAATTTATCATACCCGTGTCAAAGTAATCTCTTATCTGCGACCAAAGCCCTTTTTCTTCTTTGGTTTCCGGTAGTATTACCGCATTAGCTTCATGCGGCGGATTGCCTGCCTGTGGTGCCTGACCGACAATTTTACCGATGGTATTGCCTTCCCCTGTCGGGCTGTCATCCCGTACCTTTTGTGGTAACGGGGAGTTTGGTTTGAGCGGTTCAATAGGGATATCAGGCGCTTTCGGGCTGGTCGATTCTTCTGCCTGAGTATCTGCACTGGCTCCGTTGTTTTCTGTCATAGTTTCCTTCCTTATGCCCCGTTCATCCAAAATTTATCCCCGTGGCGCAACACCAGTTTGTTGCCGGCTCGTACCGTTTTAGTATGCTCCTGTGGATGGCACTTACCGCCCACGGTGCCGCTTTTGACGCCATTGGCCACGCCGGGCTGGTCACCCAGGGTGGTGGGAACAAAACTGTGGGCAAACACCACCACGGGGTTGCCATTGGCGCGCACGGTTTTCTCCGGGGCTGAGCTGTCGGCCAGTTTCGCTACGACTGGGTAGGGGATAGGCGGCGTAGAAGCACCCATCGGGGTTTTGCACACATCCGGCAGCATGCCGACAATCATCCAGGTGCCCGCAGTACGGGCCATGTAGTTATCAGCCATCAAATTTTTCCTCTTCCCGTGGCGCCAGTTTCAGTAACGGCGCATCCGGGGTCATTTCAAAGCGGGCTTCCGCTACCCGTACCGGCAGGTCAGTGCCGAAGTGCAGCCGATGGGTCAGGTGGACGGTCATCGTATCGCTGTCAATCAGCAGGGTATCGAGGCGCATCGGCACGGGCAGTAACACGCCGTTGTGCATCCGCAGCAGCAGGAAAGGGCGGTGCGTGGGTAATGGCAGGGTCGCGTGCTGTGGCAGTATGCCGCTCAGGTGGATCGTCAGGCCGGGTGCGGGCCAGTCAATCTGCTGATCCACCGGTGCTCCGTTCCAGTAGCCGAAATCAAAATCGTTCGGCAGGTAAGGATGGCGATGTGCCAGCCATTCATCATCGTAAGTGCCCGCCAGGGTGCGGCGGGGCAACCATGGTCGCCCGATAAAGCCCATGCCTTGTGGCTGCGCAGAGGGAGCATCAGCCGGCAGAGTGCCCGCGAGCAGGGCGGCAAAGTGTGCCGCTGTGAACGGAGCGTTTGGCTGGGTGAGGCGCGGTGCCGGCCAGCGGGTGATGGCGTGGACCCGGGCATACCACGGGGTGATAAAGCCCCGCCCGAGTGGATTTTGCTCACAGACAGCGTGAGCCAGCGGGGCATTAGCCTCCCCGTCCGGGTGCTGGCGGCGTTGCTCCGGTGTCAGCCGTTCGGCTTCGTGCAGGTGCTGAGCAGCGGTTTCATCGGCTGAAATTTTGCACTCCCCGCCAAAGGCGTAGCGGTAATCGAGCGGGAGATGGCGGCAAGGTGCGGGCGCAGTCAGTTGCCACTCACCGTTATCCCGGCGGATAAATTCCCGTTCGCCGCACACCAGCAGAGTTTTGTCGAGCAGCACATGGCCTTGCGCATCCGTCAGGCGCAGGCTGACCGGCCATTCCGGGCACGGGATACTGTTCGGTGCATGGGCGGTGCCGGTGAGGATAATGTCACAATGTGGCTTGAACGGGGCTAAATCACTTTCTTGTTTCACAGACGAGCGGTTCAGGCTGCCGAAATACTCGTCCTGCAGGCACAGGGGCGGAGACGGCAGCAGCTCAGCGGTGTAGTGTCCGTGATCGGTGTGCTGCCACTGGTAGCCGGTCTTCATTACTACCACATGGTGCTCCACATCCTCTACATCGAGCATCGAATAGTTCATGACCGCAAACGGGGTCAGGTTACGAAATTCCATCTCAGGGTGTCCTTTTAGTTCAGATCGATATCTTTACCGGTGATTTGTACCGCGCCGCTGGCGTCAAATTTGAACTCACTGCCCTGTATCGTGATTTTGCCGGTACTGTCCATGCGCAGGACACTCGCGCCGCAGCGCAGCTCAATCACCTCCCCGGCCGTGATGGCAAGGGTATTGCCGACGTTAACCTGCTTGTGCGTCCCGACCGTGATAATGTAATCCTTGCCGGTGGTGAGTTTGCGTACCTCGCCCACGATTTCTGCGCTGTTAAGGGTGACAGTTTCTTCTTTATTCTCATTGACCTTAATGGCCTGGTTTTTCTCCACGGTTTCGGTGTGGTTGGCGAGTACATGGGTATCGCGGTTGTTGAGTACCTTGGTGTACATGTCCTTCTGGGCGTGCAATGCCAGCCGTTCACTGCCTTTCGCATCCTCAAACAGCAGCTCATTGTAACCCTCGCCTTTGTGGGTTTTGGAGCGGAAGGCCATCTGGGTTTTGCTGCCCGGCAGTGCGCCCGGCGGGAGGTTGCTGGCATGGTAGGTGCGGCCGGTGATGATGGGCTGATCCGGATCGCCGTGCAGAAAATCCACCACCACTTCCTGGCCGATACGCGGAATGGCCAGCATGCCCCAGCCCTGACCGGCCCACGGCTGGCTGACACGTATCCAGCAGGAGCTTTGGTCATCGCTCTTGCCGTAACGATCCCACGGGAATTGCAGACGCACGCGGCCGTACTGGTCACAGAAGATTTCTTCCCCAGCCGGGCCGACTACTTTGGCAATTTGCGGGCCATCAATCACCGGTTTGGGTAACGGTGCCGGGCGCCAGTTCTGGTTCTGGCGGATGAAGTAGAAATGGCTGTTTAGCGTGGTGCCAGAACCTGAACTGACGGTTTCCAGTGCCTGCGGCTGGCTGCCGCTGTGGCGGGTGGAGATGGTTTGCCATGACTGGTTCAGGTCTTCCCGGGGATGGTTATCGAGCATGAACAATTTACCGGGTTGCAGGGCAATCGCATTGCCATGACCTTCTCCGGTCACGGCGTCGCTGCGTAGTGCCTCCAGTCGGTAGCGGGTGAATGCCTTGCCGTGCGCCTCGTCTTTGAAGCGGCCCGGATAATCGTAGTGTTCGTAGTACAGCTGTTGCAGGTTTTCGTCCCGTATTTTTTGGTGAAATTCTGCCGGCCAGGCGGGATTCTTGAAGGTGTAGTCCTTAAGCTGCACCTGAGCCGGGCGCACCTGTGCGCTATGGGTCAGGCTGCTGACCGCCGGTTCCCCCAGCGTACTGCTTTCACCGGGTTGATAAGGCAAGCGTATACCCGGCTGTACCGAGCCGCAGTCATCGGCGAACACCAGCGTATTACGCCCGTTGCTGCATTCGAAGAAGTAGAAAATACCTTCTTCTGCGGTCAGCCGTTGCAGGAAATTGAAGTCACTTTCCTGATATTGCACGCAGAATTCGCGCTCTGGGTGTGGGTGGCGCAGGTTGAATACCACGTCGCGGATGCTGTGCTCCTTGAGGATTTTGGTAATAATGCCGGCAATATTGAGTTGCTGGAAAATGCGCGAGTTCTGCCGCAGGGTAGTGCGCCACAGGTCGGGGCGGATGCTCATCCGGTAGGTGGTCTGGTGTAAGCCAGTGTTGCCCTGCTCAAAGCGGGTGACGATGCCGGTGATGCTGCGTTGTTCAACACCATTGAGCAGGATAGTGAGTGTTGCCGTGCGATCCAGCACCAGTGGAAAATCAATGGCGGCGTCAGCACTGGCCAGCCCCACTTCCAGGGTAAAGGGGTGTGAAAAGTGTTCGGTCAGGCTGAAGTCGGTGACGACAAAGGTCTGTGCCGGCAAGGTGCCCGCAGTCAGGGTAAACAGCAGGCCGCTAGGGTCGGCCCCGCCACCGCCCAGCCCCAGTTTCTGGCCCAGTTGTTGCAGGATCTTTCCTGCCCCCAGATTACCCGCAGCTGCTTTAGCGGCCAACCCCGGCGCGCCAAGTGCCTTACTGGCCCCGCCGGCAAAACCACCGCCGCTGGTCAGGCTGCCGGTACTGAAACCACCGAGTGCTTTGCTGGCCCCGCCGGCAAAACCCCCACCACTGATCAGGCTGCCGGTACTGAGACCGCCAAGTGCTTTGCCCGTTCCGCCCGTCAATCCGACCTTGCTGGCAATTCCACTCACAGAATCGCGCACAGCGGCAGCTTTGCTCGCCCCATCCGGTAATCCAACTTTGCCAGTTATTCCTGTTACGGAACGGAGGAGATCGCTGGCGTTACCGCTCGCATCCGCTAACAGCGTTTTAGCCTGTTTGGTTATTGCTTCCTGTCCCTGTTCTAATCGCGTCTTTCCTTCCTGCAATATTGTGAGGGGCTTTTTTTCTTTCTCTGACACTGTCTGTCTCCCTGAAGTCATGCCGATGGAATATAAAATGGCAATGGGGCTTAACAGGGACATCGTCATATTCGGCAGGCAAGGCACGCTTATTCAGCGCACCTATTTTTCTCGTCTGACAATAAACTGAAAATAGAGGGTTTCCTGTTTTGAATAAGGCAAAAATGTCCGGTTAAGCCAGAATAAATTGTTCCATTCGTGATAAAAAATCTGCCGAAAATAATAAGGAGTGGAAAATTAAAAACCAAATAAAATCAAGTGGAGGAAAAAAGGCGCGTTGTCCAATCACAGTGTAAAAAGTTAAAAACATTGCCGTTGGAAAATAAATTTTCGTCAGATTCACTCTGGTGAGTGCATCATACTGAGTGATTTTGTGCCAAAATTGAGGTTTTTTTTATAACAGAATGAATTACAAATAAAAAAATAGTTTTGATCTTTATAACACCCATGATCATTTCTATTTTGTGAACTTATTCACAAAAAGGTTATCTTGGAGAAAATCAAATTTTTTGGCGAATTCAGCAGCGAAGTGCAACCCAATCCCGAATGTCAAAAGGCCGGTTTCTGTTGTGCTTTAATAAATTCAGGCACTTTAATAAAGGAATAAAATGACTTTAATTACATAGGTTTTCATAATACTGAGAGTATCAGATGCTGGCGTTCCTTACCCCGCGCTCCGCGCGGGGTAAGGAATACTCCTATCATTTTGAAACGCTATTTAAAGTTGTCTTTATGAAACGAGAATCGCCCCCAAAATTTACCGATAGCTTTAAGAAACGCCGTCAATCTGGTTGTTGAACAGGGTCATACCGTCCCGCAGGCGGCTGATGCCTACTCGACAGAGATGATTTCCCCCATAGAATATGAAATGGCCTTCGTAAAAATGTCCGATTCTTCTTGAGCAGAACAGGTTATGTTGATTTTGCTATAGTGACAAACTTCACAAGAAGAGTAAAAACCTGCAATTTTGTGTGCTAAAAAACATTTTTTCAAAATGAAATTATTTATATTTGAACTAATAAATATTATTATTTGCCACATATTATTTCGAACTATTCGGAATATCGTTAACCATCTTAAAGCCATATAAAGGGAATTTATGAAAAGACGTATTTTGACACTCACCGCAGTTGCCGCAGCCTTAGTTTCTGCTTCAGCTAATGCGGAATACCAGTGGGGGTTTGGCAATGTCAGCATGAACTACCTTGACTGGAGCAAACATACTACTCATAAAACCGGACAAACCTCACACAAGGATGATTTTGCTTATTTAGAATTGGAAGGTGGAGCAGGATTTAGCTGGGGCGAACTCTATGGTTTCGCTGATTTAGAGAATCCTTTTAACAGTAAAACAGCCCAACCGGGTGACAACCAACGTTATACTTTCAAGACAACTGGCCGTTTCTATCTGGGTGATACAGGTTTCAACCTTTATGGTCATGTTTATGGAACCTATTCATTACCAGGCAAAGCAAACGGTGGAAACTTCCATGAAGTTAATACACTTTATGGATTAGGCTATAATGCGAATATTGCTGGCCTGTGGTTCAAGCCTTTTGTCGCACTGCATTATGTTGACCAAACTTTCTATTCAGGCAATAACGGTTATGTCGTAGGCTGGGTTGCAGGATACGATTTCAACCTTTGGGAACAAAAATTCAGTGTCACAAACTGGAATGAAATTGAATTGAACCGCAATGAACGCTACGGTAACGGCGGACGTGAAGGCATTAATGGCGCGGTTGCATTATGGTGGACTCCACATCCTTCTTTTACCACTGGGGTTCAGTACCGCTATGCGGATAACAAACTGGGAGAAGATTTCTTGCAGGATGGTATTGTTTACAGTGTAAAATATAACTTCTAATAATTAATTTAATCGGTGAGTAGCCTGATGCTACTCACTGAAACCAATAAATAATAGTTATCTCATCAATAAAAAAGCCTATTTTGGGGTTTTTTCTTTGATTTTTATCAAGAATTTTTCTTGTAAAATAAACAGTTATTTGAAATTAATTGTCTATTTTGATTTTTTAGTTAAAATAACTAACCGAAATTAACGTTTTGTTAAATTTAGAATCACATGTGATCCCTCTAACATAAAAAGCCCACAAGCCAACCTGCTTCTATTACAATTGTTTACACTCCGGTAACCTTACCGTAGAATGCCCGCACTGATGAAACGACAATAAAGCTTTTGTTATCTGGGGTCGCTCAATGAGACTTATGAAATACAAAAAAACTATTGGGTTATCGTCATTACTCGCAGCCACCTTAATGCTAAGTGGTTGTGATATGGTATTGATGAATCCCAAAGGGGCGATCGGCGTCGAACAAAAAACGCTGATACTGACAGCGTTTGGTTTGATGCTGATCGTTGTTATACCGGCTATTGTAATGGCAGTCATTTTTGCCTTACGTTACCGGGAAGCCAATAAATCTGCAACTTATCGTCCAAACTGGGCACACTCAAATAAAATTGAGCTTGTCGTTTGGACTGTGCCTATCCTGATTATCATCACTTTGGCGACGATTACATGGAAAACAACACATGCACTCGATCCCTATAAGCCATTGGACAGTGATGTAAAACCGGTGACGATTGAAGTTATTTCCCTTGACTGGAAATGGCTGTTCATCTATCCGGAACAGGGTATCGCAACTGTAAACGAAATCGTATTCCCGAAAGATGTTCCAGTTAACTTCAAAATCACCTCAGACTCTGTGATGAACTCTTTCTTCATCCCACAGTTGGGTGGTCAGATTTATGCAATGGCGGGTATGCAGACAAAATTGCACCTGATTGCTAACTCAGCAGGAAAATACGATGGATTCTCAGCAAGTTACAGTGGTCATGGCTTCTCAGGCATGAAATTCACTGCAACC
Source organism: Xenorhabdus griffiniae (assembly GCF_015163655.1). Taxonomy (GTDB): domain Bacteria; phylum Pseudomonadota; class Gammaproteobacteria; order Enterobacterales; family Enterobacteriaceae; genus Xenorhabdus; species Xenorhabdus griffiniae. The sequence continues at coordinate 47,827 of NZ_JADEUF010000008.1, read as the reverse complement.
GCGACGGATGATCGTGCAGGTTTTGAAGAGTGGGTGCAGAAAGTGAAAGCTTCACCGAAAACCCTGGATACCGTACAAGCATTCAATGAGTTGGCTAAACCTAGCCAAAACAATCCCGTTGAATACTTCTCAAGCGTGAAACCAAAACTGTTCCAAGAGACTATCGCCAAATTCATGGGTGACATGGGCCATGGTGGTATGCATGGTATGGCTGCTCACGGCAAAACAGAACATGGTGAAGCTGCGGGTCATAATATGAATATGAGTCAGTCGGCTCATTCAGGTGTTGAGGAATAAAGGCATGTGGGGAAAATTAACACTGGATGCGGTCCCATTACATGAACCCATTATTGTGGTGACATTACTTGGGATCTTGCTTGGGGGACTGGCAGTTGTTGGTTCCTTGACTTATTTCCGTAAATGGAAATGGCTTTGGAGTGAATGGTTAACCAGCGTTGACCATAAAAAAATTGGTGTCATGTACATCATCGTTGCCATGGTGATGATGCTCCGTGGTTTCGCTGACGCCATCATGATGCGTGGACAGCAAGCCCTAGCTTCCGCTGGTGAAGCCGGTTTTCTGCCCCCACACCATTATGATCAGATCTTTACCGCTCACGGCGTTATCATGATCTTCTTTATGGCAACGCCTTTCGTCGTCGGTCTGATGAACGTTGTTGTTCCTCTGCAAATCGGCGCACGCGACGTTGCATTCCCATTCTTGAACTCCTTGAGTTTCTGGTTATTTGTTGTTGGTGTCGCACTAATCAATATCTCTCTGGGTGTAGGTGAATTTGCACAAACCGGCTGGTTGGCATATCCGCCTCTCTCCGGTCTGGAGTACAACCCAGGGGTCGGTGTTGACTACTGGATATGGAGTCTTCAGCTCTCTGGTATCGGTACATTGCTGACCGGTGTTAACTTCTTTGTGACCATCCTGCGTATGCGTGCACCAGGTATGTCCATGATGAAAATGCCAGTCTTCACTTGGACTGCACTGTGCACTAACATCCTTATTATTGCTGCGTTCCCAATCCTGACAGTAACCATCGCGTTGCTAACCCTGGATCGCTATCTGGGCACCCATTTCTTTACCAACGATATGGGCGGCAACATGATGATGTACATCAACCTGATCTGGGCTTGGGGCCACCCTGAAGTTTACATTCTGGTTCTACCTGTCTTCGGTGTTTTCTCCGAAGTCACTGCAACCTTCTCGAAAAAACGCCTGTTTGGTTATACCTCATTGGTATGGGCGACAATCGTTATTACTATCCTGTCGTTCATTGTCTGGTTGCACCACTTCTTTACCATGGGTTCTGGCGCGAACGTCAACGCCTTCTTTGGTATCGCCACGATGATTATCTCCATCCCAACTGGGGTTAAGATCTTCAACTGGCTGTTCACTATGTACCGTGGTCGTATTGAATTCAAAACCCCAATGCTGTGGACAGTTGGCTTCTTGGTGACCTTCTCCATTGGTGGTATGACGGGTGTTCTGCTAGCCGTACCAGGTGCAAACTTCGTTCTGCATAACAGTCTGTTCCTGATCGCTCACTTCCATAACGTTATCATCGGCGGTGTGGTATTCGGCTGTTTCGCTGGTACTACTTACTGGTTCCCGAAAGCATTTGGTTTCACGCTGAATGAAAAATGGGGTGTCCGTGCGTTCTGGTTCTGGATCACAGGTTTCTTCGTTGCCTTCATGCCGCTGTATGCGTTGGGTTTCATGGGCATGACTCGTCGTCTGAGCCAGGATATCAACCCTGAATTCCATCCTTTGCTGGTGGTTGCCGCAGGTGGTGTTGTGCTTATCGCTCTTGGTATTCTGTGTCAGGTTATCCAGTTCTACGTCAGTATCCGTGACCGTGAACAGAACCGTGATCTGACCGGTGATCCATGGGGTGGCCGTACTCTGGAATGGTCAATTTCATCTCCACCTCCGTTCTATAACTTTGCGGAAGTTCCACACATTCAGACTCGTGACGCATGGTGGGATGTTAAAGAAAAAGGCACTGAATATAAGCGTCCGGCGAAATATGAAGAGATTCATATGCCTAAAAATACCGGCGCAGGTGTGATCATCAGTGCTTTCTGTCTGACCTTAGGCTTTGCTTTGATCTGGCATATCTGGTGGATGGCTATTGCAAGCTTCGCTGGCATCATCATCAGTTGCATCGTGAAAAGCTTTGACGAAGACGTTGATTATTACGTTCCTGTAGCTGAAATCGAGAAAGTTGAAAATCAGCGTTATGAAGATCTGAGAAAGGCAGGTGTGAAATAATGTCGACTCAAACCCTTAACAACACAGCCGCCCATGAAGCTCATGGGCACCACGATACAGGAGCCAACAAGGTATTTGGTTTCTGGGTCTACCTGATGAGTGACTTGATCCTGTTTGCAAGTCTGTTCGCTACCTATGCCGTGTTAGTTAACGGCACGGCGGGTGGCCCAACGGGTAAAGATATTTTTGAACTGCCATTTGTACTGGTAGAAACCTTCTTGCTGCTATTTAGTAGTATCACCTATGGTTTCGCCATGCTGGGCATGAACAAAGGTAAAACGGGTCAGGTTAATTTGTGGCTATTCATTACCTTCCTGTTTGGCCTTGGTTTCGTTTCAATGGAAGTTTATGAATTCCATAAACTGATCTCAGAAGGCTTTGGCCCTGACCGTAGCGCGTTCCTGTCTGCCTTCTTCGCACTGGTTGCTACTCACGGTCTGCACGTAACCGTCGGTCTTCTTTGGATCATTATCATGATGGTTCAAGTTTCACGCCGCGGCCTGACTGATGTAAATCGTATGCGTCTGAACTGCCTGAGCTTGTTCTGGCACTTCCTTGACGTTGTCTGGATCTGTGTATTCACTGTCGTTTATCTGATGGGAGCTATGTAATGAGTCATCCAAATACTTCTCATTCCGGCGCAAGCCACGGTAGCTTCAAAACCTATCTAATTGGTTTTGTTCTGTCAGTCATACTGACCGTGATCCCATTCTGGATGGTGATGGATGGCACTGCCTCACACAGCACAATTCTGGTGACAGTAGTCGCTATGGCTGTTATTCAGATTTTTGTTCATTTCATCTGCTTCCTGCACATGAATACATCATCTGAAGAGCGTTGGAACCTCGTTGCCTTAATATTCACATTACTGGTCATCGCTATCGTTGTTGTTGGCTCCCTGTGGATTATGTACAACCTGAACATCAATATGATGGTTGATTAAGGGTTGATTTGAATGATTAAGCAATACCTGCAAGTGACCAAACCAGGAATTATTTTCGGAAATCTAATTTCTGCGATTGGTGGTTTTCTACTCGCTTCCAAGGGCGTAATAGATTACCCCTTGTTCTTTGCAACGATGGTCGGGGTATCGCTGGTGGTAGCATCAGGTTGTGTATTCAACAACTATATCGACCGCGATATTGACCGTATCATGGAAAGAACGAAAGAAAGAGTCCTTGTGAAAGGGCTTATCGATCCGAAAATCAGCCTGATTTACGCCTCAGTGTTAGGTATTGTTGGCATCGTGCTGCTTTATATAGCAGCCAATGTCTTAGCAATGCAGTTAGCTCTCATCGGGTTTATCGTTTATGTTGGGGTTTATAGCCTCTACATGAAAAGAAAATCTGTTTATGGCACGCTGGTTGGTAGCTTGTCAGGCGCAGCACCTCCCGTGATTGGTTACTGTGCAGTAACAGGGCATTTTGATACAGGCGCGTTGATCTTATTGCTGATCTTCAGCCTGTGGCAAATGCCCCACTCTTATGCCATTGCTATTTTTCGGTTCAAAGATTATCAAGCGGCCAACATCCCAGTATTACCTGTGATTAAAGGTATTTCCGTCGCGAAAAACCACATCACTCTGTATATTCTGGCCTTTATGGTTGCCACTTTGATGCTGACTATCAGTGGTTATGCGGGGTATAAATACCTTATCGTCGCTGCTGCAGTAAGCCTCTGGTGGTTGGGTATGGCATTATCAGGTTATAAAACCTCTAATGACCGTATTTGGGCCCGTAAGTTATTTCTGTTTTCTATCGTTGCCATCATGTCATTAAGCGTCATGATGTCTGTAGATTCAACTGCATCGCCAGAAAACCTACTGACTTACGTCTGGTAATATTTAGATGGCAGGCTAAACCCTGCCATCTTTTTCCTTTCTTTTATCTCTATTCAATGACAACTTATTCGGTTACAAACACTTCTTTTTTGTTTGCTCCCACTTAATTGAAATGTCATACCAGATTTTTTGAGGTATCCATGAACGATAATAAAATGACTCCGCTTGAACTTCGGGCAACATGGGGCTTAGGTTCTGTTTTCTCCCTGCGCATGTTAGGCATGTTCATGGTTCTGCCAGTTCTAACGACCTATGGTTTAGCGTTACATGATGCGACTGAAGCACTTATCGGAATTGCCATTGGCATCTACGGCTTAACACAGGCAATATTCCAGATCCCATTTGGGCTTCTTTCAGACAAAATTGGCAGAAAACCTTTAATCATCGGCGGACTACTCATTTTTGCATTAGGCAGTGTTATTGCCGCCTTAAGCGACTCTATTTGGGGTATTATTATCGGGCGAGCCTTGCAAGGTATGGGAGCAATATCTGCCGCTATTATGGCATTACTTTCAGACCTGACTCGTGAGCAGAATCGAACAAAAGCAATGGCATTTATCGGCATTAGCTTTGGCATCACATTCGCTTTTGCAATTGTCGTCGGTCCTATTATCACCCACCAAATTGGTTTAAATGGCCTATTTGGAGCGATTGCAATCTTGGCTTGCTGCGGAATATTTATCACCTTGTTTGCTGTACCAAATACACACAAGCATTTATTAAATCGTGAATCAGGTATCGCGCGCGGCAGCTTCAAACGTGTGCTTTTCGATCCCCAACTCATCAAACTCAATTTTGGTATTCTCTGCCTGCATACCTTATTGATGTCGAGCTTTGTTGCCCTTCCCCTTATTATGGAAAAAGTGGGTTTTCCTCCACAACAACATTGGAAAGTGTATTTAATTACCACACTTATCTCTTTTGTCGCCGTTTTGCCTTTCATTATTTACGCAGAAGCAAAACGTCGCATGAAACAGGTATTTTTGCTGTGTATAGCTATGCTATTCATCGCTGAAGCTGTTTTATGGTCTCAGGGATCGCATCTTTGGGGGATCTTTGCAGGCATTCAAATTTTCTTCCTTGCATTTAATATCATGGAAGCAATCTTGCCTTCACTCATCAGTAAAGAAGCACCTGCGGGTTACAAAGGCACTGCTATGGGCGTTTACTCGACCAGTCAATTCCTTGGCGTTGCATTAGGCGGCTTCCTTGGGGGAATACTTTACGAATGGCAAGGCGCATCACTCGTCTTTATGGGAGGCATCGCGCTGACCGCACTCTGGTTTATTATCAGCCTGACCTTACAGCAACCTCCCTATGTCAGCAGCATCAGGCTTATTTTGCCAGAACAACTAAGCAATGCTGAGATTTTGGAGAAAAAGATATTAGCGCAAGCGGGTGTAAAAGATGTTGTCATTGCACCAGAAGAACTCAGTGCATATATCAAAGTTGACACTAAGCTAACCAATCGCAAGCAGTTAGAACAACTTGTCTTATCCCATAAATAGCCTGGGTATTTATAACAAGTACGGTGTTACCAGACACCGTACTATGATTAATTATTCACTCTTATACCAATCTCACTTCAAGATGCGTGTGATTTCTCCCCGCGAAGCGGGGAGAAATCAGGTTTCATATCGTGTTGTAAATTGCAACTTGAAGTTTAATGCGTATAGTGATAACGACGGAAATTAATCGCGGAAATTAGTAAACTGGAAAGGCTGCCCTAATTCTGCACCACGAACCAATGCCATAACACTTTGCAAATCATCGCGCGCCTTACCGGTTACCCGCACTTGCTCACCCTGAATTTGGGCCTGTACCTTCAGCTTACTGTCTTTAATCAGCTTCACGATCTTTTTCGCTAACGGCGTATCGATACCTTGCAACAAGGTTGCTTCTACACTATACGTTTTACCGCTATGAACCATATTTTCAGGAATATTAATTACAGAACCATCAATTCCGCGTTTGGCGAACTTTTCACGCAGAATATCGACGAGTTGGTTCACCTGAAAATCAGATTCGCTGGCAATTTTGATCGATTCATTCTTTTCGTTTAATTCAAAACTCGCAGGAACGTTACGAAAATCCCAACGATTGCTTAACTCACGCTGTGCGTTTTCTACTGCATTACGCACTTCTTGCATATCAACTTCAGAAACAATATCAAATGATGGCATTACCCGTCACCTCCAGCTAATCAATAAATCGGCATGATAACCGCTTTCCATTATTGGCAAAAGCTCTATACTCGGAAGCCCTACGCTCTTTTTGCAATTATCCTATTTCCAGATCAGGAAGAAATATGAAAATAACCGTTCTTGGCTGTGGTGCTATAGGTAAACTGTGGCTTGCTGCTTTATCACAACAGAATCATAGTGTTCAGGGATGGCTAAGGGTTCCACAGTCTGTTATTTCCGTCCAGATCGAAAACTTTAATGGTCAGGCTTTTAATCAACAATTTCCGGCCAACGACGAAAAACATCTTGCTGAAAGCAAGTTACTCCTCGTCTGTCTAAAAGCGTGGCAAGTTTCTGACGCAATCAATCACCTTGCTGACAAACTGTCTCCTCATTGCCCCATCCTGTTATTGCATAATGGAATGGGAACCCAGGAAGAATTCGCGCCTCTGCCCAACCCCATTTTACTTGGCGTCACTACGCATGGAGCTTATCGAAAAAATGGCATTGTGCACCATAAATCACAGGGGATAACTCACATTGGTGCCATAACAGCTAATGCCACCAAACTCAGCAATCTGGCTGATGTTTTACACAGCGCCCTGCCCGATGTAGCATGGCACAATGAAATACATGCTATCAGTTGGATGAAACTTGCTGTCAACTGTGTCATTAATCCCCTCTCCGTCATCTATGACTGTAAGAATGGTGACTTACGACATCACCAGGCACAAATTCAGGCATTATGTGGCGAAATTTACCAGGTTATGAAACATGACAATATTCATACAGCCAAACAAACATTGATTGATTATGTCATGAACGTCATTGAACAAACCGCTGAAAATTATTCATCCATGCTGCAAGATATACGGGCACAGCGACATACAGAAATAGACTACATCACCGGTTTTTTAATGCGTCGAGCCCGTGTTCACGGTGTACCAATTACAGAAAATATTTCTGTTTATCAATATATTAAACGCAAGGAGGAAGAATATGAGCGTCTCAGCCCTTATTTGTCTCGCCCACGGTAGTGAAGAAACCGAAGCTGTCACGACAATTGATTTACTTGTTCGGGCAGGCGTTAAGGTTACCGTAGCCAGTACGGAATCCGATGGTTCCCTCACCTTAACCTGCTCACGCGGTGTCAAAATCCTTGCTGATGCTCCCTTGGTTAATGTCGTTGACGAAGATTTTGACGCCATCATTCTGCCGGGGGGCATAAAAGGTGCAGAATGTTTTCGTGACAGCTTACTAGTAGTAGAAAAAATTCGAACCGCCCAAAGTCAGGGAAAAATCATTGCGGCAATCTGTGCTTCTCCAGCGATCGTATTGGAATATCATCAACTTTTCCCTGTCGGCAATATGACTGGCTATCCCAGTATGCAGGATAAGATTGCACCAGAAAAATGGATTGATAAGCGGGTTTATTTTGACGAAAGGGTTAATTTACTGACCAGCCAAGGGCCTGCTACTGCTTTTGACTTCGCCTTGAAACTGATTGAATTGTTGAAAGGAAAAGAAAAAGCCGCAGAAGTTGCTGCACAACTTATCTTACCCCCCGGCATTAATAATTACCAAAACATCCAGTAATTACCCCATCCTATAAAGAGGGAAGAAGATACAACATAGGCTGCCTATCGGAATCAATTCCATAAGCAGCCTTGTGCTTTCAGAATAAATTAAGGCCGATACACCTTCACATTACCGAAACCTTGTTCACGCAGATAAAGCGCCTGTAAACGGCTCATCACACCACGCTCACAATAAAGCAGATAAGTTTTTTCTTTCGGCAGATCCCCAAACTGGGTGCCCAGTTTATAGAAAGGCAATGATTGAATTTCAATACCCTCTATATTTAACGGACGGTTATCCTGCTCATCAGGAGAACGGATATCCAATAACACATCATTAGAGGAAAATGCAGATACCATTTCCACTTCCACCACTTGCTCACTGGATTGCTCTGCTATTTGGCGGATATCCAGATTCTGGGCTTCACTAACCACACGTTCTAAGATCTCGAAGTCAAAATTGCTTTCTTCTGCTTCAATTTTGGCTTTAACGGCTTTCACTGTTGGACTTTTTGAGATAACCCCACAAAATTCCGGCATAGTGCGGGCAAAATCTTCGGTGCCAATCTGACGGGCTAGCTTAATAATGTGTTCTTTATCATGGGAAATCAGAGGACGTAGGATCAACGTATCTGAAACATTGTCAATCAACCTTAAGTTAGTCAAAGTCTGGCTAGACACCTGCCCCAGAGCCTCACCGGTTACAATCGCCTGTACTCCATAGCGTTCTGCAACCCTGGAAGCCGCTCTGACCATCATTCTTTTCAGCACAACCCCCATCTGCCCGTCATCAACTTTTTCCAGAATTTCAGCCACGACAGGTTCAAAATTGACAGCAACGAAACGGACTTTATGCGAACTGCCAAATCGGTTCCACAAATAATGGGCAACCTGCTTTACGCCAATTTCATGGGCTGCACCACCGAGATTAAAGAAACAGTAGTGCACACGGCAGCCACGACGCATCAGCATATAGCTGGAAACACCGGAATCAAATCCACCGGAAATCAATGACAGAACATCTTCCTGCGTACCGATAGGAAAGCCGCCAATCCCTTCATGACGGGCTTTAACCAGAATCAGCTTATCCTGATCAATTTCCAGATTCACGGTGACATCAGGTTTGGTCAATTTCACCTTGGCTGATTCAATATGCTGGTTCAAGCCGCCACCAACATAGCGTTCAACTTCATTGGATGTAAAACTGTGTTTACCACGGCGCTTTACGCGAACACAAAATGTTTTACCCTGCAGTAAATGACAGTAAGTTTCGTAGGTTTGTTCAAAGATATGATGCAGATCACGAAAATCTCGTTCTTCTACTTGCAGGATATGGTGAATACCTGGAATACGTGTCAGTGCGTCACAAATTTCCGCACCGAGGTTATCATCTTTAACCCGAACTTCGATATTATCCCAATGGCGAACCACAGCAATGCCTTCTCCGAAGGTTTTCAACACATTGCGGATATTGCTGGCAAGAATTTTAATAAAGCGCAACCGGACGGTCTGGCTCTTAATCGTAATTTCTGGGAATAATTTAATGATAAACTTCATAATAAGATATAGTAGTCATTCAATGTTGAACTATCATCAACAACATCAATGATTGTTCTTAAGTGTTCAGTTGGATAGGGCGCAGAGTATAACACCATCTGGCTTATCACCTGTAAAAAATCGACTGCAAAAACCGACTATAAAAAAATAGTGGTAACACATGATTTATTTTTCTCGGTGTAGTAGGGTACTCAGCAATTCTGTCACGAACTTGCTTTGCTGTAATTCGTTAAATAACCATATGTTAAGTCATTATGCCTAAAGCAAATCAAACATCAGCAACCGAACAAATGCCAGCATTCGAAACCTCTCTTAAAGAGTTAGAGGAAATTGTTATTCGGCTGGAATCCGGGGAACTCCCATTAGAAGATGCGTTGAATGAATTTGAACGTGGTATTCAACTTGCAAGACAAGGACAGAAAACGCTTCAACAGGCGGAGCAACGAGTGCAAATTTTACTAAACCATGATGCACAATCGCCTCTTGATGAATTTTCGTCCGACGCTGAGTAAATTTATGTCTGAACAATATAAGGCTCTTTTTGAAGAGCAATCTTTTGAAGAAAGGCTGAGTGCTTGTCAGCAACACATTAATGCCAAACTGATGGCAATATTTTCTTCATTGCCCTTTTTAAACAGCCCATTAGGTACAGCAATGCAATATGGTGCTGTACTGGGTGGAAAACGGCTACGTCCATTTTTAGTTTACAGCGTGGGAGAAATATTTGGCCTCCCTAAAACGAGTCTTGATGCCGCAGCCATCGCGATAGAGTGCATTCATGCCTATTCATTGATCCACGATGATTTACCCGCAATGGATAACGACGATTTACGTCGTGGGCAGCCTACTTGTCATATCAAATTTGGTGAAAGTCAGGCTATTTTAGCCGGTGATGCCTTACAATCTCTGGCTTTTGAGATCCTGGCAAAACAGGATATGCCCAATGTGACCTTATCTGATCGCCTTGCTATGATCGCTGAACTGGCAAGTGCCAGTGGCTTTGCCGGCATGTGTGGTGGACAATCACTGGATTTGGAAGCTGAAGGTAAGCAGATCGATCTTGCTTCACTGGAACAGATCCACCAACATAAAACAGGCGCATTAATACGTTCAGCCGTCCGATTGGGCGCTTATAGTGCGGGACAACGTGGCCGCGAAGTGCTGCCTTTGCTGGAGCAATATGCCCAAGCCATCGGCCTGGCATTTCAGGTACATGACGATATTTTGGATGTCATTGGCAATACTGAAGTTATTGGTAAGCGTCAGGGCAATGATCAACAACTCGGTAAAAATACTTACCCCGCATTATTGGGTTTAGAGCAAGCCCAACAAAAAGCCAGAGATCTGTATGAAGAAGCACTCGCCGCCCTTACAGAGCTGGAAAAACGGTCATATAACACTGCAACCTTGAAGAAATTGGCTGGTTTTATCATTGAGAGAAACAGCTAAAAAAACCGGTAAAGCGCCTTACGGGGTGAACCCAGAAATTACACACTGATAATAACAGGGTTCTTAATATTCAACTTCTAACGGATATAGCATTTTACACAGGCATAGCATGAGCATTGATATAGCGAAATATCCAACATTGGCATTGGCTGAAACTCCAGAAGAGCTTCGCCTGCTACCCAAAGAAACCTTGCCAAAGTTATGCGATGAACTGCGTCAATTTTTGCTGAACAGTGTCAGCCGCTCCAGTGGTCACTTTGCTTCCGGCCTTGGCGCTATCGAATTAACCGTCGCACTTCACTATGTTTATAAAACTCCTTTTGACAATTTAGTCTGGGATGTTGGTCATCAGGCCTACCCACACAAAATTTTAACTGGACGTCGTGATCGCATTAATACCATTCGGCAAAAAAATGGCCTTCACCCCTTCCCCTGGCGAGAAGAAAGTGAGTACGACACTTTATGCGTCGGCCATTCATCCACATCAATCAGCGCTGGCTTAGGTATGGCTATTGCTGCCGAACACGAAGGCAAAGGCCGCAAAACGGTATGCGTCATTGGGGATGGCGCCATTACTGCGGGCATGGCTTTTGAAGCGATGAACCATGCCGGCGATATCGATCCCGACATGCTGGTTATTCTCAATGACAATGAAATGTCTATCTCTGAAAATGTGGGAGCATTGAATAACCATCTGGCACAGATTCTGTCAGGCAAACTGTATACAACCCTGCGTGAAGGCGGCAAAAAAGTTTTTTCCAACCTGCCGCCTATCAAAGAGTTGTTGAAAAAAACGGAAGAACATCTGAAAGGCATGGTTGTTCCCGGAACGCTGTTTGAAGAACTTGGGTTCAACTATATCGGGCCTGTTGATGGTCATGACGTACTGGCGCTAACCCAAACTTTGAAAAACATGCGCGACCTGAAAGGGCCACAATTCCTGCATATCATGACTAAAAAAGGCCGTGGTTATGCACCAGCGGAAAAAGATCCTATCAGCTGGCATGCTGTCCCCAAATTTGATCCTTCAACGGGTTCTTTGCCGAAAAGTGCAGAGACTCGCCCGACATTTTCCAAGATCTTCGGTGACTGGCTGTGCGAAGAAGCCGCGCATGATAAAAAACTGATGGCGATTACCCCTGCCATGCGGGAAGGTTCCGGTATGGTGCGCTTTTCCCGCGAATATCCTGAACAATATTTTGATGTCGCGATTGCCGAGCAGCATTCTGTCACTTTTGCCGCAGGTCTGGCTATTGGCGGCTACAAACCTATCGTTGCCATTTATTCGACCTTCCTGCAACGCGCTTATGATCAGGTGATCCACGATGTCGCCATCCAAAACTTACCTGTCTTGTTCGCTATCGACCGTGGCGGCATTGTCGGTGCAGATGGTCAAACCCATCAAGGTGCTTTTGATCTTTCTTTCCTGCGCTGCATCCCGAATATGGTAATTATGGCACCCAGCGATGAAAACGAATGCCGCCAGATGCTGCATACTGGCTATCATTATCAAGCAGGCCCTGCTGCTGTTCGTTATCCTCGCGGTACAGGGACAGGTGCTGAACTCCAGCCTTTGGAAACATTGCCAATCGGCAAGGGCGTCATCCGTCGTCAAGGAGAGCGCGTTGCGATCCTTAACTTTGGCACATTATTAGACTATGCGCTGCAAGCGGCTGAAAATCTGAATGCAACTGTTGTGGATATGCGTTTCGTCAAACCGCTGGATAAAGAGCTGGTGCAGGAAATGGCAGCCAGCCACGAGTTGCTGGTGACTTTGGAAGAAAATGCCATCATGGGTGGTGCAGGCAGTGGTGTTAACGAATTAGTGATGCAGAAAAAATTGTCAGTTCCTGTATTAAATCTGGGGTTACCCGATAACTTTATACCACAAGGAACACAACAAGAGCTTCATGCTGATTTAGGGCTGGATGCGGCAGGTATTCAAAATAATATCGAAAAATATCTGGCTGAATAATCGCTAATAAATAATGGGTGAATGTTTTTATTAAATATTCATCCATTTTAATTTCTATACGAATTAAACTTCAAGTTGCAATTTACAACGTTATATGAAACGTGATTTCTCCCCGCTTCGCGGGAAAAATCACATGTATCTTGAAATTAGATTGGTATATTTCAATTCTTATCTCCCTTAATATTCCCCATTACCAATATATTATTTTTTATCAACTCATCTTTTATAATTTCAGAAAGCGACCATTAATATTTGATATAAATAGTGTTTCAAAATGATATTCTCAGTATTATGAAAACCTATTTATCAATAGCCAAAGATTATTTCCTATATCTCAAATTAAGCATATCAATTTGACTCAATACAAATACTGTGATACCCATGCTATTTAAATGGTTATTTTCTTTGCTTACGATAGCAATAAAAAATAAAAAGTAATAAAAAACATCAAATAAGACTAATAAATATTAAGGAATAATGATGGATAATATCAATACCATATCTAATTCACAACAACGCCTTTATGACTTTAATGAAAACTGGACTGATTGGCGTTGGCAACAAAAAAACGCATTACGTGATGAAAAATCTTTACGTATCGCCTGTGGTGGATGGAGTGAGGAAATAACTCAACGTATTCAGCAAAATTTGCAAGGCCAAAAAATACAAATAACTCCCTATTATCTCCGCCGGATATTAGCCACCAACCAATCAGGCGATATCACGACAAACCCACTTTGGCGACAAGTGGTTCCATTTTGGCGTGAAGAGCAGTCCAATGGCTATGATGGGGAATCTGAAAATTGGGAACTTAATAATGAAATGAAAACTCCCATCTGCCAGCATAAATATGACAATCGGGTGATCTTGCGCATGGTTAATGCCTGTAACTCCTACTGTCAATTTTGCTTTGAAGCTCTAAGAACATTGAAAGTTGATTCAGGTAAATCAAACGCTGGCCGAACTTCCTTCCAACAATCCCTTGAATACATCAAAAATACCCCCTCTGTGGAAGAGGTCATTCTGAGCGGTGGCGATCCCTTGATGCTGACAGATAACAAATTGGATGAATCGCTGTCTGCTATCAGAGAAATCAGAGAAGACCTGTTAATCCGCGTTCATTCCAGGGCTCTGACATTCAATCCCTACCGTATTACCAATGCGTTAATCGAAACACTGAAAAAACACCGTGTTAACGCCTTTGGTGTCCATATCTGTCATCCACTTGAGTTAAGTGAAGAATTTCAGTCTGCCGTGCGCCGCATCCAGAGTGTCGTACCGATTGTTTTTTCCAATATGCCCTTCCTACGCGGCATCAATGACAAAGAAGAAATCCTCCATAAACTGTTTATCGATTTATATCGCATAGGGATTAAACCTTACTATCTCTACCATTTTATGCCTTTCTCTCCCGGCTCCTCAGAATACAAAGCCTCAATCCATGATGCCATTGCTATCATGAGTAAACTCAAGCGTCGAGTTTCCAATATCGCTTTACCGGAATATGTTCTGCCACATATGAAAGGCAAATTCACCGTGCCTTTATTCACTAATCCGGAAGAAATACCTTATTTTGAATCCATAAACGGCAAACGTTATTACCGATTTATCAACTGGCAACAAGAACAATGTGAATGGCTAGATAATTAATTTACTTATTATTTTCAGCGAATGATAAAACCTATTTATTTCAAGGATGCCAAATGAAACCAAATGCGATTTTGTTTGTTGATATCGATGATGCCCAAATTCCGCGCTATAAATATCGTGAAGCCCATTTCACTGCAGCAAAAAAAATGGGAATGAGTTGCCTAACGGCAGCGCTGAAAGGACGCCAGCACACAGAGCGTCTTTATATAGATAGCGATGATGTTTTTTACTTAGAGTCACTGACACAAGATGCCTTACAGGATCTTGTCGCCATTTTGCAACAAACCTATAGATTACGAGGTATTTTGTGTTATGCAGGCCATGCGTCTACTTACGGCCAAGTTGGCTGCATTGTTGCAGAAGTTTGTCGCAATATTGGCTTGCCAAATACGTCTGCTTCTGCGATTGCAACCTGTAACAACAAGTTCTTAATGCGCCAGGCACTACAAAAATATGGCGTCAGATCAATACACCATGCCTTGTGCCATACCGAAGAGGAACTCTATTCACAAGCTAAAATAATTGGTTATCCCTTAATTGCAAAACCTCCATTTGGGGCAGCTTCAGTCTTCATCAAAAAATGCCGTGATTGGTCTGAACTTAAAGCACATTATCACGCATTTACAACCCACTATGACCACTCGATTTATATCGATTTTATGGGAAATAAACAGGAGTGTTTCACTTTAGCGGGTGAGAAACATATCAACATACCGGGCAAAAGCCTGCTATTGGAAGAGTACCTTGATGGCGTGGAAGGCACTGTCGAATGTGTTATCAGCCAGAACAAAATACATCCGGTGCTGATCAATGAAAAATTGATCCTGACAGAAAAAGAAAACACCGTACTGGAAAACTTGCTGATTTGTCCCCCTGTATCATTTTCTCCTGTTGAGCAGGAACAGATTAGGGACTATGCCAGAGCCTGCATACAAGCCGTTGGATTGAACTATGCCATTGCTCATCTTGAATTTCGTATGACCAAAGATGGCCCGATAGTGATTGAAATTAATCCACGCCTTGGTGGACTCTTTGTAAATTCATCCTTCCGTGATATCGCAGGGCTCGATCCATACCAGCTATATCTCTCCATTCTCTTGCAGGGACAAGACATTGATACACAGATAAGCCTCGCCCAACAACGGGCTACAGCGGCTAAACAGCATTATTCGATGTTAGCTATGTACCCAGACAAGAGCGGGCACTTTCGGGGTATTAAAAACATCGAACACATGAAAAACCATCCAAACGTGATCGAGTGTATTTCCCAACCCACTGATTACTATATCAACGCAGAAACTGAAGAACATTACTTGCTCAGGTGCTGGGCAAAAGTAGACGATGCGTCCGATGCCTACTCATTACACCAGGAAATGTTAGAACACGTTTATCCCATTATTAACCCAACACCAAAAAGTAGTCAGGATATGCAAATTGCAAATATATCGGCACGTTTGATGAATGAGCACTATTGCCATATTCCACATTTCAGTGAACTTATTTCCCGTGATTCAGAAGAAATAAAAACCTTTAAAGATTATTGGAATGAATTGGTTTTAGATCAAAATTTTAAAGACTATACCCATAGGGAAAGACGTATCCTGCGCTATTATTACCACCCTGATGAAGAGAATCCACTTCAACTAAATCGGGACAATGAATATCATTCATCCGTTACCTATGACATTGAGTACAAAAAAGGTTCCAATCAACTCAGCTATGTTAAAGAAACCTTTATTACTCATCCCATCATGCAGCATATCCTTGCAACAGATATAGCGATTTTAGGTGACCAATTAACGAAAAAGCATCACTATGCGATTGATATTCACCAATTTCGGGTAAAAGCGCAAGCCGGTAAAGACAGTCCGACAACCTCCGGGATTCATCAGGATGGTCAGCATTGGATTTTTATGCACTTTATCCAAAGCCACAATACAGAGCCGGTGATTTCCGAAGTTCACGCAACCGCCCATGAAGCTCCGCCCTTGCTACACACCGCAATGGAGCATTTTCTTGAAACACTCGCAATAAATGATAAACGACTTTATCATCGGGCAAGCAGTGTTCGACAAGTATCTTCTACAAATGCAGCATTTCGAGATCTATTGCTGGTAACTTTCCGACAATTGCCTAAATAATAAGTGAGCGAATAATCATGCCAAGCCAGGAAAATAGTTTGGGTTTGCGTTGTTCTAGCCTTAATGCCTTATTGATCGTCAGTGCTCGGTTCGTCTCCGATTTTGGTGCATTCCTGAATATGGTGGCCCTCTCCACTTATGTTTATCTGCTCAGTAATAGCGTCATGCACGTCAGTATTTTTCTTGCCTGTCGTGTTGCTGGCGGTATCATTGCCAGCTTGATCGGAACCCCTTTTTTCAGACGATTTACAGGCAGATGGCCGCTGGTTTTTTTTGATCTGGTACGTGTCATTTTACTGTCCCTATTATTGTTGATCCCCGCATCACAGCAGCTACTGATCTTACCGGTGATCGCCTTCGGCATTGGCTTAGGTAATTCAATGTTTGCTATCGGATTAAACAGTCAACTGCCATATTGGGTTCATGCTTCCCAACGTATATCAACTAATTCCTGGCTTACCTCTGTCGCTGCCACAGGAGCCGTATTTGGCAGCCTTGTATCGGGACTTTTGGTCGCAAGTAGTGGTTATGAAATAGTATTTACCGTCAATATCATGACTTATCTGCTGGCGGCGATCCTGATTATGCCCCTTCGTTTTCTCTCCTTGCCAGAGCTGAAAATATCAAGAGAACTGGGTAACGAGTGGCGTGAATTGCGCCACGGGTTGCGCGGTGCGCCCATGCTGGCAGGTATGCTATTTCTCAGTCTGGCAGATACATTGGGTAGCGCTGCCCATAACGTCGGTTTTCCCATCATTTCAAAACTGCTTACCCCCGATAACGCCAGTACCACGATGGGATTACTGCTGGCAACATGGGCGATAGGAAAGTTCGGAGGCGCGCGATTGGCTAGTTACCGGCTGCGTAGCCGCAATCTGTTGAAGATGGAGAAACTATTCTTTATCGGTGTCGCTCTGATGTCGACTGGGTTTATCCTCACTTTCCAACAAAGCAGTGTATTCTGGCTACTGCTATTCGCAATCTGGGCAGGAATAGGTGACGGGATCGCGGAAGTGAGCCTAATATCACGGGCACAAAGTGAACCGGAAAATTTACGTTTGCCAATTTTCAGTTTACTGACTCTGTTACAAATGACGGGCTTTGGGATAGGAATGTTGCTGGTCGCCCCTTTCTATGTCTGGCTACCACCTTCCATTGTCATTCTAATATTTCACGGCTTGCCACTGACGGTATTAGTAATGGTCTTGTTGTGGGTACGGCGTTTTACTACAAGCAAAATATAACTATTGCAAATTACATAATCAGTATTTTTTAAAAGCACAATAGTTATATACGCATTAAACTTCAAGTTGCAATTTACAACACGCTATGAAACTTGATGTCTCCCCGCTCCGCGGGGGAGACATCACACGTATCTTGAAGTCAGATTGGTATAGTAACCACGTTAGTGCCGATATTTAACACCCGTCTGGTATCAGATATCGCTTTTATCCCTTTTGGTTTCCAATCCGATTAGCAAAATCTTCTCATCCAATAAACGCTTTTTCATCCAAGAAGTGATCTACATTCCACTTTTGCAATCCATTGCGAATTTTATTTGCTTATTTGTTAATCGAAGTTTATTTGTTGTTCAACAATATGAAAACAATAAATTAACAATAAACACAACCTAAACCCACAATAAAACAACAATGCATTTATTCATGGGGAATAAAATATGCAGCAAACCATCAACTTCTGGCCCCTAATCGGGATCGCCGTCATCATCATCGGTTTTGTCATCAGATTTAATCCGGTTCTGGTCGTCACCGTCGCTGGCCTTGTTACGGGATTG
This sequence comes from Xenorhabdus griffiniae, assembly GCF_015163655.1. Classification (GTDB taxonomy): domain Bacteria; phylum Pseudomonadota; class Gammaproteobacteria; order Enterobacterales; family Enterobacteriaceae; genus Xenorhabdus; species Xenorhabdus griffiniae. The sequence goes on along the minus strand of NZ_JADEUF010000008.1, from coordinate 29,376 downwards.
GCTGCTCACATGCCGATAACCGATATTTTGGAGAAGCTAGGTTCAGGGTTTATTAGTACCCTAAATTTAACCCTGACTCTTCTGTTTCCTTTAGTTATCATTGGCCTATTAGAAAGGCACGGTCTAAAAGAACAGGCTCAGAAATCCATTGCTCATATCAAAATGGCGACCACTGGACGTTTATTGATTGTCTATCTGTTTATACGAGAAATCTCTGCCGCATTAGGTTTAACCAGTTTAGGCGGACACCCGCAAATGGTTCGTCCCCTCTTAGCTCCGATGGCAGAAGGGGCGGCTGAAAATCAATATGGTGAGTTGCCAGATTCAGTTCGTCATCGCATTCGCGCGATGTCCGCAGCAACGGATAATACCGGTCTATTCTTTGGGGAAGATATTTTTGTCGCCTTCGGGGCAATTATCTTTATGCACAATTTCATGCTGGAATCAGGGGGTATTCACACCGAACCACTGCATATCGCTCTCTGGGGGATCCCTACTGCCATTTGTGCTTTTCTCATCCATTCAGTTCGGTTATATCGCCTTGATTATCGTATTGCCAACGAACTGAATGCCTTGAATCACACCAAACTGCACAGCAAGGAGGAGAAATAATGTTTCAATTACAGTATCTCTACGTACTGGCAGGAGTGCTCTTGCTGGCTGTCGCTATCATGTCATGGCATGATAAAGCAAATCCCCGCCGTTTAACTACCGGTCTATTCTGGGCGCTTTACGGTTTGATCTTTCTGGTGGGGAAATGGAGTCATCATATAGTAGCTGTCTGGATCAGCGATGAAGCCCAAGCCCAAAGAATTGCCTATATTAGTATCGGTGTGCTGGTCATTCTTATGGCACTATTGGCAGGATTTGGTGGAGTTCAGCTGGGAAATTATCATCAACGTACCCCAAAACAACAGCGGGAAAGCGCTGATCGTCTTGGCAATCAACTATTTTTTCCCGTCCTACTGATCCCCGTTGTCACCATGATTGGTGTGTTGATGTTTGACCACATTCCAGGCTTACAACAAGCCGTCTTTGGTGAGGGAAATCATTCAACGCTGGTGACTCTCTTTTCAATTACTCTCGGCTGCCTGCTAGGATTGGTTATAGCATTACGCATAAGCCGTGATGTCATAACACAGTCAATACAGGAGACTCGCCGTCTGCTGGACTCCATTGGTTGCGTCTTCATCCTGCCACAACTTCTGGCTACGCTCGGATTGCTGTTTACGACTGCCGGTATCGGCACGGTAATTTCCCACCTGACCGAAAGTTATGTCGCTGTCGATAATCGTTTTATCGCCGTGATAGCGTACGTATTTGGTATGGCTCTGCTGACCATGGTTATGGGAAATGCTTTCGCGGCTTTTCCCATCGTTACTGCCGGTATTGGCATTCCCATTTTGATCTTACAGCACGGCGGCAATCCTGCCGTTATGGCTGCCATTGGTATGTTCTCCGGCTATTGCGGTACGTTGATGACACCCATGGCGGCAAATTTTAATCTCGTCCCTGTTGCCCTGTTAGAATTGCCTGACCGCAATGCCGTTATCAAAGCACAAATCCCTACAGGATGTGCCTTACTACTTACCAATGTATTCCTGCTCTATTTTCTACTCTTCTTATAAAATAACAACAATGAACCGTTATGAAAGCTACTTCCATAAAAACCATTCTCGTCACTGCTTTCGAGCCTTTCGATAGTGAAACTATCAATTCATCATGGGAAGCCGTTAGGCCATTGCAGGGATGTCAAATCGCGGGAGCAAATATTGAAGTTCGCCAACTGCCTTGCGTTTTCGATACTTCTCTGGAACAGCTCTATGCGGCAATTGGACGCGTCAAACCAGAAGTAGTGATTTCAGTTGGGGAAGCTGGAAACAGGCCACATATCAGCGTGGAACGTGTCGCAATCAATGTTAACGATGCCCGTATTCCTGATAATGCAGGCCAACAACCCATTGATACCCTTGTCATTGCCGGTGGTCCTACGGCTTATTTTTCTACCTTGCCCATTAAGGCTATTGCTAATGAATTAAATAATGCAGGAATTCCCGCCAAAGTCTCCCAAACTGCGGGAACCTTCGTCTGCAATCATGTTATGTACGGTTTGCTGCATTATTTGAACCAACGGTTTCCTGCTGTGCGGGGTGGCTTTATCCATGTCCCTTATTTGCCTGAACAGGCAACAAAACATTCTGGTGCGCCAAGTATGGCTGTAGAAATGATGACAACAGCCTTGAAAATCGCTATTGAGTCAACATTGAAGCATGAAAAAGACATGACCATCACTGGCGGAACAACAAGCTGAAAAGATAGCCACTGGGATTCAGTGGCTATTTAATTTATACCAATCTAACTTCAAGATGCGTGTGATATCGTGTTGTAAATTGCAACTTGAAGTTTAATGCGTATAGAGAGGTAATAGTTGGTAGAAATTCAGTAACCAGATGACAACAACCGCAAAGATTGCCGCGATAATGTCATCCAGCATGATGCCAACACCACCTTTCACATAGCGGTCAAACCAGCGGATCGGCCACGGTTTCCACATATCAAAAATGCGGAATACCACAAAGCCAACCAAAACCCATTGCCAGTTGAGTACAGGGATCGCCATCAGTGTGATCCACATTCCGATGAATTCATCCCAAACGACACAACCAGGATCTTCCACATTCATGGCATCGGCAGCTTTCTGGCAAATCACACAGCCAATGACGGTTCCCAACACAATAACCAACCAGATTCCCCATGTCGGTAGCTGCGCCAACAGTAACCAGAAAGGGATCGCTGCCACTGAACCCATTGTGCCCGGAATAATCGGCGATAAGCCACTACCAAATCCCGTAGCTAATAAATGCCACGGATTACTCATTTTTAAGTGGCGTTTTGCGTCATCCATGCGTTCCCTCCGTTTGATCGTTTTCTTCCTGGTGTGCAGCCGGACAAGGTACGACCGGTTTTTCATCCGTTTTAAAGTGGTCAAAGCCGTTCAGATCCAGCTCAATTTCTTCGTTATTGTTAAAATAGCGGATGCCTTCTGATTCAGGTCTGATTTGCCCAATACAGCAGAAACTTGCCCCTGAATGGGCCAATGCCATATTTAACGCACCACGGTTAAGCTCAGGTACTGTGAAACACAACTCATAATCTTCTCCACCACTCAGCGCCCATTTCAACGCCTGCTCAGCGGGAATATATTGCTGCATCGCTTCCGAATACGGCAGTGCATCCAGATTAATACGCGCACCGCATTGACTGGCTGTCAGAATATGGTTGAGATCAGAAATCAACCCATCCGACAGATCAATCGCGGAAGAAGCCAGATCACGCAGCGCCTGTCCTTGTAAAACGCGTGGTTGTGGACGGAGATGGCGCTTAACCAACCAATGGTGGATAGCAGGATCTTCCACGGTCAGATGCTCTTGCAACAAGGCAAGCCCTGCGGCACTATCACCCAGTGTTCCGGTGACATAAATCCAATCACCGTTCTTCGCACCAGCACGACGTAACGCCCTGCCAGCCGGCACCAGTCCATGTACGGTTAGCGTCAAACTCATGGGGCCTTTTGTTGTATCTCCCCCAATCAACTGCATACCGTAATAGTTCAGTTGTTCAAACAGGCTATCACTAAATCGTTTTAACCAATCCTCATTGACGTCAGGCAACGTTAACGCCAACGATGCCCAGGCAGGATCTGCCCCAACGGCGGCCAAGTCACTGATATTGACAGCCAGTGCTTTATAAGCCAAATCTTCTGGTGAGATATCAGGGAGGAAATGGACACCAGCCACCAGCGTATCCGTTGTTACCGCTAATTCTTGCTTATCCGCAACGGTCATCAGTGCACAATCATCACCAATCCCTAGGCTTACATCACGTCGGCGGCTAAGAGGGCGATTGAAGTAACGTGCAATGAGGTCAAATTCACCACATGCCATAATAGAATTCCAAAAAGTGACCAACAATGAGCACATGAGGCCGGATTTCCGGCCTCATGTGTAAAATCATTGAGTTATAATGGGGAACTCCTGGCAAGCAATCACTTTTTCTTACGTGCTGCTGGGCCAGCTTTATCCAACACCCCATTCACGAATTTATGGCTATCTTCAGCACCAAACGTTTTTGCCAGTTCGATACCTTCATTAATAGCCACTTTGTAGGGGACATCATCACGAAAGCTTAGTTCAAACATCGCAACGCGCAAGATGGCTTTTTCTACCTGACCTAACTCTTCGAGCTGGCGGGAAAGATAAGGCGCCATCAAGGCATCCAATTTTGTAGCATTGACTGCTACCCCGGACAGCAATTCACGAAAATAGGTGACATCAACACCGGTTACGTCCTGCTCTGACAGAAACTGCAATTCAACATCAGCAATGCTGTTTTTGGATAATTGCCATGAATAAATTGCCTGAACAGCACACTCACGAGCACGACGACGAGCAGCAGGTTTCACAAAATTCCCCTTAATTAAAACTAAAAAATTCAGCCTTTAATGGCTTTGATTACATTGATCATTTCCAACGCGGTCAAGGCAGCTTCCGCACCTTTGTTACCCGCTTTAGTTCCAGCGCGTTCAATCGCCTGTTCAATATTTTCTGTTGTCAGAACACCCAATGTAACAGGAATGTTGCTTGACATTGCCACACTGGACAAGCCTGAACTACATTCGCCGGCAACATATTCGAAATGGGCTGTTCCGCCACGGATAACAGTACCTAAAGCGATAACCGCATCATATTTTTGGGACTCAGCCAACGCTTTGACCGTCAATGGCAGTTCATAAGCACCCGGTACCCATACTACGGTGATATTGTCTGAAGAAACCTGGCCGATGCGTTCTAACGCATCAACGGCCCCTTCCAGCAGGCTGTCATTAATGAAGTTGTTAAAGCGGGCAACTGCAATGGCAATGCGGGCTTCAGGAGCTGCAACAACACCTTTGATTACGTTCATAGCCTTCCTTATACTTTATTCATATCCGCAGGGGCGCGGATCTTATCACATTATTTTTGATTTAGGGCTATCCCAAAATCAAAACACTTAACACGGCCGTAAGCGAAGACGCACATCAGGACCAATCTGTTGAACATCAAACAGAGTAAATTCAGGAGCATCCGATAATTTTTGCAATTCAGGGATATCGAACAATCCACGGGCACTATTTCCCAATATTTTAGGCGCGATATACAGGATCAATTCATCGACCAACCCTAACGACAACAAAGCTCCAGCCAAAGCAGGGCCACACTCCGCCCACACAGAATTTACCTGACGCTTTCCAAGTTGCATCATCAGCAACACTAAATCAACACCAACACCATGTTCTGGCAATAAAATCTGTTCGGTATTATCAGGCCATTTTTGCTGATCTTGCTTAGTACGAGCTAACCAACATTCCCCTGATTGCTGGACAACTTGATGCTGTGGAGTTACACGGTTTTGGCTATCTGTAATGATACGGATTGGTTGGCGAAGCCATTCTTGCGGATAAACCGCTTGGGTTTCAGCATCCAGTTCATTCCAACGGACAGTCAGGGAAGGATCATCTGCCAGTACCGTTGCGCTGGAACTCAAAATGGCACTGCACTGCGCCCGTAGTTTCTGTACATCCTGGCGGGCTTCCGGTGAGGTAATCCACTTGCTTTCCCCTGATGCCAACGCAGTTCGACCATCCAATGATGCGCCCAATTTCAATTGCAGGTATGGAAATCCTGTACGCATACGTTTAAGAAATCCCTTATTCAAGGTTTCCGCCTGTTCCATCATTAAACCATGTTCAACTGCAATTCCGGACTGCTGCAATTTATACAAACCACGCCCGGCAACTTGAGGATTGGGATCTTGCATCGCTACCACAACACGGCTTAAACCTGCGGCAATTAAAGCATCAGCACAAGGGGGCGTTTTACCGTGATGGCTGCATGGTTCAAGGGTAACATAAGCCGTAGCGCCTTTCGCTTTTTCACCGGCCATACGCAGAGCGTAAACTTCTGCGTGAGGTTCGCCCGCTCGTAAATGAAAACCCTCCCCGATTACCTGCTCATCCTTAACGATGACGCAACCTACATTCGGATTTGGGGATGTTGTAAAACGCCCCTGATACGCCAGTTCCAGCGCTCTGGACATATATATTTCATCAAGTGTCATAGCGTTTAATCAGTGTTCTGGTTTTTAGTAAGAGTAACAGCGTTTAATCTTGTAATCTGGCAATCTCTTCACCGAATTCGCGAACATCTTCAAAGCTGCGATAAACAGACGCAAAACGGATATAGGCCACTTTATCAAGTTTCTTCAGCGCATCCATGACAAAGTTTCCGATCATTTTGGACGGAATTTCACGTTCTCCTGTAGCCCGTACCTGTGATTTAATGTGACTGATTGCCATTTCTACATCATCAGAGCTGACAGGACGTTTTTCCAGTGCTTTCTGCATTCCACGACGCAATTTTTCTTCGTCGAAAGGCTCTCGAATATCATCACTTTTAATGACTCGTGGCATTACCAGCTCTGCAACTTCAAACGTCGTGAAGCGTTCATGACATTCCAGGCACTGACGGCGACGGCGCACTTGTGAGCCATCCCCTACCAGACGGGAATCAATAACTTTAGTATCAACGGCTGCGCAAAATGGGCAATGCATATCGTTTCCTGACAGTTAACCGAAGGGATAACAGTTTACCTTGAAGTGATGACGAAAAACACCCTGTCAGTAAGTACTCACAGGGTGTTTAAGCGATATCAATGCTCGATCATGCAAAATAATTAAGGAAGAATGGAGGGCTGATCTGCCCCTTCTTTCTCAACTTTCTGCTGGATCAGGTGGTCACGCTTCATACCCAATTTCAAAGCCAGGGCAGAAGCAACATAGATAGAAGAGATTGTACCGATAGAAACACCGATTAACATGACCAGTGAGAACCCCTTCAGCATTTCGCCACCGAAAATATACAGCATCAATACAACCAACAACGTAGTTGCGGAAGTCATGATGGTACGGCTTAGAGTCTGAGTCAGGGAAATATTGGTGATTTCATACGACGTACCACGGCGTATCTTACGGAAGTTCTCACGGATACGATCCGACACTACGATGCTGTCGTTCAATGAATAACCGATAACGGACATCAATGACGCAACAATAGTCAGGTCAATTTCGATGTGGAACAACGACAGAATACCCAATGTAATAATCACGTCATGCGCCAGTGCAATAACTGCCCCTAATGCCAGACGCCACTCAAAGCGGAAACCGACATAAATCAGGATACAGATCAGTGCAACCAGTAATGCCATCGCTCCGGTTTGTGCCAGTTCATTCCCGACACTGGGGCCAACGAATTCGACACGTTTAACCTTGGCATCTTTATCAATATCCTGGTTAATCACCGAGATAATCTTATTGCCAAGCTCTTGCCCTGCATTACCAGCCACAGGTGGCATACGAACCATAACATCACGGCTGCTGCCAAAATTTTGCAAAAGAGGATCAGCAAAACCATTCTGGCTCAGGCTCGCACGCATCTTGTCCAAATCCGCAGGTTGACTCAGCTTCACCTCAATGACCGTACCACCGGTAAAATCAAGCCCCCAGTTAAAACCACGAGTGCTTATCATAACGATGGAAGCGATCAACAGCAGGAACGAAATCCCAAAGGCAACGTTGTCCCAGCGCATAAAGTCGATAACTTTACGCCCATAGTTTAATTGTTCAACAGTATAATCCTGTGCCACAACGTGCTCCTTAAATTGACAACTTATTGATACGCTTGCCACCATACAGCAAGTTCACGATTGCACGTGTTCCCACAATAGCAGTGAACATTGAAGTCGCCACACCAATACTGGTGGTGATCGCGAAGCCCTTGATAGAGCCAGTACCCACTGCATACAAAATAATAGCCGTAATCAGCGTAGTCAGGTTTGCATCGATGATACTGGAGAACGCTCCTTTATAGCCTTCGTGAATTGCCTGCTGTACCGTACGGCCATTACGCAATTCTTCTTTGATACGTTCGTTGATCAATACGTTCGCATCCACGGCGACGGCAAGCGTTAAGACGATACCCGCAATCCCCGGCATGGTCAGAGTCGCTCCCGGCAACAGGGACATAATACCGACGATCAGCACCAGGTTAGCCAGCAACGCAGAACTCGCAATCAGGCCAAACTTGCGGTAGTAAATCACCATAAAGACGACAGAAGCAATCAGCCCCCACAAACACGCTTCAAGGCCCTGCTCAATATTCTGCAAACCCAGAGTTGGCCCAATCGTACGCTCTTCTACAATCTGGATGGGGGCAATCAACGCCCCTGCCCGCAGTAACAGTGATAACTGACGAGCTTCTGTCGGATTACTAATGCCGGTAATACGGAAACTGTTACCCAGGCGTGACTGAATCGTAGCAATGTTGATAACTTCTTCTTGCTTAACCAAAATCGCACGACCGTTGGCATCTTTCTTGCCGCTGTCCTTATATTCCACAAACAACGTTGCCATTGGCTTGTGCAGATTATCTTTGGTGAAATTAGACATGGCTGTGCCGCCAGCGCTATCCAGGGAAATATTCACCTGTGGATAACCATTCTCATCAGCACTGGAAGTCGAATCGGTGATATGGTCACCCGTCAGGATAACGCGCTTGTACAGTACAACCGGATTACCATCACGGGTATATTTCACTTCTGAATCAGCCGGAATACGGCCATATTGCACAACATTTTGGTCAACATTGGTATTGACCAGACGGAATTCCAGTGTTGCGGTTGCCCCAAGAATTTCTTTTGCGCGGGCAGTATCCTGAATACCAGGCAGTTCAACCACAATGCGATCTGCGCCTTGGCGTTGAACCAGAGGTTCTGCAACGCCCAATTGGTTGACACGATTACGCAAGATAGTGATGTTCTGCTGCACTGCATAAGAACGAGCTTCACGCAGACGCTCATCACTCATCACCACTTTCAGCGTGCTGTTGGCTTCATTAGAGAACACCAAATCACGGTGACGAGGTTCAAGATAACTTTCCGCTTTAGAGCGTGCATCGTTATCGCGGAAACGAACTTCGACGCCATAATTATCCGTTTTGCGGATAGTTGAATAAGGGATGCCTTGCTCACGCAGTTCAGAGCGCAGGCCATCAATATTCTGTTCCTGCAATTTACCCAGCGCGGTTTCCATATCCACTTCCATCAAGAAATGAACACCACCACGCAGGTCAAGCCCCAGTTTCATCGGCTCAGCGCCGACTGCTCTTAACCAGACAGGCGTTGCAGGCGCGAGGTTCAATGCCACAACATACTGTTCACCCAGTGCAGAAACCAACGCTTCACGCGCACGGAGCTGCACATCAGTGCTACTGAAACGAGCAAGGATTGCGCCATTTTCCAATGCAATAGACTTGCTCTTGATTTGATCTTTTTCTAAAACATTACGGACTTGGTCCAGCGTTTTTTCACTGGCGGCAATACCTCGCGCGCCAGTGATTTGTACAGCCGGATCCTCACCATAAAGGTTGGGAAGTGCATAAAGCAAACCGATGAGGATCGCAGCGATCAGCATCAGATACTTCCACAAAGGATAACGGTTCAACACGGCAGTTCCCTTCGGGAAAAATCGGAAAATTAAATAGCCTTCATTGTACCTTTCGGCAAAATGGCAGCAACGAAGTCACGTTTGACAGTTATTTCTGTGGTGTCATTCAAGGCGATAACCACGTAGCCGGTATCAGACACTTTAGAGACACGTCCCACCAAACCACCAGAAGTCAGCACTTCATCCCCTTTGGAGATGGAATCCATCAGTTTTTTATGTTCTTTGGTGCGTTTTTGTTGTGGACGCAGGATCATGAAATAGAAAATCAAACCGAAAACAACCAGCATGATAATCAGAGAATATGGGCTTCCCTGAGCTTGCGCGGGTGCGCCAGCAGCTGCCGCAGCTTCAGAAATAAAAAAACTCATCAAATTTCCCTCATTGTTATCGAAAATATGACTGCCGAAAACATTACGATTGAAAATCGGCAGTGGCTCGATCAAAAACCAGCCCAATATGCTACACATATTGAGACTGATTAGTCACGATAAATTATATATTTAACGGCGGAACGGGTTTACCGATCTGCTGATAAAACGCTTCAACAAACTGTTCCAGCTTGCCTTCTTCAATGGCCTGACGAATTCCAGCCATTAAGCGCTGATAATACCTTAAATTATGTATCGTATTCAGCCTTGCACCAAGAATTTCGTTACAACGATCAAGGTGATGGAGGTATGCCCGGCTATAATTGCGGCAAGTATAGCAGTCACAATGCTCATCCAAGGGAGATGTATCTTCTTTATGTTTAGCATTGCGGATTTTAATAACCCCCTCGGTCACAAACAGGTGACCATTGCGGGCATTACGTGTCGGCATCACACAGTCAAACATATCGATACCACGACGAACACCTTCAACCAAATCTTCCGGCTTGCCGACGCCCATCAAATAGCGAGGCTTATCCTGTGGGATCTGAGGGCAAACATGCTCCAGAATACGGTGCATATCTTCTTTCGGTTCACCGACGGCCAGTCCCCCTACAGCGTAGCCATCAAAGCCGATTTCCACCAGCCCTTTTATGGAAACATCACGCAAGTCTTCGTACACACTGCCCTGAATAATACCAAACAAAGCATTTTTATTACCCAGTTCATCAAAACGTTGACGGCTGCGGGCAGCCCAGCGCAATGACATTTCCATGGAACGCTTGGCGTAATCCCAATCCGCAGGATATGGCGTACATTCGTCGAAAATCATGACAATATCGGAACCCAAATCATATTGGATTTCCATCGATTTCTCTGGACTGAGGAACACGGGTGTTCCATTAATTGGGTTACGGAAGTGAACCCCTTCTTCTTTGATTTTACGCATGGCGCCAAGGCTGAACACCTGAAAACCGCCAGAGTCAGTCAGAATAGGGCCTTGCCACTGCATAAAATCATGCAGGTCACCATGCAATTTCATGATTTCCTGTCCCGGACGCAACCAAAGGTGGAAAGTATTCCCCAACAGGATTTGCGCTCCAGTTTCTTTCACCTCTTCCGGTGTCATCCCTTTTACCGTGCCGTAAGTTCCCACAGGCATAAACGCCGGAGTTTCCACAACGCCACGCTCAAAAATCAAACGACCACGACGGGCATTCCCATCCGTCTTTTGTAACTCAAATTTCACTTAACCTCCAGACATCAGAAAAACAGTCTGATGCTTGACATAAAATGATGCATTCTAAACACTAATGACGCCACTGTACACGCCAGCCTTGTGATATACAGTATGTCAATCATTGCGAATTTTTGTGTCATTTTCACTTCCTTGCGACACAGTTTTGCCACAGTTGGCACATCATTAAAAAAGTGTGAAAGGCATTAAAAAACTTTCGCATCCCAAATGTGTCCCGCCTAATCCGAAGCTCAGCCCTGAAAACAGAATCGCATTTTAATCGCATTTATTATTGACACAATACGATTAAAATCGCATTATCTAATCATTCTAAGCGGATATGTTCTTTAACAAATGAGGAAACAATGGCTACGGTTCAATGGACGAGGAAAGCACGAAAACAGTTGCTTTCAATCGATACCAGATACCGGAAAGCTATCAGTGAGAAGGTTAACCAACTTGAAACTTTCCCCGCAGTGACACTGGACATCAAGAAGCTTCATGACCTTAATAACCAGTACAGACTAAGGGTTGGCGAATACAGGATAATCTTCGAAATCACTGACGGCGAACCGGTTATCTGCTCGATAATGGCAGTCAAACGGAGAACATCGACAACGTACTAGGCGGGGCACCCGCCATTTCCTCATTATTAAATTCACCGCGACTCTCAACTACCCGGATGAATACATGAAAATGCAATACATAAACGACGAAGCAGGAAAACCGCTATATGTTGTCCTGCCAATAGCTGAATACGAAAAACTTCTCAGCATAAAGGAAGATTGGGAGGATGTGCCATACACTCCGTCAAAATATGATGATGTGACCGTGCCTAACGGCGTCGTGTCTATTATGGTTAATCAGGATATTTCTCTCCTGGCAGCTTGGCGCATCTATCGTGGGTTGTCTCAGTACGAGGTAGCTGAAAAACTCGACACAACTCAATCAACCGTATCTCAGTGGGAGGCGTCAGATCGACCACAGAAGCGCACACGAGAAAAACTGGCTGCACTATACAACTGTACTCCGGAACAACTCATTCCATAACCCAACGGCCCCGCTCAGGGGGCGTTTACTTTGTCTGAAAGACAAAAAAGCCCCGCGAATGCGAGGCTTAAATTATTTCTGCTGTTGCAACGAGAGGCAATAACCTATCATTGGGATAACGATAGGCTACTCTATTCAACATATCAACAATTAGCCGGCAATCTGGAATATCCGCGATCTGAGCATTGTATTTAATTAATATCAGCACCGTTTCGCGGTACTTACCCTTCTGATACCCGTTCTTTGACTGCCATTTTATTGCGATTAATAAACATTGCATCACCATAACTAAAAAAGCGATATTCTTTTGCTATCGCTTCTTTATAGGCATTCATCGTATTCTTATAACCGGCAAACGCAGAAACCAGCATGATAAGTGTGGATTCTGGCAGATGGAAATTGGTGATCAGTACATCAACAACCTGATATTCAAATCCAGGATAGATAAAGATTTGGGTATCATTAAAAAATGGCGCGATAATCCCATCCTGACAAGCTCTTGCGGCACTTTCCAGTGAACGAACCGATGTTGTTCCTACAGCAATCACCCGATTACCACGCGCTTTACATGCCAGAACTGCATCCACAACATCCTGTGGCACTTCCGCATACTCGGCATGCATCACATGATCTTCAATGGATTCCACTCGTACAGGCTGAAAAGTACCGGCACCAACGTGCAAGGTAACAAAGGCCATTTCAACGCCCTTTTCACGCAAGGCAGCCAAAAGCGGTTCATCAAAATGTAATCCCGCAGTCGGTGCAGCCACGGCTCCTGGACGTTCACTATAAACTGTCTGGTACAATTCACGATCTGCATCTTCATCAGGACGAGCGATATAAGGCGGCAAAGGCATATGACCAATCTGCTCCAAAATGGTCAACACATCACGCTCGTCATCAAAACGGATTTCAAACAACGTATCATGACGCGCCAGCATCGTTGCCTTAATGCTCTCTTCTTCACCGAGGATAAGTTCAGCACCTTCTTTCGGTGCCTTGGAAGCCCGAACGTGAGCAAGCACTCGCTTATTATCCAGCATCCTTTCGACTAAAACTTCCAACTTTCCCCCCGTCGCTTTGCGGCCAAACAGGCGCGCAGGGATAACGCGGGTGTTATTGAAAACCAATAAATCTCCAGCTTCCAGCTTATCCAGCACATCAGTAAAAACACCATGCGTCAGCTTGCCTGTTTCACCATCAAGGGAAAGCAGGCGGCAAGCACTTCGCTGTGGCTGGGGATAGTGAGCAATCAGCTCTTCTGGCAGTTCAAATGTAAAATCAGCGACACGCATTTTATCTGTATCATTCAAAAAAACAGGCGGACTAGTCTAGTGCTGCAAGTGCAAGGGTGCAACAAAGAAGCATCGGGTTTAACTATTTACGCTGCATTCTTTGCGATATACTCTCGCTATGAATTTTCTCGCACACCTTCATTTAGCTGCCTTAGCGGAAAGCTCCTTACTGGGGAATTTGATGGCGGATTTCGTCCGCGGCTCTCCAGAAGGCGCATTTCGTTCTGATATTGTAGCGGGTATCCGTATGCACCGTCGGGTAGATAGCCTGACGGACAGGCATCCGCTTGTCCTGGAAGCACGTCAATTATTTCGTCCCGAATATCGACGCGTTGCCCCCATTACTCTTGATATCATCTGGGATCACTTTCTCTCGCGACATTGGGACAAATTTGAAAAAAATTACTCCCTGCCCGAATTTGTCCATCTTGCCCACAACACTATAGAACCGCATCTCGCGTCAACCCCCGAAAAATTTCAGGAATTGAACAACTACCTCTGGTCACAAAATTTATTCATCCGTTATGCCGATATGTCATGCATCGCCAATGTCTTGCAGAGCATGGCACGCAGGCGCCCCAAATTATCCGCATTGACCGGTTCGTATCAGGATATAGAAAATCATTACCTTGATTTTGAAACACTATTTTATCAGTTCTACCCAGAAATGATGGCACTAGCAACAAATAAGCATCTACTTGAGTAGCAACTATCTTGAACTTTTCATAAATAGTTTTATCTTATGTAGTCTAAAAGGAATTAAAAACAGTTTATCAATAGGTAAAATCTATTATAACAATTGGTATTTTATCCTTTATTGCTATAACCTAATTCCTTATGCTGTAACCCGTTTTTACATAACACCTTTTAAAATCACAGGAGTCAATTATGGTTTTAGTAACCCGCCAAGCCCCTGACTTTACAGCTGCCGCAGTTCTCGGTAACGGTGAAATTGTTAATAACTTCAATCTGAAAAAACACCTGAATGGCCGTGCTGCTGTTATTTTCTTCTGGCCAATGGATTTCACTTTCGTTTGCCCTTCTGAGCTGATTGCTTTCGATCATCGCTATGAAGAATTCCAGAAACGTGGGGTTGAAGTTGTTGGTGTCTCCTTCGACTCTGAATTCGTTCACAACGCATGGCGTAAAACCCCAGTCAGCGAAGGTGGCATTGGCGAAGTCAAATATCCAATGGTTGCTGACATCAAACGTGACATCATGAAAGCTTACGGCATTGAACACCCAGAAGCGGGTGTTGCTCTGCGTGGTTCTTTCTTGATTGACAAAAATGGTGTTGTACGTCACCAAGTCGTTAACGATCTGCCACTGGGCCGTAACATCGATGAAATGCTGCGTATGGTTGACGCTCTGCAATTCCATGAAGAACACGGCGAAGTTTGCCCTGCACAATGGGAAAAAGGCCAGGAAGGCATGGGCGCTTCACCAGAAGGCGTAGCAAAATACCTGACCAAAAACGCTGACAAGCTGTAATCCCGTTAGGATTCAACCTGTTCATAACTTTACGTTATGAAGCATTCCAAACCAGCCGCTCAATCGGCTGGTTTTTTACTTTCCAAAATCCTGAGCTTTAGATAAGGTGAATTACTTATTCGCAACAAAAGCACCACAAACACTCAAATCAATTAACAGTTGATCTATCCTCAGGAGAACAACACATGTTCAAGGCATGGAAAATACCACTTATCGCTGTATCTCTGCTCATTTCCACTCCTCTTTATTCTGCTACTGAGCCTGCTGTTGAAGCTAAACAAGGCATGGTTGTCAGCTCACAGCGCCTTGCTTCACAAGCTGGCATAGATATTCTTAAAATGGGTGGAAACGCCATTGATGCTGCTGTTGCCGTTGGATATGCCCAAGCCGTAGTTAATCCCTGCTGCGGCAATATTGGCGGTGGTGGCTTTATGACCATCCATCTCGCTAATGGAAAAGATACTTTCATCAATTTCCGTGAAACAGCCCCTGCCGCGGCTAACGCTGATATGTATCTGGATAAAGATGGAAAAGTGATCAAAGGTGCCAGCCTGTATGGTTATAACGCGATTGCTGTACCAGGCACAGTGATGGGATTTGAAGCGGCACTGAAAAAGTACGGCACATTAACTCGCGAACAAGTCATGGCACCCGCTATCAAGCTGGCGCGCGAAGGCTATATACTGACGCGTGGTGATACCGATATTTTGGATACCACAGTCAAGCGTTTCGCTCAAGATCCAGAAGCTGCCCGTATTTTCCTGCGTAAAGATGGTACGCCATTCAAACCAGGGGACAGGCTCATCCAAACCGATTTAGCCAACACACTGGAAATGATTGCCAAACAGGGACCTGATGCTTTTTATCACGGCAAAATTCCCCAATTAGTTGCACAAGCATCAAAAAAAGCAGGCGGAATTATTACCGCAGCCGATTTCGCCAATTATCACATCACAGAAACGACGCCTGTCACCTGTAGTTACCGAGGCTACAAGTTTATCTCTTCTCCACCTCCCAGCTCTGGCGGGGTGACGTTATGCGAGATATTAAACATCGTTGAAGGCTATGATCTTAAGTCTATGGGATTCAACTCTGCTGCTTATATTCATACATTGACAGAAGCCATGCGCCACGCCTATATGGATAGAAATACCTATTTGGGCGATCCGGCATTTATCAACAACCCACTTGATCGACTGTTGAGTAAAAGTTACGCCGAATCGATCAGAAAAGAGATTCAACCAAATAAAGCCACTCCATCGGTAAATATTCAGCCAGGCATTGGTCCCCATGAAAAACCGGAAACTACCCACTATTCCGTGGTAGATAAAGAAGGAAACGCAGTATCAACAACTTACACCATCAATGGACGCTTTGGTGCTGGCGTCATTGCCCCAGGAACAGGCTTTTTCCTCAACGATGAGATGGATGACTTTACAACTAAAGTCGGTGAGAAAAATCTGTATGGGCTAGTACAAGGTGCAACCAACTCAATCGCCCCTGGTAAGCGCCCACTATCATCAATGAGTCCAACACTCGTGACCAAAGATAATAAAATCTTCCTGGTGTTAGGTTCTCCAGGAGGCTCACGCATTATCTCCATCACTTTACAAACTGCGCTAAATATCATCGAATTCAACATGCCACCACAAGAAGCTGTCAATAGTCCACGGTTCCACCACCAATGGCTACCTGACGAAGTCTATTATGAGCAACGTGGTTTGTCGAAAGACACCCTAAACTTACTGGAAAAAATGGGCTACAAAATGGTGAAACAGACACCTTGGGGAGCAGCAGAATTAATTATGATTGGATTACCGGGTGCTGCTGGGGTGACTCCACAATCATCAGGCAATGATTCTGCCGTATCAGGTATTGTCCGTGAAGGTTACATCTATGGTGCCAACGATGCACGACGACCTGCCGGTGCCGCCATTGGTTATTAATCCAGCATAAATCAACAAAAAAGGTGGGCTGTTTTCAGCAGCTCACCTTTATCATCTTATAACATCACTTATCCATGTTTATCATGAACAGACTTTATTCCTACTTTTCTTCAGTCTGCACTTCATACTTTGGGAGCTTTACGCCTCCTACAACGCGGTCATAAATAGCGCACACAGCAGCCGTCAGTAAGGTAGGCAGCAACCAAGCCAAACCTTGATCCGCTAATGGCAGATGCTTCGCCCACTCAGGCAGTAAATGGGACAAATACTCAGAAGCTTTTATTGCATCCAAGATCCCAAACAGCAAACTGACAGACATGGCCGGAGCCAAAATGCGGATGAAGTTATTCCACCAACGGATTGTAAAGCTCAACAATATCAGCGCGATACAGGGTGGATAAATGGCCGTCAACACTGGAATTGAGATCTTAATCAAATGGCTTAAGCCCACGTTAGAAACCAGCATGGAGAATGTGCCTAAGATCAGTACCAGAGCACGGTAGGACAATGGCAAATAACGGCTGAAAAATTCAGAGCAAGCACAAGTCAAACCGACAGCAGTCACCATACAAGCAATGAAAATCAGTAACGCAAGGAAGAAGCTACCGTAGTTACCAAAAATATTTTGGACATAGGCGTGCAAAATCACAGCACCATTATCTGCGGTAGGCACTAATGTGCCACTACCTTCCCCAAGCTTAAACAAAGAGAGGTACACCAGTGTCAGGCCAAGACCAGCAATCAGGCCGGCCCACATAGCATAGCGCGTCAACAGGGAAGAAGCCTCAACCCCTCTGGAACGGGCTGCATTGACAATAACAATACCGAATACCATTGCAGCCAGTGTATCCATTGTCAAATAGCCATTGACAAAGCCATTTGAGAACGGAATTTCCCGATAACTTTCAATAGCAGGAACAGGGCCACCTGCCGGCCACAATACCGCCGCAATTCCCAAAATGGCTAATGCTACGATTTTGATTGGAGCCAATATATGGCCAACACTATCCAGTAGTTTGCCCGGATATAATGAAATCAGCACCACGAGTGCAAAATAGATCACACTATAAATAAATAGAGGAAGATCACCTGTTCCGGTAAGTGGAGCAATACCCAATTCAAAAGAAACTGTTGCAGTTCTGGGGGTAGCAAACAGAGGACCGACAGCTAAATAGCAGACAGTTGCCAGAATCAGGCCCGCAGTTTTTCCGATCGGCGCACTCAGTGCTTCAATACCTCCACCCACTTTTGCCAACGCAATGACAGTAATGACTGGCAAGCCAACAGCGGTTAGCAAAAAGCCGACTGCTGAGATCCAAACGTTCTCTCCTGCCTGCAAGCCAACCATAGGCGGAAAAATAATATTTCCCGCACCAACAAACAAGGCAAAGGTCATAAAACCTAATGCCCAAATATCCTTAGATGATAAACGGTATGCCATAATGATTGTTAATGTATTATTGTCAAAAGAGATGCATCTGCGACAGTAGCTATCGCAAGTACTTGAATTTTCACTGGCGAAACCGGATTCTGATTTAACAATCAGTGATCTGCATGATACTCACTGATAGCCGTAAGCTACAGAATAATAGTAATAATAACAGCTAGAATCGCCAACAACTGCTCCCAAGTAAAACTTTTATAGCGCAAAAAGGCAAGCGGTAAACCAAAAACCAGAACAATATTCTGAACTGTTTTTTAAAATCAGTTATTATTGTTATCTATCATTGAATACACACTATATGATTTGTGCATTTTTTTATTCATGCGTGTTTTTTGCTCACATCTGCCAATAAATCATTTTGTCATAAAACTGTTTTTGGCAGAAACAATAAGCTGAGACGCTAATAAAAAACTAAAGACTGAACCCTTTCCTAAAGTGCTCTCAATATCGAGATGGGTATTGTAGTGATGCAATGCATGTTTCACTATCGCCAAACCTAACCCATTCCCCCCCGTTTGACGAGAACGGGCCCGATCGACGCGATAAAAACGCTCTGTCAGGCGTGGCAAATGTTCCGCACTAATCCCACCGCCATTGTCTTTCACTGTGAACAGCGCACCTTGGGAAACATTTTGCCAACTCACCTCAATCCTTGTGCCCGGAGAAGTATGTCTAATGGCATTATAAACAAGGTTGGACATTGCACTGCGCAGCTGCTCTTCATTACCAAACACTTTCAGCTTTTCATCAATATCAAACACAATATCGTACTGCTCATTTCCCAAGGCCAACACCTCCCGTTGCAATACCTTCAACAGGTTGGGAACATCCACAACTTCATTCATGTCCACTTGCGCCCCTCCTTCAATTTTGGAAAGATGCAGCAGTTGTTGCACCAAACCATCCATCCTTCGTATTTGTTCCCGCATCGTACCGATAACCTTTTGGTTCACCTTATTGTCGAACGCCTGATCTTCCATCATTTCCAGATAACCTTGCAGGACGGTGAGGGGGGTTTTGAGTTCATGACTTACATTGGCAAAAAAATCCCGTCTGGCATTTTCCAGCTGCCGTTTTTGGGTGATATCGCGTGCGACCATCAATAATTGCTTCTCAGAATAAGGCATAATGCGGAACTCCATCATATTGCCATTATTCAATTCGATGGACAGAGGGTGGGAAAAATCATTCGCGGTAATATAACGGCTAAAATCAGGGTAGCGAAGCAAGTTGAAAATATGCTGACCATTATCCTCAGGCCAGCGGAACCCAAGTAAATGTTGTGCCAGGCGATTACACCAAAAAATATTGCCTTCCGTGGTCATGATCACAATAGCATCCGGCAATGATTCCGCCCCACTACGAAAGCGTTTGATGAGTAATGCGAGTTCACGACGTCGTTTACGATTGCGTTGCTGCAACTGATAAATACCATAAAAGATAGGTTCCCAGCCGCCACGGCCGGCTGGCGGTAACATATTGCGATCCAACCATAACCAATCGGATAATTTCAGCAAATTATAGCCATGCCATACCAAAGCCAAAAATAGTGCGATAACCAGCAGCCATGCCAAGTGACCGATAAAAAGAGACAAAATGACAGCGGGCAAGCAAAAAAGCACAAGCCCCCATACCAACTTTTTCCAAGATAAACGCTCAAGCACGCGACTTTACTCCAAACAGTCAATAGCGGGTAGAAAAGCGATAACCTGCACCACGCACCGTCTGCACCATCCTGGCGTGATCCCCTGTCTCTAACGCCTTACGCAAGCGTCGAATATGTACATCAACCGTACGATCTTCCACATAAACATTTGTTCCCCATACATAGTTGAGTAACTGTTCACGACTATAAACACGCTCAGGATGAGTCATAAAAAAGTGGAGAAGTTTGAATTCAGTTGGCCCCATTTCCAAATCTTGTCCATGACTGGAAACACGGTGGGATGATGGATCCAGAACCAATCCATCCATATCAATAGTGTCTTCCAACTCTATAGGTGAAATGCGACGCAAAACAGCCTTAACCCTGGCAATCAATTCCTTAGGTGAAAAAGGTTTCGTGATATAGTCATCCGCACCGACATCTAAACCACGTACCCGATCTTCTTCCTCCACCCGAGCCGTGACCATAATGACAGGGATCGCCTTAGCGTTATTATCCCGCTTCATTTGTCGGATAAGTTGTATCCCTGAACCGCCTGGCAACATCCAGTCCAATAATACCAAATCAGGATAAGGCTCAGACAAACGTCTTATTGCTGTATCGTAATCTTCGGCTTCAATGGCTTCATAGCCGTTTTGTTCCAGTGCAAAACAAACCATTTCACGAATCGGTACTTCATCTTCAACTACCAAAATGCGTTTAACCATGGTTAATTCCGTTAATATCATTAAGGCTAAATAGGTTTTCATCATACTGAGAGTATCAGATGCCGGAGTTCCTTACCCCCGCGCGGGGTAAGGAACACTCCTATCATTTTGAAACGCTATTTAGTGACTTTTACTGCAAATCATTATGAGTCAATTTTATGACACTTTTATGAAACTCCTTACTTCTCAATTAACAAGATACAAACTGGTTCTCAAAGAAAATCTTGCTTTTTGTTATATACCAATCCAACTGCAAATTGCAGCTTGCAAATCAATGTGATTCTTTATATCTCCCCGCGTAGCGGGGAGATAGCTAAGACGCATCTTGAAAGAAGATTGGTATATTTCACTAT
The DNA here is from genome assembly GCF_015163655.1 of Xenorhabdus griffiniae. Lineage (GTDB taxonomy): Bacteria > Pseudomonadota > Gammaproteobacteria > Enterobacterales > Enterobacteriaceae > Xenorhabdus > Xenorhabdus griffiniae. The sequence goes on along the minus strand of NZ_JADEUF010000008.1, from coordinate 8,221 downwards.
GAATGCGAAGCAGCTCGAAAATTCAGTAAAGGAAATCAAATTGCACAGGACATCTCTCACACGGCCATTATAATTAGCACCTGCAACAGATAAGAAAAGCATTCAGGCAACGGCGGGAAAATCATGCGAATTATTCACACATCTGATTGGCATCTTGGCCAATATTTTTTTACTAAAAGCCGTGCCGCTGAACATAAACACTTTTTACAGTGGTTGATTGAAAAAATCGTGCAGCATCAGGTTGACGCATTGCTTATTGCCGGCGATATTTTTGATACCGGTTCTCCTCCCAGCTATGCACGTGAACTTTATAACCAATTTATTGTGGCCCTACAGCCCACAGGCTGCCAACTTGTCATTCTCGGTGGAAATCATGATTCCGTCGCCACACTCAATGAATCTAAATCCCTGCTTTCTTACCTGAATACCACTGTCATTACCCATGCTGAACCCGAAGATATAACACAGCAGATAAAGATCCTGAATAACAGAGAAGGTCATGCAGGAGCGATCCTCTGTGCCATTCCCTACCTGCGTCCACGGGATATTATCACCAGCCAGGCGGGGCAATCAGGCGCTCAAAAACAGCAGGCCCTACAGGATGCCATCACCAAACACTACTATAGTCTCTACCAGCAAGCCTGTGCATTACGAGAACAGTTCGGCCAGCCATTACCGATTATTGCCACTGGTCACCTCACTACAGTGGGTGCTTCCACTACAGACTCCGTTCGCGATATTTACATTGGCACATTAGAAGCCTTCCCCGCACAATCATTTCCGCCTGCTGACTATATTGCCCTGGGGCATATCCATCGCCCGCAACTCATTGGTAAATCAGAGCATATCCGCTACAGCGGTTCCCCTATTCCACTCAGCTTTGATGAAGTGGGACAGGAGAAAAGCGTCTGCTTAGTGGACTTTAAATCAGGAAGACTTGATAACATCACACTGTTACCGATCCCTCATTATCAGCCAATGCAACTTATTCGTGGTAATTTGAAACAAATCGAAGAGCAATTACACTCTTTTAGGGAATATCAAGGAGAACGCCCGGTTTGGCTGGATATTGAAGTCGCAACTCAAGATTATCTGCCCGATATCCAAAAACGCATTCAGGCCCTAAGTGAAAGCCTACCTGTTGAGATTATCTTGCTACGCCGTAGCAAAAGCACTCGCCAACTGTCACTATCTGCACAAAATAAAGAAACCCTTACTGAACTGAGCGTCAATGAGGTCTTTGAACGTCGTTTAGCACTGGTAGAAATCGACGATCCCGCACAAAAACAACGCCTAACCACCCTGTTTAAACAAACGCTGGATGATATTTCTCAGCAATAACTTGAAGAGAACGCCATGAAAATTCTTAGCTTACGGCTGAAAAATATCAATTCCCTGCAAGGTGAATGGAAAATAGACTTTACGGCAGAACCCTTTGCCAGTAATGGATTGTTTGCCATTACCGGCCCAACAGGTGCAGGAAAAACCTCCTTATTGGATGCTATTTGTCTCGCCCTTTATCATGAAACGCCAAGGCTCAACACCATTTCAGCCTCACAAAATGAGCTAATGACCCGTCATACCGCAGAGTGCCTTGCTGAAGTAGAATTTGAAGTCAAAGGCATTGTCTATCGGGCATTTTGGAGTCAGCGTCGTGCTCGCAACCAGGCAAATGGCAAACTCCAACCCCCAAAAGGAGAATTGGCCCTCAAAAAAGAGGGAAAAATCCTGGCTGATAAAATTCCAGAGAAAAAAGAGAAAATTGCCGAAATAACTGGACTGGATTTTAGCCGTTTTACTAAATCCATGCTTTTGTCACAGGGAAATTTTGCCGCGTTTTTAAATGCACAGGATAAAGACAGGGCCGATCTACTGGAAGAGCTAACCGGTACAGAAATTTACGGCATTCTGTCCCAGGAAATTTATCAACGCCATAAAGAGGCACAATCAGAACTGAATATCCAACAGGCCAAAGCTTCTTCCATTGAATTACTCACGCCAGAACAACAACAGGCATACCAAAACCAGCAACAACAACTTATTGCAGAAGAAACCCAACTCAGCCAACACATGAAGGCATTACAAACTGCCGATCAGTGGTTGTTGCGCCGGAATGAACTACAGCAATCACTGATCAACAATGCTTCACTTTTGCAACAAACTGAGCAAGCCATTCAAGAAGCACAACCCCAGTTACAACAGCTAGCAGCCAGCGAGCCAGCAGAAAAAATTCGTTCATTATGGGATGCACAAAACCGAGCTATTCATGAAAAACAGCGGCTCACGGAGCAACGCACTAAAATAGAACATGAACGCCGGCAACAACTGGCAATGTTACAACCTGCCGAACAACAACTAACACTGCTGGAAAAAAAGCGGGAAGAGCACCAACAGCATCAAAATCAACAAGAAAAGCTCATCTCAGAGCAGATTATGCCGCTCGATCATAAAATTGATATTCAATCCAAAGATCTACTGAAACTTGGACAAGAGATCGCAGAACAAGAGCGCGATCTCACAGAGATTTTATCCCAATACCAAGCTACACAAGATCGAACGGTAACCTTAAATAGTGAACAAAAAGCCTTGGAATCCTACTATGAGCAGCATCCTTATTACTGCAATTTGGACAGCAAACTGCCTGAATGGAAACAACTATTCACTCGCCAAAAAGAGCGACAAGAAAAAATAAATCAGCTTACTCAAAGCACCCAACAAATAACCTCAGAGCTTGCTCATACAACCCATTATTTACATACCTTGAATGCAGAATTAGCCAAACAACAAGAACAGAGCCGAACACTGCATAACAACCTTGCCGCTGCTGCAAACCAACTCACAATTTTGCAGCAAAAGCATCCATTGGAACAATTGCAGAAAAATTTAGAAAATTATCAAAAACAATTGGTATCACAAAACCAACTGGAGATTTTGCTTCCGCAGAACCAGCAGTTACAAACCGCGCTCTCAGCCGATCAAAACCAATTAAACCAATCTCAAGCATGGGTAAAAGCCTTACCTGATCAGATCGCAATCCTTAATCAACAGTTGGCAGATAAGCAACAACATTATGACGATCTCAACAATCGAATTCGTTTGGAACAACGGATAGTCAGCCTGGAAAAAGAACGGGCACAATTAAAAGAAGGGGAATCTTGCCCACTTTGTGGTTCTACTCACCATCCTTTAATCAACGAATACCAGGATATTGCCCTACCACATTCAGAAGCGCGCCTGAGAACCTTGCGCCAACAGCTTGATCAACTGCAAGAAAAGCGTACAACCCTACAGCAGAAGCATCAGCTTCAGCAACAACATAGTGAGCAATTGCAGCAAAATATTGCACAATACAATGCTAAATTAACAGAATTAGTTAAACAGTGGGAATACCATTGCCAGCAGTTGCAAGCTACCGAATTACCGATGGAGGCAGAGGCGGTTAATCACTTTATCAGTCAGCGACAATCTGCTTATCACCAATACCAGGCTCAACAAGAAGCACTTTCACAGGCAGAGAAAAACTATCAAGCAGCCGAAAAAGCACTTGCTGCTAACCGAGAACACTACCAAGCTTGTGAAAAAAATATTGAATTGGAAAAATTCAAACAGGATTCAGCCCAAAAACAATTAGCAGAAAAGACGGCAGAGGCTCAACAACTAGAGGCTGACTACGCGACGACAGCACAACAATTAAACACACAATTACAGCCGACACCGTTCATACTTCCTGCTCCTGATGAAACAGAAAACTGGCTACAACAGCGTGAACAAGAATTAAAAAACTACCGCGATTCACGGGAGAAATTGCTACAGCTACAGAAAGAACAAGCAGCCTTGCAAAGCAAACTGGGTGAACTAGACAAACAAAAAAATAAGCTTTCCACTCATCTCCATGCTTTGAATGAACAGCAACAACAACAAATACAGTTATTGGAACAAACACGTCAGGAACGCCATCATTTATTTGGCGAACAATCTATTATTACCGTTCGTCAGGTTTTGCAACAAAAAACCCATGAATTGGAAGTCGCCTACAAACAGGCCGTTTTCCATCTGCAAACACTGCAAAACAAAATGAGCCAACTAATCGGTGCCGCCAGTGAAATAGAAAAAAGCCACACTACCGCCGAGGCAAACTACAAACTTGCTGTCAGCCATTTCCAGACAGGCTTAGAACAGCAAGGCTTTCCTGATCAATCATCCTTTGAACATGCCTTGTTAGAACCGGAACAGCGGGAAAAGTTACAACAATTACAAGAAAAACTTGAACAACAACAATTGCAAGCCAAAACACGCCATTATGAATCAGAAATGGCCTTACAACGACATACGGAAACACAGCCGCAATTGCTTAACCAATATGAACCTCAACAATTATCCGCCATATTGATTGACGTTACGGCTAAATTGAAACACAACAACCAACAACAAGGTGAAGTCAGAACCCTATTGAACAGTGATGCAATTCGCCGCCAACACCAACAGGAGTTACTGATACAGATCGCACACTTACAGCAAACATATGATGACTGGAGTTATCTTAATAATCTCATTGGTTCTGCCGATGGCGCTAAGTTCCGCCGTTTTGCCCAAGGTCTGACATTGGATCATCTCGTGCATCTGGCAAATATCCGCTTGGAAAAACTACATGGCCGTTACTACTTGCAACGCAAAGATGACAGCGGGCTGGAATTACAAGTCGTTGACACCTGGCAAGCGGAAGCCATGAGGGATACCAAAACGCTTTCTGGAGGAGAAAGTTTTCTTGTCAGCCTGGCTCTTGCACTCGCCTTGTCTGATCTAGTGAGTAACAAGACACAAATAGAATCCCTGTTTCTTGATGAAGGATTTGGCACGCTTGATCCTGAAACCTTGGATATCGCTTTGGATGCACTGGAACACCTTAATGCATCAGGAAAAACTATCGGAGTCATTAGCCATGTAGACGCATTAAAAGAACGAATTCCTGTTCAAATAAAAGTAGAAAAAAAGAATGGATTAGGGTTCAGTCAATTATCGGCTGCATTTCGGGTTTAAACATGGAAATCAAATAATAACAATCGCTTGATGGATGTGTATAGTGTGTATATAATATTCAAAGCGGAAAGGAGGCTGCTTGAACAGTTCAGATTTAATGAAATTATTGGAAAAAAACGGCTGGAAACTTAAGCGAATCAAAGGGAGTCATCATCAGTTCACTCATCCTGGATTCGCTGCTGTGATAACAATTCCTCATCCACGTAGAGACATCAAACCAGGAACTCTTAGCAAGATTCTGAAAGATGCAAAACTCAAACAATCCAGTTAATGGATGACGTAGTACCCAGAAAAAGCCTGTAAATAAAAATGGAATAAGATTATGTTATATCCAGCATTTGTCGAAATAGATCAAGATGGTAGTGTCAGTGGCTGGTTCCCTGACGTTGCAGGGTGCATCTTTGCTGGTGACACACTTGAAGAAGCACATTCTGATGCACAATCTGCGATCAATGCACATTTCGAGTTAATGAAAGAACAAAACTTGGAATTCCCATTTCCAAAAGCCATGCAACAACACCTTGCAGAAAAAGCCGATGAATACAAAAATGGGCAATGGCTTTTAATTCCTGTTGATATGAGCCAGTTCGAAGACAAAATAGAGCGGATTAATATTACGCTGCCATTGCGTTTAATCAATCGCATTGATGCGAAAGTTAAACAACATCCCGAATATGGTAGCCGTAGTGGATTTTTAGCCCTAGCTGCTCGCAAGGCACTACAATAAACTATGGAGAGCCTGCTTAAGCAGGCTCTTTAATTTAGTGTTTAAGCACATAAAGATCTTTCGTTGATATTCTCCCCAAAAGATCAGCGTAATAACCACCAATATAAGGCTTAACCAATATCGCAGTAACATAGTAATAAACGGGAATAATCGGCGTATCTTTTGTCATAAGATCGAGTGCATGTTGAAAATCTTCTTGTTTATTTGTTTCTCCTGCTTTACGGATCCAATTATCGAAGTCTTTACTAGAATAAAATGAAGTATTATTGGTTTGATTTGTTGTAAATATATTAAAAAAAGCCATCGGGTTATTATAATCGCCAATCCATCCACCTCTGACGATATCAAATTTCCCTTGATGTTCGTTCTCCAGCATCACTTTCCACTCTTCAGTTTGTATATTGGCAATGACACCGAGATTCTTTTTCCACATCGAGGTTGCAGCAATAGCAACTTTTTTATGTAAATTTGATGAGTTGTAAACCAAATTAAATTTAAGGGGATTATTTTTATTAAAGCCCGCTTCGTTCAATAATTGTTTGGCTTTTTCATTACGTTGATTTTGTGTCCATGATGCATAATCAGGTTGTTTAAATTTAAAACCACCAATTCCAGGAGGTAAAATTGTGTACGCAGGTATTTGCCCTTGAGCAAGGACTTTATTAGCAATGATATTTCTATCCAATGCAAGACCTAGTGCTTGTCGGATCCTGGTGTCTTTAAACAGTGGTTTTTTATTGTTAAATTCATAGTAATATGTGCTAAGCATTGGTGAAATATGAACTTGTGAACTCATATTTTTCTTTAATGAGGCAAACGATTCTAATGGTATCGTAAATGTAATATCTATTTCTCCGGCCAGATAACGGTTTAAATCTGATGTATCTGATGAAAGTGGAAGATAGGTGACTTTATTAATAACGGTGTTTTTATTATCCCAATAATAAGGATTTCTTACTCCAACAATTTTTTCATTCACTTTCCACTCTGCTAATTTAAATGCGCCACTAGAAACAAAAAATTCAGGTTGTGTCCATTTATCCCCGTATTTTTCAACGACTTTTTCGCTAATCGGAGCCGCAATATTGAATGCCAGCATCTGTAAAAAGTATCCAACCGGTTTTTCTAGCCTGACCTCCAATGTCGAATCGTCCAGGGCCTTAACACCAAGCTCCTCCACTTTTTTCTTTCCGGCTAAAATATCTTTAGCATTAACCATAGAAGCATCAACAAAATAGCTGCCATATGGGGAAAGTGTTTTAGGATTTGTCAGCCGTTGCCAGCTAAAAACAACATCATGAGCGGTAATGGGTGTACCATCAGACCATTTGTTTCCTTTCCTTAAATGGAAAATCCACGTTTTATTATCCTTAGTTTCCCAGCTTGCAGCCAGTCTAGGTATGATCTTGCCTTGTTCATCCATTCCCACTAACGTATCAAAAAAATCATTGATAATGTTTAATGCAATATTACCTTCAACTTTATCAACATCCAGTGATGCAGGTTCTGCACCATTATTGCGAACAATCTCTTGTTTTTCCGCCAATTGTGTACCAGGTGGAATAACTGCGGCATAAGACAGTGTTGTACTATCCAATATCATACTCATAGAACAAACTAATATTTTAAGCGTTTTTTTGCTGATTTGACTTAACATATCATGTCTCCTCATCGCTGTGCTGTAATTATTTATTCTTTGTCCTTTATTTTATTTTCAATCCATATTTCAGAATGACATGCTATTTATTACTCAATAAATCATTTAGTGCAACAATAATAAAATTTTCAAATACTGTATTTATAGCCATGTATTTATACACAATAGTTTTCAAATTTCAGCACAAAGGCAAAAAAGGTGATGAATAGGGCTTGAGCAAGCCTCTGACCTCAGAAACCTAAATGACAATGTTGATGCATCAATTCAAGGAATTATTCCTGGGTTAGTGTCAGTGGCCTCATGATCTAACTTGAATAATAAACAAACATCTTAAATGATGACGAGTATCATTTATACATTGTTTAAAAGATTATCTCAGATTTTATTGTGCATTAGGTCAAGGTTATTGTATAAGAAAGAGGAGTAAAGAAAAGAAAACATAAGGTTGTCTAATGAATAAGACCGAAACAGTTAATAAAAAGAAATTTAAATTTGGGCTTGGCTGGCAGATTTTAGCTGCGCTAATATTGGGAATTATTGCAGGAGCCATTTTACATGACAATGAGCACAAACAGTGGTTAATTGTTAATGTACTTTCTCCTGCCGGTAAAATATTTATCCAGCTTATTAAGATGATTGTTGTTCCGATTGTAATTTCAACATTGGTTGTTGGCATTGCCGGTGTTGGTACAGGGCGAGATCTCACATTTTTAGCAAGGTTATTGAGGTTAAATAAAGACCAGAATATGATTTTTTATAGCTATTTCTCCCATGAAAACGCTAAGATCACGCTATTGCAT
>NZ_JADEUF010000079.1 GCF_015163655.1 Xenorhabdus griffiniae | reverse complement strand
ACCATTGGCAACGTTTTATTACCTGGACTCAGGAGACCATGGAAGATGAAATTAATACATTATTAGCAGGCTATGGTCACCAATTTGCAGTTAATTTCTCTTGAGGACTTAGTATGCAATTTTATTGCATAATTGATCCCTGTTTTTCACAGTTCTTTTATTCCGTTTTTTATTATTTTGGATAAAAAAGGATTATAGAGGCTAACTCTATTCTTTTTATAACTTAATTAATATAAAAATCATTTAACTAATTATTTTTATGATTACTATTCAGTTTTATACCAATCTAACTTCAGGATGCGTGTGATTTCTCCCCGCAAAGCGGGGGATAAATCAGGCTTCATACAGTGTTGTAAACTGCAACTTGAAGTTTAATGCGTATATATGATTATACCAATCTCACTTCAAGATGCGTGTGATTTCTCCCCGCTTCGTGGGGATAAATCAGGTTTCATATCGTGTCGTAAACTGCAACTTGAAGTTTAATGCGTATATGTGCTAAATGTTTTGTATTTGTTAAAAAACATCATACTATTATCATAAGGATTTATAACGGTATGGCCTGTGTTTATTGGCATTAATTGGTTTATGGCAAGATTTATAACTGACAAGAGCATGTTTCCCAGAGATGCTAAGATTTAGGTAGTGGAGAATGTTTAAGTTGGCTTAAAACCTCTGCTCAATTTTTACTGACACGCTAACAGGTATTGAATTGGGATTTTGATTTTATTAATTATTTTACCGGATAGTACGTTTAGGGCTTGCAGAACATAATGAAGAAAAGAACACTTTTCACAATCTTACTGATTATTTTTCTAATCGCAATGGCAGTGCTTTTCCGTTCCCACAGCCAAGAACTCTTGCTGCAAGGAGAGGTTGATGCGCCGGAAGTTATGATTGCGTCCAAAGCTATGGGGCGAGTCGTTAACGTTCATGTTGAACGAGGAGAAAGTGTCAAAGTCGGGCAACTGATGGTGAGTCTTGATAGTCCTGAACTGACGGCTAAAGTTGCCGCAGCGCAAGCCGTACGTGATCAAGCTAAAGCAAAACTTGAATTATCCCTGCATGGGACTCGTGAGGAGAACATGCGAAATTTAGAAGCTATTCTTGCTCAGGCTCAATCAGGATACACCAATGCACAGCGTGAATTTAATCGTCTCAAAAATATGTCAATCAACGGCTATATCTCTGCCAGTGAGCTGGATAATGCGCGCAACGCACGGGATATTGCCTATCAAAAAATGCTGGGAGCTAAAGCCGATCTGGATGCAGGAAAAAATGGCGACCGCATAGAGTTGAGACAGCAGTTCCAGGCAGCATTGGATGAAGCAGAAGAAAAACTGCGTGAACTGAAAATACAGCGTGATGATCTGCAAGTCAAAGCGCCTGTTGATGGTGAAATTGGGCCATTGCCAGCAGAAGTTGGACAACTTTTTAATGCTAATAGCCCGTTGGCGACATTGGTACGTATTTCACAGGCTTATTTTGTCTATAACCTGCGTGAAGATATTTTGGCGCATGTTCGCAAGGGAGACAAAATTAAATTGCGTGTACCTGCACTGGGTAATAAAGAGATAGAAGCTGAAATTCGTTATATCGCCCCAATGGGGGATTATGCGACGAAACGAGCAACCCGAGCGACGGGAGATTTTGATCTGAGAACGTTTGAGGTTCGGCTATATCCATTGCAACCCGTTGATGGCTTACGTCCGGGCATGAGTGCCTTATGGCTTTGGAATAAGTAAGGTATATACCAAATCTAACTTCAAGATGCGTGTGATTTCTCCGCGGGAAACGGGGGAGAAATCAGGTTTCATATCGTGTTGTAAATGGCAACTTGAAGTTTAATGCGTATAAATAAGGGCGCCAGATGAAGAGAAAAGCTGCATGGAGCAGTTTTGAACAGGAATTTACGCGAGAATTTAGTATTGCGTTGCACAGCCCGGTTTTTCACTGGTTAGGATGGCTGTTCCCTTTGCTACTGTTTATCTTAATTAGTGCTAATTTTTCAGAAGGAACACTGTTTAACTTACCTGTCTCGGTCGTGGATAATGACCACAGTGTGTTGTCACGCACCTTTATCCGTAACCTGGATGCCGCCCCTCATGCAAACATTAAGTCTTATGACAATAGCTTGCCAGAATCTATAGAACGTTTGCGCAGAGCGCAGGATTACTCCTTACTTTATATTCCAGAAGATTTTGAAAAAGAGGCGCTAAGTGGAAAACGGCCGATGGTGAGTATGTATTACAATGCCTTGTTTTATGGTGCAGGTCGCTATTCGACTCAGGATTTCAGCGGATTGGTGGCAGAAACGAATGCAAAATATCGCGCAATTATTGCCTCCGAAATAGGCCGGCAGTTACCTCCATTAGCGAAAGCAACCATGTCCTATGACAGCTTGTTTAACGCCAGCGGCAGTTATATTTATTACCAGCAATTTGCGGCAACCATTCATCTATTACAACTTTTTGTCGTCACATGTACCATCTACACCATGGCCAGAGGAAGCCAGCTCTTGAAAGCCAAATATTTCGCCGGAGCATTGTTGGGAAAATTGGCACCTTATACCTTGATGTTCACACTGCTATTGATGGTAGAAATTACGATACTGGTTATTTCTTCGGGAGCAAGAGTCGCGGGCAATCCAGTGTACATGCCGATTGTAGGATTTTTTTATGTGATTGCCGCGCAAAGCATTGGCCTATTGCTGTTTTCTTTCACCAATAGTGTCATAACGGCCTACACCTTGATTGGGATGTTGGTCAGTATCGCGATGACATTTTCTGGTATGCTCGTACCCGTACTTTCGATGGTATGGCTCGCAAGAATTATCTCTGCTCTTGAGCCATTAACCTATGCTTTGCAGGCTATGTTTGACATCTTCCTGCGGGAAGTATCACTACAAGTTATTGTGTCTGTTTGCCTGATATTGATGATCTATCCTGTGGTTTGCGGCCTTTTGATTCGCAATCGCTTGTGGAAGCGACTTAATCAATCAGAGGAAACCGTTAATGGCAAATAATGGACAAACAAATTGGACGTTGTATTGGCAAACACTGCGCGATGTATTTTTGGGGATGCTGGAAAAACCCATGTGGTTGCTATTGATGGTTTCGTTATGTGTCATGAGCCTGGTTTACATTCGCCCTTCTGTGTGGGACTTACCAATCGCAGTGATCGATCATGATCACAGCTATGCGAGCCGCACGCTAATCCGTAATATTAACGCCATGCCAAAAGTAGCCCCCAAAATCTACAATAATCTCGATAATGCCCGTCGTGACATGCTACAGCGAACCATCTTTGCCATTATCATTGTGCCGGTGGATTTTGAAAAACGGCTACTGAGTGGACAGAATGTCACCGTACCGGTTTATGGTGATGCGACAAATCGTCTCGCCAATGGGCAGATCCAGCACGATTTAGCGCTGGCTTATCAACAACTTTTGTCAGAATACAATGGCAAATTACTTTTGCAATCGGGTTTCAGCATTGAGCAGGTGAAAACGTTGCTACAACCGATTCGCAGTGAAACTATTGGGTTATTTAATCCGGGAGTCAGCTATGCTGCAATCATATTTCCTGGTTTATTGGTCATGCTGTTGCAACACTCCTTATTAGTGGCTTGTGTTCGCGTCAGTATTACCCTACGGGAAACCCCCAAAGGTAACCCACCGCTGCCCGTCTATTTAGGAACATTGTCCGCTTTGATCCCTATCTGGCTATTTCTGTCAGTGATCTTTTTTATTCTCTGGCCGTGGATATTGGGGTATCGGCAAGATGCACCGATTTACCTCGTGCTCTTACTGACATTCCCGTTCCTGTTGGCGGTATTGGGATTGGGAAAATTGGTGACAGAATGCCTGCGTAGCGTGGAAATGATTTATTTAACGCTGGCTTTTATTACCACACCAATCTTCTATATATCAGGCACAATTTGGCCACTTCAGGCGATGCCTGAGTGGGTCAGAATAATTTCATCGGCCCTGCCATCGACATGGGCAACCAAAGCGATAGCAGGGGTTAACCAGATGGGATTACCGTTGCACAATGTGTACAAAGATATCGGTATGATGCTGTTGCTTGGAGTGATGTACATGGTGCTGGGTATTTTGGTTGGTATGCTGCGTAATAGAGAATTTCGCTGTATCCTCCAGCGCATTAAACAATTTTTTTCATCATAATACTCATAAAATCACAGCCATAAAGAAGCAAACGAGATATTTGAACATTCAAATATTACATGTTTGCAGGTCTGTTGCGATCCGTTCTGTAGACGTTTTTTAATAGGGGATTTATCATCGAATTTCCCATTGTAAGCAACGCCTTTTCTCTTTAATCTTTTTCCTGATACATTGTTTTTCTGCATCGTTTGCGGGTTGAAGGGAATACCAAATTGGGACTATATGTGAAAAATCAGATGGATTCCATTAGAGCGGGATCTATGCCATCCATCCTTCGCTTTGGTCTATTGCGTTTGGCTGGATTGATCAAAGCGGGACAGAAAGAGGGCGCGGATCAGAACGATCGCGTGTTATCGTCATGTTAATCAGGGTCGAAATTCCTGTCGATGCTATGGGGATTGATCGTTTGTTGCGTCAGTCTTTTGAAACATCGGCAGAAGCTGAGTTAATTCATCAACTAAGAGAAGATGGTTTATTGACATTAGGTATTGTTGCGACCGACGATGAAGGTCATGTGATAGGTTATGCCGGTTTCGCGCCGGTTGATATCAATGGTGAAGATCATCAATGGGTAGGTTTGGCGCCATTGGCGGTGGCGGAACAATATCGTAGTCATGGACTTGGTGAAAAATTGGTTTATGAAGGACTGGATAGTCTAAACGAGTTTGGCTATGGCGCGGTTGTTGTGTTGGGGGAGCCTGAATACTACCACCGTTTGGGTTTTAAACTTGCTAATGAGTATCAAGTGTATTGCCAATGGCCTGATTGCGAGAGTTACTTCTTGATCTATCCTCTGGCTGACATTTCGCAGGAAGACTGTCACGGTCTGGTTACTTATCCTGCCCATTTTGATCACCTGTGGGCGTAACCTGAGTGAAAAATTTCTCAGATGAACCGATTTTGGTTAAATAAGTCATTATGCAGAGAGGCTGGTCAATAACTAGCCTTTCTTTTTGCTGTTTACTCAGTTTCTTCACGCGATATTCCATTTTCAATGCCACACTTTGCTCCCCTATCTGACTTTGATAGACCAACATTAAGGGACCTTTCCCTCTGAGGCACTTTGCCCCTTTTCCGACTGCATGTTGCATAAATCGACGAGATACATTGGTCGTTATTCCGGTATACAGACTGCCATTCCGTGTTCTGATCAGATAGATAGACCAGTTAGATACGTTAATATTCATTATTTATTTTTAATTATTTTAATAAGTTAATTTATGTGGGAAATTAATTCACATTTCAGTGATGAGCGTGATTATAAGCCAGATTTTTGATAATTTCTAAATATAACCAAATGAATTTATTAAAATATATGCTATTTGCTAACTTATGTTAGTGTTTTTTGTTCAAAAAAATTGAAAAAATATAGCAATAATTGCTAATTATAATATTTTGAACAAGCGTATAACATGCTCACAATTACAAGAAGTTAATCCCATTTCAAAAATGAGTAGAGGAGCAAAACATGAAAAATGTAAAAAACATTATCGCTATCTTAGCATTAAGTGCGGTCTCTTTCGGTACTTTTGCTGCTACAGAAGTTCAGGTTGCTAAGGGAGAAAAAATTGGCGTTGTTTCTGCGAGTAGTGCAGCGACACTGGATAGCCTGACCGCAGAGTTATCCAAAAAAGCTGATGAAGCTGGCGCAACCTATTTCCGTATTGTATCTGCAAATGGTCAGAATCAACTCACTGGAATTGCCGAGATTTATAAATAATTTATAGTTTTTCTATACAAATCTCAGGGTTTATTGAGTCAAATTCAGAACACGTTACTGGATAAGGTGCCAGTCGTGTTCTGTTATGACTTGAATAAAATAACGATGTGGAAATATATGAATTTAAATAAAGAAATCTTAATAATTCGTCAATATCTTGCCAAACAACATGTATTCACTCTTTGCACTTCTTCAGCTCAGGATTTATGGTGTGCGAACTGCTTTTATGTCTTTGATGCGGCTAGCATGGCATTCTGGTTTATGACGGAATCCGATACACGCCACGGTCAGATGATGAAAAATAACCCCATCGTTGCAGGCACTGTTGCCGGCCAAACCCGCAATATCGCCCAAATTAAAGGTGTTCAATTTAGGGGTGAAGTTATTTCATTGACAGGTGAAGCAGAAACCATCGCCAGAGCGCGTTATTGCCGCCGTTTTCCTATCGCTTTGACGGCCAAATCCCCAATTTGGCAGCTCAATATCAATGAAATCAAAATGGTGAATAACACCCTTGGTTTTGGCAAAAAATTGCATTGGCAGCGTTAAAAATAGTGGATGACCTGATTATGGCTGCCTCGCCAAATTAACGTAGGATCATACAGCGCTTGTTCAAACTTCCCATCCACAACCGCATGAACGTAACTGATCACTTCTTGCTGAATTTCGCTTAATTCATTGAGGACATAACCTGTCCATAGCCAGATATCCTTATCTGGGCATTCTTCCCGTACACGTTTAACCAATTGCAGTATGCGGCGAACATTATGAGGATGCAGCGGATCGCCGCCAGACAGTGACAGACCTTGCCGTTTAATGCGGTGATCTTTTAGGTCGGCGATGATCTGATCTTCGGTTGCTTGCGTAAAAGGCTGCCCTGAATCGACTCGCCATGTACTTTGATTGTAGCAGCCACGGCATTGATGCAAACAACCTGACACGAACAGCGTACAGCGGGTTCCGGGACCATTTACCACATCAACCGGATAATATTGATGATAATTCATGCTATCAACCTATCTGTCCATTGCTGAGATGTTTCACACGGCGTTTCACTTCTTCCTGTTTACCTGCATTGAATGGACGAGCATCCGGGCTGCCAAGGTAGCCACAAACACGGCGAGTAACTGAAACCTGGGCTGGATCATGGTTTTTGCATTGGGGGCAGGTGAATCCTTTGCTGGTACAGGAAAATTCTCCGGTAAAGCCGCATTGGTAACACTCATCAATGGGCGTATTGGTGCCATAGTAAGGCACACGTGAATAACTGTAATCCCAGACATCTTCTAATGCTTTCAAATTATGTTGCAGGTTGGGATACTCGCCATAGCAAATAAAACCACCGTTTGCCAATGGTGGATAGGGTGCTTCAAAGTCCAGCTTATCGTAAGGATTGACCTTCTTTTCCACATCCAGATGGAAGCTGTTGGTGTAATAGCCCTTATCGGTGACACCTTGGATTACACCAAACTCAGCGGTATCCAAACGGCAAAAGCGGTCACATAAATTCTCGCTTGGTGTACTGTACAAACTAAACCCATAACCCGTCTGCTGCTTCCACAGATCGACGGCCTTACGTAAGTGTTTAACAATCGCAATGGCTTTCTGCTGGCGCTGTTCATCATCAAACAGATGAATGTGATTGCCATATAACGCATTTATCGTTTCATGAATACCGATATAGCCCAATGAGACAGAAGCACGGCCTTGCTTGAAAATATCGGCAATATTGTCATCCGCTTTCAGGCGTACACCACAGGCCCCTTCCATATAGAGGATCGGGGCAACGCGAGCCTTGGTCTTTTCGAGGCGAGCAATTCGGGTCATCAACGCTTTTTTAGCGAGTAACAAGCGTTGATCTAAAATTTGCCAAAAATCAGCTTCATTACCCTTGGCTTCGAGCGCAATGCGAGGAAGATTCAGGCTGATGACGCCCAAATTATTACGCCCTTCATGAAGTTGCTGACCGTTTTCCTCATAAACGCTGAGAAAACTGCGGCAACCCATTGGGGTTTTAAATGATCCCGTTACCTTAATCACTTGATCATAATTGAGAATATCGGGATACATGCGTTTACTGGCACATTCCAGGGCCAGTAATTTAATGTCATAGTGGGGATCACCAAACCGATGATTCAATCCATCACGAATGGCAAAAACCAGTTTGGGGAAAACGGCGGTCTTGCGGTTTTTTCCCAAACCCGCAATACGGTTGCGCAAAATTGAGATTTGGATCAAACGGGCTTCTTTGGTTGTTCCCAAGCCGAAACCGAAAGTAACAAACGGCGTTTGTCCATTGGCGGTATGCAGCGTATTGACTTCATATTCCAGGGACTGGAAAGCGTCATAACACTCTTTTTCTGTGCGGGCTTCTGCATAGGCAATTTGATCGGCAATATTCCACTCTTTGGCAATCGCCAGATGCTTGTCATAACTGGCTTTCACAAAAGGGGCGAGGACTTCATCGATGCGATTAATGGTTGTACCGCCATAAATGTGGCTGGCAACTTGCGCGATAATCTGGGCAGTGACCGCAGTGGCGGTAGAAATGGATTTGGGTGGTTCAATTTCCGCATTGCCCATTTTAAAACCGTTAGTCAACATACCCTGCAAATCGATCAGCATACAGTTGAACATAGGAAAAAACGGGGCGTAATCCAGATCATGATAGTGAATTTCTCCTCTATCGTGTGCCTGCACCACATCATGCGGCAGCATATGCTGCTTCGCATATTGTCGGGCGACAATTCCCGCCAATAAGTCACGCTGGGTTGGAATAACCTTACTATCTTTATTGGCATTTTCATTGAGAAGAGAGAAATTGCTTTGCTCGATCAGGCCCCGAATTTCTTGATCTAACCGATCATGCCATGTATGGGATGCCTGTTCACAGGTATTGCCCTTACTCATGTCACCCTGTTGCGTCACAACCATTTTCACAATATGGCACCTCAATATGTTATCCACAGCAAAAATGAGAGGACGTCTCGCTTTCTGTTTTTATGTGGATAATTTTGTGTATAAATACTATATATAGTGTGTTTATTATATTAAAGCACAATATGTAGATTTTATGCGTCAATATACAACCGAAGAAGTTGATCTAAGACAAAGAAAAAGAGGAAAACCAGATGGGAATATCAACCCTGATACCGAAGTTATCAGGGCTGGAAAAACGGCAAATTAGCGACGAACAGCGATAGCTTCGATTTCGATTTTCACGTCTTTTGGCAGACGGGCAACTTCAACACATGAACGGGCAGGGAATGGCGCATTGTGTTCAGCGAAGAACGCTTCGTAAGTAGCGTTCACGGCAGCAAAATCATTCAGATCCTTAACAAACACCGTGGTTTTTACGATATCAGCCACTTTCAAGCCAGATTGTTCAATAATCGCTTTAACGTTTTCCAAAGATTGGCGGGCTTGAGCAGTCACTTCTTCAGGGATAGCACCGGTTTTGGGATCAACAGGGATCTGGCCGGAAGTGATAACCATGCTGCCCAGATCAACGCCCTGAACATAAGGGCCGATGGCTGCTGGAGCATTTTCGGTATGGATAGAACGTGACATTAGAAACTCCTGTTTGACGTCTAAGATAGAAAAATTTTCTGGATCGCCATTATAGTGATCCTCTGTCCCACATCAATTGATACCGGACATTCTTACAGATTGCTTAAATCGGCAGTTAATCGTTATTGATAACAGCCTGGCGATCAAACTCTTTCTCACAGTATTTACAGCGTAACACCACATCATCTTTTTCTGACATCACATAGAAGCTGCTGTTGACCGGTTCATTATGGCTGATGCAATTGCTGTTTGGGCAGACAAGGATACTGTCGATTCGGTCTGGCAAGTTGATTTGCATCTTTTTGACCACAACGTAATTTTCAATATTATTGATTGTGGCATTGGGGGCATACATGGCGAGCTGGTTTGCCTGTTGCGCTGTCAGAAAGGTGTTTTCAATCTTGATCAGATCCTTTTTACCTAAATGGTTGGAAGGCAGATTTAAGCCAATGGTAATGCGCTGATCTGTTTCGGTGAGTTTGAACAATGACAATAACTTAAAGCCGACATGGGCGGGGATATGATCGATAACCGTGCCACATTTAATGGCTTCTACTTGCAGTTGATGGTCTTGGGTCATGTTGTGTCATGAATACCGTTTCGGTATTCCTCCTCCAGATATTAGGAACGGCTTATTTTGTCATAGAAGATTTGGCATTTCATCTGATTACCTTTTGGAGATATAAACAATCACATTGATTTGCAAGCGGCAACTTGAAGTTGGATGGGTATAAAAGACGATTTAATTCAACATATAGAAAATAAATAAAATTTGATGGATAGCAATTGCGTTGCTAATATGTAAATACATTGTTATTTAAATGCGATCCATGCCAATACCACAGTATAAGGCCGAACATGTTACTATCTGCTTCTTCTGGAAATATAAACTTAGGAAAGAATGCTGCGGAAAAAATCTCGGCAGAAAGGGGATTTGATTGGAAAATAATTAATGAAATTCCTATTGATGAGTGTCATGAATCGTTAGAAATCATGACCAACTCAAATAAATTAAAACAAAAATCTATTTATTATTTGGCGGGAATACAAGGTTCCATTGAATATTGTATGGTAAGAAAAAGCGTGGCCGAAAAATTAAGGATCGCATCACAATTACTTCCTGCTCATTTAGGGATTTTGGTATTGGATGGCTGGCGTTCACGGGAAACTCAGCAAGCCTTGCAAGAGATAACACAAGCAAAGATCGCAGAGCAATATACAGAATTATCAGCTGAAGAACAGCAGAAACTATTGCAGCAATTTGTAGCTCCAGTACCCGTAGAAAAAAATCAAATCAGCCCACATCTGACAGGGGGTGCAGTGGATGTCACACTCTTCGATATGGAATCTGGTCATGCACTTTTTTTGGGAACAGAGTTTGATGAAGTGAATGAACTTTCTTACACAGCCGCATTGGAAAAAGCCCCCGAAAAAAACATGCCAGCCACTTTATATCGTCGATTACTCTATCGTGTTATGAAGCAAGTCGGGTTCACCAATTTACCGACTGAATGGTGGCATTATGATTATGGTAATTCTATGTGGGCCTTTTATAATCATCGGACAGCTATTTATGGCGCAATAGATGAGACTTCATACTATTTGAAGAAATAAATTGATGAGGCAGTGCGTAAATATTTTCTTTTTTATTTAAAAAACATCGGAAAAAATAATGAAAAATACATTCATTACCGCTGACAATTCATTAATGCTATGGGCTTTCATTATGATTGCTGTTGCTGCCGCCATAGTAGCAGAACAGCGTTTTAAATGGGTATCTAAAATACCGGGAGCAGTCATTGCATTGATTATTGCTGTCTCTGCCTCCAATTTAAATATCATTCCTACCGAAGCACCCGTTTACGATGCTGTTTGGGAATATATCCTGCCACTGGCAATTCCTTTATTATTATTTAAAACCAACCTGCATAGCATCCTCAAAGAAAGTGGTCGATTGCTGATACTTTTCCTGATTTCTTCCGTTGCTACTATGGTTGGAACAATCGTCTCCTTCTGGCTTTTCAGAGCTTACATACCAGAGTTAGATAAAATCAGTGGCATGATATCTGCTTCTTATACGGGAGGAGGGGTTAACTTTGCAGCAATGGCCGCCAAGCTGGAAACTTCCCAAGACATGGTGGCTTCTACCATCGTTGCTGATAATTTTATGATGGCTGCCTATTTTATTATCCTGATGCTCTTATCCGGTTGGACGGTGGCGAGAACATTTTGGGGTAGTCCGTATACCGATATTATTGAAAATACAACCAATTTAGATAAATCCCAACCTTTGGCAGCGACTTATTGGAAACCGAAACACATCGCTTTAAAAGATATTGCTTTATCTCTGGCATGGTCAATTTTTATCGTCGCGCTATCATTTCAGCTTTCATCATGGTTAAAAACTTTGCTTGGTCAGCCAAATAACATTTACCAAGATTTGGTTTTCAGCCTAATTTCCGATAAATACCTGCTTCTGACTACTGTCACTTTTATTATCGTCTCAATATTCAAAGAGACATTCAGTAAATTGAATGGTACTCAGGAATTAGGTACTTATGCCATTTATATGTTTTTTGTCGTGATTGGCATACCTGCATCCATCCAATTTATTATTAACCATGCGCCCCTGCTATTTGCTTTCGTCTTGGTGATTACTATGCTCAACCTGGTACTGACTTTTGCCGTGGGAAAAGTGTTTAAGTTCAGCCTGGAGGAGAACATTTTAGCGTGTAATGCCAATATCGGCGGACCTACTACCGCAGCAGCAATGGCAATTAGCCGTGGTTGGATTAATCTGGTTGGCCCGATTATGGTGATTGGTACTGTCGGCTATGTCATTGGTAATTATGTAGGGACGTTTGTTTATTTTGTGGTGGGTAATTTGTGATGTGGCATAATGTTGCTCTTTGGGAGCTACTTTCCACCGACAAAAACGGCGCTGCGTATTTTTCCAATCGCCATTATAGTCGATTATCATAAGCGCCAAGTCCTCAAGCGGGTGAGGCTCAAGTAAACACCAAACACACTCAGAGATAGTGTGCAGGTGTGCTTATGGTTAAGATATCCATCCGTGGAATAAAGTGTCATATTACATGACGCCCTTAATATTTAGGGGCGGCTTTATTTTGTCACATTGGAAAATAAAGGAAATAGGCATTAATAAATACATGAAGTTATAGATAAATCAGATGAAAAATCAATGACATTGAAACCAAAGCCTCTTGATATCTTGACAGTATCTATGCCTGGTAGCCATTGGGACACAACCGCGGGAGCAACACATGTTGTCATTCTATTGTAATGCCAAATACGTGGAGTATGTGCATGCCCGCTACCGATAAATTTAATCTTATATTTTTCGCAAAGATCCAGTAATTCTTTGCTATTATTCAATATATAGCTATCTACAATTGGAGTACCAACTGGGATAGCATGGTGATGCATGAATATGGCAGTATTACACTCGTTGTTTTTAATCATTTTTCTTTCTAATTCTGCCAGATTATCTTTGGATATAAAGCCAAAAACCTCGCCTTCAACAACAGTATCGATGGAAAGAATATTCCAGGATTTATTTTTATATTCGCGGGAATGGATAATGAATGAGTTTTTTTCTTCTGTGACAGCTATATTAAAGTTACTCTTGAGATCATGATTGCCAAGTATTGCTATATAGGGAACCATTAATGCTTCCATCTTTTTTAAAAAATATCGATATGCATCGATATCACCATTATGTGTAATATCGCCGGATATGACAATTAACTCTATTTCAGTAATGTTTTTTATTCTGCATATCTCCTCACAGACGAAATCAAAATTTTCATAAGGATTTACATCAAATATTTTTTGTTCTCTGTTTAGTGTCAAATGTATGTCTGTTAAGTGAATAACTTTCATTTTTTTATTACCTCAGAAAATAAATGGATTGTATGATATGTTCCAATCGTATATATGCTTGTGTCCATAAACATCTGGCTCTGAATTGTAGATATCAGGAAATAAAAAGAGAATAATATTGTGTTAAATGTTATGTTAAGACTATTAAAATCTAGAGTCTTATCTACAAGCACGTCACAAGCTACCATTATTGTGACGGGTAAGGCAATGAGTATGAGGATCATATTTGAATTTTAGTTGAATGTCCTCTTTGGCTTTTACCGATAGTTTCATTTTCCTTTGAAGCAGTTCTTGATCTGGCGCTTCGATTGTTTCAGTTCTATACCAATCTAACTTCAAGATGCGCGTGATTTCTCCCCGCTTCGCGGGGAGAAATTAGGTTTCATATCGTGTTGTAAATGGCAACTTGAAGTTTAATGCATTAAGTAAAGACGCAGATGGCAAAGAGATACCTAATGCTGCCAGGTTTGTTAAAGCCGATAACTTTGATACGTTCAGCACTAATTTTTGATCTTAATGGTATCAAGGGCACTAGCAATAGTGCCTGTATACTTGGTAAATAGTTCGGTTTTTTCGTGACATAACCACGGAAATAATTATCACAATGGGCAGATAGGAGTATGATCACATCGGTGGTAAGCCGCCAATGAATGAAATCGATGTTATTGGTTCACCTGTAAATATGTGGCCTGATCGTGTTGGTCACGACATAAAAAATAGAGATTTTTATGAAATTCAAGTCAAAAATAAAACCTTACCATGCGGCAGCTGGTGGTTGGGGTTCACTGGAGGCAACAACCCGTTTTGTCTTTGATAGTAAACAAGCACTGAAAAATATGGTTAACCTGATGCGCATGAATAAACCCAAGGGTTTTGATTGCCCCGGATGCGCATGGGGAGATGACAACAAAAGCTTGTTTAGTTTTTGTGAAAACGGTGCCAAGGCAGTCACTTGGGAAGCAACTCGTCGGTATGTTGATCGAAAATTCTTCGCAACCCATAGCGTTAGTCAACTTTACCAACAAAGTGATTATTTCCTTGAATACCAGGGAAGAGTGATTGAACCGATGAGCTATAACCCGCAGACGGATCATTATGAGCCGATCAGTTGGGATGATGCTTTTGCCCTGATTGCCAACCACATTAAGGCGATGGATAACCCTAATCAGCTCGAACTATACACTTCGGGACGCGCCAGTAATGAGGCTTCATGGTTGTACCAGTTGTTTGGTCGTGTAGTGGGAACCAACAACTTCCCGGATTGCTCTAATATGTGCCATGAAGCCAGCGGTTCCGGTATGTTGGCAAGCTTAGGCGTTGGGAAAGGCACCATCCGGCTGCAAGATTTTGATCACGCCGATGCTATTTTTATATTTGGTCAAAACCCAGGAACAAATCACCCACGAATGCTGCATAGCTTACGACAGGCTGCTGAACGTGGAGCACGCATCGTCACTTTTAATACCTTGTGTGAGCGCGGATTGGAACGTTTCGCTGATCCACAAAAACCGCTCGAAGTGATTACCCCAATGGCTGGGGAAATTAGCCACCGTTACTATCAGCCCAAATTGGGTGGTGATATGGCTGCGGTGCGAGGGATAGTCAAAGCACTTTTAGAGACCCATAATGCCCTGCTGAGTGAAGGCAAATCAGGTATTTTTGATCTGGCATTTATCGCAACTTACACCAACGGAGTGGATGCTTATTTGCAACGTGTTGCAGCAACCGAGTGGTCATTGATTGAAGATCAATCGGGATTGACTGAAGCACAATTGCGTGAAGCGGCTGCTATTTATCAGAATGCCGAGCGCGTCATTTGTACTTGGGCAATGGGGATAACTCAACACAAACACTCTTTGGTTACGGTGCGTGAAATCGTTAACCTTCAACTGCTTTTTGGACAATTGGGTAAATCGGGGGCAGGGCTTTGTCCGGTACGTGGACACAGTAATGTTCAGGGTAACCGGACGATGGGAATTAATGAGAAACCAGCCAAACTTTTTTTGGATAATATGGCTGCTCATTTTGGTTTCGAGCCACCTCGTACTCATGGTCATCATGTCGTGGAAGCGTTGAGTGCCATGTTGCGTGATGAAGTTAAGGTTTTGATCGCGCTGGGTGGAAACCTTGCGGCTGCGGCACCAGATAGTCCGCGAACAGAAGAAGCGCTTAGACATTGTGATTTGACGGTACACATCAGCACAAAATTAAACCGGAGTCATCTTATTACCGGTAAAAAAGGCGCATTGATTCTGCCGACATTAGGACGCACCGAGCGAGATATTCAGGCTACAGGTGCACAGTTTGTGACAGTAGAAGACTCTTTCAGCATGGTCCATGCTTCAGAGGGCGTAAATAAGCCATTATTTGATAGCCAGCGTTCTGAAACAGCGATTATTGCCGGTATTGCTAATGCGACAGTCGGTAATACCACAACTATTAACTGGCTGGAATTAGCGGGAGATTACAATAAAATCCGCGATCATATTGCAGCGACCATTCCTGGGTTTGATAATTTTAATAAAAAATGTGAACACGCTGGTGGTTTCTATCTTGGCAATGCGGCGGCTGAATTACATTTTGCAACGCCGAGCAAAAAAGCCGAATTCAGTCATGCACCACTGCCGAAAACGCTGTTCCCCCAAATTGAAGGTGCTGATGTTCCTTTCACTTTGCAAACCTTGCGTTCACACGATCAATATAACACCACGATTTATGGGTTGGATGATCGTTATCGTGGAGTTTATGGTCAGCGGGAAGTGTTGTTTATGAATCCAGAAGATATTGCACAATTGGGATATCAGGCTGGTGATTTGGTCGATATCGAAACAGTATGGAATGACGGTATTGAGCGTAAAGTTTCCGGCTTTAAGTTAGTGCCTTATGCCATTCCGCGCGGGAATCTTGCTGCTTACTACCCTGAAACTAACCCATTAGTTCCAATGGAAAGTGTTGGTGATGGCACAGGTACGCCAACTTCAAAATCTGTACCGGTGACATTATCTCTTACTGAACAGAATGAATTTGAGCCTCAGCGCATTGTATAAGGCGTTTATGGTTCTTTTGTTACAAATATGTCGATTTAGGTTCGGTTTTTAAATTCATTGGGACTTGTATCCATCATCTTAAGAAAGACGCCCCCCAACAAGGAGGCGTTATCATTTTCGTTCTAACTTATTTGCTCTCTTCTGGCTCATCTGTTTTATTTATCTTTTCACCATCTCGCCTATCCAATTCCGCCAAAATACGTTCAAGTTGCTGATCAAAATCAGCCGGTTTCTTATCCTTGAACAAGAACAAGAACAGGGCAGGAAAGCGCTTATAGTCAGTGGTGGCAACGGCTTCTTTTCCTTGTAACAGGTATTTGACGATAAAGGCATGGGCTTCATCTTGCCGTAGCTTGGTATTTAATCCCCATAAGGAGCCGTAAGAGAGGCACATCTGGAAAGCGCGGCGAGTTAGTGCGTTATTATCATCCAACGTATACATAGCCAATCCCATCAAGTGGACGATTTTCATTGGATCAGTTTGATTGGAAACGCCTACCTGCGAATAACGGGCAGCATAAACCTTGCCTTTATACCAGCTAAAAAACAGTTGGCGCTTTCGGTCAATAAATATGGGGGCTTGCAGCTTCCAGAAAGGAATGACTTCATCGTTGCCAACTAAGCGAGCATCTTCCATATGTTGAGGGAGATC
The DNA here is from genome assembly GCF_015163655.1 of Xenorhabdus griffiniae. Taxonomy (GTDB): domain Bacteria; phylum Pseudomonadota; class Gammaproteobacteria; order Enterobacterales; family Enterobacteriaceae; genus Xenorhabdus; species Xenorhabdus griffiniae. The sequence continues at coordinate 1,669 of NZ_JADEUF010000079.1, read as the reverse complement.
GCTACGTAGGTAAAATTCATCACCGTATTTCTTGCGAACCAATTCTACCCATTTTAAGAGATTAGCTTCTCCTATTTTCTTCTGCTCGATAAAATCGACGATGCAATAATGAAAAGTGAGTAATATACCAATAAGGAGAGGGAAAAACACAATTGTTCGCGCAAGTCGTTGTGTATTGCGCAGTGTGCATTGCTTATCGTCGATGCTGTTAAGTGGGAGATAGCTTTGCAGTGCTTCGTAGCTTTTTTTCTCCAAAGTCATAGCCAGCAGGGTTTCCTGCTGGTCAATCAGTAGAGTTGGGATCACATCATGTAGGGTCACAGTGATTTTTTTGATAAGCTCATTTGCTTTCTTGCCCCTCTGTTTTACTTATTTTTTCGCTATCTCGCCTATCCAATTCCGCCAAAAGCAGTTATAGATCAGATTTTTTATATCAGAGCGATTGCTAAATATCAGACCTATGGTGCCGCCATTTCAATACCGGCAGCAGTACTTGCTGCCATACTGACACTATCTTGGGAATTTAGGACGAGGATTGATTGCTCCTCACTCATTTTTCCAAGATTAAGGATCAAATGTTTTTCAAGGTGATTACAGGTATCCAGATACTGCAAGAGGGGTAAAATTTTCTCATATTGGCCTTCGTCTGCCAGCAATGAATACAATATATGATCAGATAACTGAACTAACGCCTGATGCTGGTTGTTGGCCTGAATTAATGCCTGTGCACGGTAGCGGCAAGGTTTTTGCTGTTCAGAAGCGTGATAACCATATGAAAATTCGGCTACCCAAATATGTGTATAATGCTGATGGTAATTCTTTTCTCTTTGCATGATATAATATCGTCAATTTATCTATTTTCAGCCAGAATATTCGGGAGTTTAATGGATTGTTTCTACGTTCATTCATCGTGCTAGCTATGAGTTGTCTGAGAATAAACTAAAATATTGGATAAAATATCCGTCAATATGGCTCCATAAAAATATTCACTATCAAGATAACGTGATAAAAAATGTTATTGAAATGCACGATAACAGCCTAATTTCATAACAAGTTAAAATAGGAAAAGCGCTTTCAAATACACTCATATTTGAAATTAATTATTGTAATTTCAATTGTCACTCATTGTTATATACCAATCTAACTTCAAGATGCGTGTGATTTCTCCCTGCTTCGGGGGGAGAAATCAGGTTTCATAGAGTGTTGTAAATTGCAACTTGAAGTTTAATTTATTCAACCAGAGCGTCAATAAGCGCTCTGGGTATAAATAATAAGACATTATTACTGCCATTTTTATGATGGCATATTTTTGGTTATTTTTTCAGATAACGTAATATCAGGTACTCCTGAGCGATCTAATTCAGCTAAAATAGCTGAAATTTGTTGTTCCCAATCTGTTGGTTTTACTTGCTTGCGAAGCCACGGTAATCGATCTCGACGTTTAAAATCCACTGAGCTGACAGCATCTTTTCCCTGTAATAAATATTTTGACATAAAGGCTAAAATATAAGCTTTATCTTCTTCTGAATTGAAAAGACTAAGATAAGGGGTAAAAAATTGGGTCGTGACATCAATTTATTGAATCATGTATAGTATGCCTATTTGGAGAACATTCAGATGGCAAAGATTGATGTGACCTGTCCCTCTTGTTGTGCAGTTAAAGGGATCC
>NZ_JADEUF010000078.1 GCF_015163655.1 Xenorhabdus griffiniae | reverse complement strand
TGGTACATGTAATAATTTTAATGATATTTATGAAAAATAACTCAGCTTATTAAAAATAATAAATAAACAAATTAACTACACCTGCAAAATTAATTCGCATCATAATCATATCTTCCCCAGTAAATAACAAAAGGCCTCGCTAGTTCCCTAGCAAGGCCTTTTTATCTTTCAGTTCCATTATTTTGGTTACAGGCCGATCAATCAGAATAATTCACGGCTTTCACCATTTTCAGTGACAGTCGTACCCACATCAGGTACGGCATATTCTGTCGGCTGAGTGCCATCAATGAAATATTCTTTACGGGTATTGCTGCCACCGTTAGCTAGCTTGCCTGTTGCCCGATCTATCGTGACAGAAACAATACCAGCAGGGGGTTCTATAACTTTCTCAGGAACACCTGCCAATGCTGTTTTCATAAAATCATCCCAGATTGGCTGAGCCGTTTTCGCACCACCTTCACCTTTTAATGCCGGAGTGCGCCCCAAACTTCGGCTATGTTCATCAAAACCAATCCAGGCTGTTGCTACCATATCTGGGCCATAACCAGAGAACCACGCATCTTTTGAGCTATTGGTCGTCCCGGTTTTGCCACCAATATCACGGCGCTTCAAATCACGAGCAGCACGCCAGCCCGTACCCATCCAACCTGGCTCACCAAAGATATTGGTCTTCAAGGCATCATGAATAAGGAACGCCAGCGGTGTACTGATAACGTGAGGGGCATACTGTTGATCATCTACGTTAATGTTTCCCGATACGCTTTCTAACTCCGGTTGCGGCGGTAAAGCTGGATTTTGCGGAACATCAGAATGCGCCACGTTCTCAATGGAATCTTCAGATAATTCGATGGAACGTGCTGTTTCACCATAAATCACCGGAATGTTTTCGCATTGTGGACAAGCAAGTTTAGGTTTCGCTTCAAACAACACTTTTCCTTCATCATTCTCAATTTTGCTGATGAAGTAAGGATCAACCAGATAACCACCGTTTGCCATCACAGCATAACCGCGTACTAACTGTAGCGGCGTAAATGAAGGGGAACCCAGAGCCAAAGATTCTGTGCGTACAACGTTTTCACCTGGTAAACCAAAACGCTTTAAGTAATCAGCAGCATAATCAACCCCCATCGCACGCATAGCTCGAACCATTACTACGTTTTTGGATTGCCCTAACCCCTGACGCAAACGAATTGGCCCATCGTAAGACGGCGGGGAGTTTTTCGGACGCCAATCCGTCCCTGCTCCGGCATCCCAACGGCTGATTGGTGCATCATTCAGCAATGAAGCCAGCGTCAGCCCTTTATCCATTGCGGCGGTATACAGGAATGGCTTGATATTGGAACCAACCTGACGCAACGATTGTGTCACACGGTTAAATTTACTCAATTCAAAATCAAATCCACCGACCAACGCTTCTATCGCACCATTCATCGGATTGATGGAAACCAGCGCCGCGTTAACGTCGGGAAGTTGAGCCAACCACCAGGTATCATTGACTTTTCTGATCCAAATTTGTTCGCCAGCCCGAATAACTTCATTAACACTATGTGGTACAGCGCCTTGTAAGCTGTCGGTTTTAAATGGACGCGCCCAGCGCACGCCTGCCATTGTCAACTCAACTTTGTTGCCATCCACCAGCATCACTTGTGCCTGGTTAGGGCTGGAGTTTGTCACAATGGCCGGCACCAGAGGACCATATTTAGGCAAGGTTTTCAGCTTATCGATAATCTGCGTTTGGCTCCATGCTGGCTGATTGGCTTTCCACAACACTTCCTGGGGGCCGCGGTAACCGTGACGGACATCATAGTCAATTACATTGGAACGAACCGCGTTCACAGCCGCTAACTGGGTTTTGCGCGTGATAGTGGTATAGACCTTATAACCATCTGTATAAGCATTTTCACCATAACGATTGATCATTTCCTGACGGGCCATTTCTGTCAGATAAGGCGCAGAAAAAACGATTTGTGGCGCGTGATAACGGGCAACCAATTTTTCTGCTCTGGCTTCATCGTACTGGCGCCGAGTGATATACCCCTCTTCCAGCATCCTGCTCAATACTACATTGCGGCGGCTGATCGCGCGATCATAAGAATAAAGTGGGTTAAACGTTGAAGGCGCCTTCGGCAAGCCAGCAATCATCGCCATTTCACCCAATGTCAACTCGTTGACGTTCTTGCCAAAATAGACATGAGCCGCAGCACCAACACCATAAGCACGATAGCCGAGATAGATCTTGTTGAGATACAACTCCAGGATTTCATCCTTAGTTAATAATTGTTCGATCTTAATCGCCAGAAATGCCTCTTTTGCTTTACGTATCAATGTCTTTTCTCGGCTAAGAAAAAAGTTTCGCGCAAGCTGCTGAGTGATGGTACTCGCCCCTTGCGAAGCATGACCGGAAGTCATTACCACAGAAACAGCACGGATAATCCCGATGGGATCAACACCGTGGTGTTCATAAAAACGGCTATCTTCCGTAGCGATAAAGGCTTTCTCCATTAGGGGAGGGATTTCTGACAAGGTAAGGGGTAAACGGCGTTTTTCACCATATTGGGCTATTAATTCGCCATCAGCACTGAACACCTGCATCGGTGTTTGTAATCGGACATCCTTTAGCGTCGCAACATCGGGAAGCTGTGGCTCGATGTATTTGTACAAACCAAAAATCGAGGCAACTCCCAATAAAATGCAAACAACAATAAGGATCAAAAAATACTTTATGAACTTCACCTGAAATTTCTCACGCCATGTTAATCGGGCAGTTTATAAACGATCAGTACGTAGTATAAAAGGCTTAGTATAAAGGGATTAGTATAAAGGTTGTTCAACACTACACGTACAATAACGATATGTACAATTAGATATCGCCTTTACCAATCCCGCTTTCATGTTTCATTAGGTTTTCATTAACTTGATGTTTTCGTTGATAGTAGATAAGGAGATCTCTATATGTATCCACCTAAATGGTATATCGGATTGGATGTCCAAGATCATTACATCCGCGCTCTTGCTGCCATTAAACGCCGTGACGGTTGGCAACTTCGGCATTGCTGGCAATATCACTTATCCAGCGAGATTATTTCAGGAGGACGGCTACAAGATCCTGAAAAATTACTCCGCATTTTAATGCAATGGCGAAAAATATTACCTAATAATCTTAGCTTAAGATTAGCCCTCCCTGTTCAACAAACCTTACAGCGCCAGATCGCCGTGCCTGACTATACTGCTTTGCAGGAGCCAGAACTCGGCTGGTTTGTGCACGCCAATGCTGAAAAACAATTTCCTGCCAGTGATCTGGCGTTGGATTATCGTGTCCATGGTCAGCAAATTTGTATCAGTGCAACCCGTCAAAAAGATCTCAACCTCTGGCTGAATTTGTTTGCGGAGATCAATTTATCCCTTGATGCCATCGATATTGCCCCTTGTGCATTGCGTTATGTCGCCAAACTTGCAGGAGTACCTGACGACAGTTGGTTGGTTCACAAGCATATGACAGATTGGCTATGGGTCGCTCCGGCTAACCGACCTTTCAGTTATGGCCTGATAACTTCACAACCAAGTTCCCATCTGGCCCAGATCATCAACCAGCTCCCCATGACGCCAGAAACCGAAGATTATGCAATTTATTACAGCGATGAAGAGCAATCGACATCAGTATCAACAAAATCGGTCAATATCTGGCAACTCTTAATGGCATTCCGTCATTATCATCCCCCGCTGCCAGATAAAACGAATGCGTTCATTATTGCCGCAGGTTTAGCGCTCAGGCCGAGTGATCAGTGATGCATCAAGTCAATTTCTTACCCTGGCGGCAGAAGAGGCTGAAACGTCAGTGCCAAACATGGGGGGCATTACTTTGCCTACAACTGACATTGTGGACAGCAGTATTGGTGTTTATGTCTACGCTGCAAACAAACCAGATTAAACAATATCGCGGACAATTAACGGAAATGACTCACCAATTGACTCAATTACAACAAACTATCAGCGCAACAGACCAAGCCGTGCAACAGCATCAACAATTGTCACAACAATTACGGAAAAAACGCATGTTCATGGAACAGAATCAACGTTATTTACAGCTATTTCGTCGGCTTCCTCATTTGCTACCAGAGAACAGTTGGCTGACTGCATTTAGTGACGACAGTGGACAATTAATTTTTACCGCCCGCAGTCAAAACTATACAGATATATCCAATTTGTTGGATAACCTGACTGACGACACTTCGCTTATCAATGTGCAACTTAGCAAAATGACCACGACAGAAGATCATTTCAAGGTTTTTACCATTGATGCAAATTGGTTGATGGGAGAGTCCGATGAGAAATAATTATCTTGAATGGTTTTATCGACCTGTCTGGCAACAGCTTGTCTTGCAGCAATTGCTTATTATTTCACTGCTGTTGGGGTTCTACTTTTTGGTTTGGCAGAAAAATCGGTATGAAATTCATACCCTCCAGAGCAATATTAAGCAGCAGCAACACAATACGGTACTATCTCAGCAAAAGCTTGCTGAACTCCCCTCTTTGCCTGAAACGCAACAGCAGATCCAGCATATGACCACAAGCCTTGCTGAAAATGGCCATCTTTCATCCTCAAAAAATCATACCACCATACTCAAACGACTGCATATTCCACTAACCCATTCCGGCAGTCAGCTAATGGAGTGGAAAATCCACAAAGAAAACGAACACGTTTTCTTTCATATCATGCTGTCGCTAAATTACGGCCAATTTCTCCATTTCTTGAATGAAATGCAAAAATTGCAGCCACCGTTATTAATTAAGCACATCACCATTACACCTGCCGATGATAACCTAATGGTTCACATGGTTTTTTCAGATAAGGAGAAATCATGAACCGCTATTCTTTGCTTTTCCTAAGCTGTCTCTTATTTCCCCTATTGGGTTTTACCGAAGAAGAACCAAATTTCGAAATGCCAATAAGAGATCCGTTCCAGCCTCCGATGATAGAGAATGCCACGGATTTTTCTCCGGCAGAGCAAAATGAGCAAGAACAAGAGATCGAATATCAGGCTATTACTTTGCAATACGCCGATGCAGGCCAAGTGGCAGAACAATTACAGCAAAATCATCCCGCACTACTGACAAAATGGGGAAAGGTTGAACACGATCCCTTAACCAACAGCCTGATCCTGGAAGATAAATTTGATGCCATTACCCGTATTAAAAACTGGCTGAAAGAAGTCGATACCCCACAGCAACAAGTACAGATTACTGCTCATATTGTTACCAGCAGTCAGGAAGCTTTGCATGAATTGGGGATTCACTGGGGAGTAAACGCCGATCCACATCATCAATCAATAGGTCTAAACCGCTTAAATTTCCATCAACCCGCTGGCAACCAGCGCCATAGGCTGGTACTAAATACCGCCCGCATTCACGCAAACTTACTAGAACTGGAACTCAGTGCACTAGAGCAGGAAAACCAGCTTGATATCATTGCCAGCCCACGACTAACCGCTTCACACCAGCAAACAGCCAGTATCAAGCAAGGCTCTGATATTCCCTATATTGTTCAGGATAAGGACAAAACTACCGTTCAATTTAAAGAGGCGGTATTGGGCATGGAAGTGACTCCCCACATTTTAAGGCAGGGAAAAATCCGGCTCGCGTTGAAAATTAGTCAGAATGCACCTGGTTTTCCCATCAACCAAGGAGGAAATGAAAATTTATCTATCGATAAACAAGAAATAATAACCCAAGTAACCATTAGAAATGGAGAGACCTTGATTCTCGGAGGGATCTTCCAACAGAAAAAAACCGCGAGTTTACAAAAAGTTCCTTATTTGTCAGATCTGCCCCTATTGGGGGCATTATTTAACCAACAAGGAGAGCAACATAGCCGTCGGGAACTCGTAATTTTTATTACACCTCAACTGACCGATATTTAATCAGAGAGAAATATAATATAAAAATCAATCCATTAATAACGTAATTGTGTTGTTTTTCTTGGTCTGGCCTGTTTATGGATTTGACGCTGAGAGTAATTTAGCATACAAGGATTAACTAATTGAGTGAGCAGATCTAATATCGCAAGCAAGAGCTTATACCCAACAGATTGCAAATTGCAGCAAAACAGCAAGTTGTAGGATGGAAGGTAGAGACAATAGGCTCTCAATCGGCCAGCAAAAGCATGAACCCAGTGATTCAGTTCGGGCGAAATTTATATAGTTGCAATACAGGCTGATGTGCTGAGATAATTTTCTTATCTGATCTCACATTATCACTCATGAGGTTTCAGTTTAGGTCCCGTGGCTAATCTGATTGGCGGGGCGGGTTATCATTAACAAACAGTCTTAGTAATACCAAAAACATGGCAGAGAAACGCAATATCTTTCTGGTTGGGCCTATGGGTGCCGGCAAAAGCACTATTGGTCGTCAGTTAGCTCAGCAACTCAATATGGAGTTTTACGACTCTGATCAAGAAATTGAGCGACGTACCGGAGCTGACGTGGGCTGGGTATTTGATGTGGAAGGCGAAGAAGGCTTCCGCGATCGCGAAGAAAAAATAATAAACGAACTGACTGAAAAACAAGGCATCGTATTGGCTACTGGAGGGGGTTCTGTTAAATCAAAAGAAACCCGCAATCGCCTGTCTGCCCGTGGTGTGGTCGTTTATTTAGAAACAACCATCGAAAAACAGTTGGCTCGTACCCAGCGCGATAAAAAACGCCCTTTACTTCAAGTTGATGCACCAGCACGAGAAGTTTTAGAGAATTTGGCTGATGAGCGCAATCCTCTTTATGAGGAAATTGCTGACGTGACTATTCGCACAGATGAGCAAAGCGCCAAAGTCGTCGCTAACCAAATCATTGAACTACTGGAAAAAAACTGATTATAGCGAGTCCGCTCAGCGGCAAACGATAAGGCAAAAGCTGATATGGAACAAGTGACTGTTACGTTAGGTGAAAGAAGCTATCCAATTACCATAGCCGAAGGGCTATTTTCTGACAGTGAGGCATTCAAGCCCCTGCAAGCGGGTCAACAGGTCATGATTGTGACCAATGAAACGCTGGCTCCCCTGTATCTCGAACAGGTGAAATCCACATTGCAGAGAATGGATCTTCGGGTAAATGCAGTTATCTTGCCTGACGGTGAACAGCACAAATCACTTTTTGTGCTCAATGACATTTTTTCCGCCTTGCTGGAAAATAATCATGGCCGTGACACAACGCTTATCGCCCTTGGTGGTGGTGTAATCGGTGATATGACGGGGTTTGCCGCAGCTAGCTATCAACGCGGTGTTCGTTTCATCCAAGTACCCACCACGCTGCTCTCTCAGGTTGACTCTTCCGTCGGCGGAAAAACAGGAGTCAACCACCCCCTCGGCAAAAATATGATAGGCGCGTTCTACCAGCCAGCTTCAGTTATTGTCGATCTCAATTGTCTGAAAACATTACCTGTTCAAGAGTTATATTCAGGTCTGGCTGAAGTCATTAAATATGGCATCATTCTGGATGGCGAATTCTTTGGCTGGCTTGAAGAGAATATTGAGAAATTACTGGCCCTCGACAACCAGGCAATGGCTTATTGCATCCGTCGTTGCTGCGAACTTAAAGCGTTGGTTGTTGCAGCTGATGAACAAGAACGCAGTGGGATGCGGGCTCTGTTAAACCTTGGCCATACCTTTGGACATGCGATTGAGGCGGAAATGGGTTACGGCGTCTGGCTGCATGGTCATGCTGTTGCTGCGGGTATGGTGATGGCGGCCAAAGCATCTGAACTTGTCGGCACATTCGCAAAACAGGATACCCAACGTATCATCCGCTTGCTGGAACGCGCAAAATTACCTGTCAATGGCCCAGAAGCAATGTCCCCTGAGGCCTATTTACCTCATATGATGCGTGACAAAAAAGTTTCTGCCGGGAAACTGCATCTGGTATTACCGACCACTATTGGGGAAGCACAACTTCGTTCTGATATTGGGAAAGACGTTATCTTGGATGCTATTCGTCTAACTCAGCTATCCCTCCGCTAGATACACGTACTTCCTAATTAATTCCAACTTATTGCTCTGGCAGTGAATTTTACTGCCAGGCTGAAATTTGGAAGATGAAGGGAATTGCTGGATATGGCAAAATTTTCACTGATAACAAAAGCTGCATGATGAATTATTCTCTAGCTGTTATGCTATACAATAGCGAGATTATCAAATAAAGCATCATCGGTTTTAGTTAGGTCAGACTGCCAAACCTCTTCAATAACAATTGGCAGAACTATCTCTGTTAGGAGGGCATGTGGACGAATTAAAATCAGAAAACAAACAAAAAACAGCAAGTGAATTAAAGCCTGATACTTCTGATCGCAATCCTCAGCGTTCCAGAAGCCAATTTAATCAACCTAAGCTCGCAATATCTCGCCAACAAATAATGATCGGTGTTGGCATTTTGGTTCTTTTGCTTCTGATTATTGCTATCAGCTCTGCATTAAAATCACCCACCGAGCATGAAAAACAGCAAAATGCAGCGGAAAAGAGTATTGACCTTTCTGGTTCTCCTTCGCTTTCTGCCAATTCCACTGGTAGCGAGCAAGAAAATCCGTCAGAACCAGTAACTCATGGCGCACGTGAAATCAGTCCGCCACCCATTAATAGTGCACCCAGCAAAGATCTTCCTCCCGACACTGGAACGGGTGGCTACCATCAACGTATAGAGTTACCTGGTGATATTTCCGATGCTTTGAATCAACAACAAAGTACCATTAATCATTCTGTGCAAAACAATCTGACACAACCGCAGGCCAAACCCACGACTTCACCTGTTGAGCCAAGCAAACCAGAGAAAGTTACACCACCGAAAATAGAGAATAAGGCCAGAGAAGACAATCACTCCAAAGCAGCTAGTCAATATCAGACCAATAAAAAGCATGTCGCCGATGCTGGTGGTGATCTGCTGAAAGCACCCGCAAATCGATTCACACTACAATTGAGTAGTGCCAGCCGTTCTGATACCTTAAGTGCCTTCGCGAAAAAAAATAACCTTGCTAATTACAAGGTTTATGCAACTAAACGCGATGGCAAAACATGGTTTATCTTGATCCACGGTAATTACGGTTCTGTTTCTGATGCTAAAAGAGCCATTTCCTCACTGCCTGCTGAAGTTCAGGCTAAAAAGCCTTGGGTCAGAAAACTACAACAAGTTCAGCAAGATCTGAAAAAATAAAACTATTTTGATTAGGCGCTGATATGCTGTCCTAAACAGAGTACAATCTGCGGCTCTGAAATTATTGAATAACTAATTTGACGGCATGAAAAAAAAACGCGCTTTCTTAAAATGGGCCGGTGGAAAATACCCCTTGGTAGATGATATTAAACGTCATCTGCCAGAGGGCGATTGCTTGATTGAGCCATTTGTTGGCGCAGGCTCGGTATTTCTCAATACCGATTATGATTCTTACATTTTGTCAGATATCAATAGCGATCTGATCAATCTGTACAATGCCGTAAAATCTCGTGCGGATGAATTTATTAATCATGCCCGTCCATTATTTTCATCGGAGTTCAACACTGCCGAAAACTTCTATCGCCTGCGAGAAGAGTTCAACAAAAGCAAAGATCCTTTTCGCCGCAGTTTGCTGTTTCTTTACCTGAACCGCCACTGCTATAACGGACTTTGTCGTTATAATTCACGGGGTGAATTTAATGTGCCTTTTGGCCGCTATAAAAAGCCTTATTTTCCTGAAAATGAGCTTTACTGGTTTGCAGAAAAATCCCAAAAAGCCACGTTCATCTGCCAACATTACGAAATAGCATTAAACAATGCCTTAAAGGGTTCGGTGATTTATTGTGATCCTCCGTATGCCCCACTTTCGGCTACGGCTAATTTTACCGCCTATCATACAAATAGTTTTAACCTTCTCGATCAGGAAAATCTGGCGAATATCGCCTATCATATCTCGTCTCAAAAAGGCATTCCGGTACTCATATCTAACCATGACACACCGATGACCCGGGAATGGTATCATCAGGCTTCCCTTTACATTGTTAAAGCCCGCCGGACAATAAGCAGAAATATTCTTGCCCGCAGTAAAGTTGATGAACTTTTGGCGTTATACTGCCAGGAGTGATTGAGGTTTCCAGCCCCTGAAATAACAGGGGATAAAACAATGAATTGGAGAAGATAACAATGAAGAAAGATTTTCTGATTGCCCCATCCATTCTATCCGCAGATTTTGCCCGATTAGGTGAAGATACCGCTAAGGTGTTGGCAGCAGGTGCTGATGTTGTGCACTTTGATGTCATGGATAACCATTACGTGCCAAATTTGACGATTGGTCCAATGGTCTGCCAGGCATTGCGCGACTATGGCATTACTGCGCCAATTGATGTTCACCTAATGGTAAAACCTGTTGATCGCATTATTCCTGATTTTGCTCAGGCTGGTGCAACTTATATCACTTTCCATCCTGAAGCGAGTGAGCACATCGATCGCACTCTGCAACTTATCAAGGAACATGGCTGCAAAGCGGGCTTGGTTTTCAATCCAGCAACGTCGCTTAGCTATCTTGATTATGTATTAGATAAGTTGGATGTGATTCTGTTGATGTCTGTTAACCCAGGTTTCGGTGGTCAATCTTTCATTCCAGAAACCCTGAAAAAACTGCGTCAGGTACGCAAAATCATTGATGACAGCGGATACGATATCCGTCTCGAAGTTGATGGGGGTATCAAACCCAATAATATTGCTGCGGCAGCTCAATCTGGCGCAGATATGTTCGTTGCCGGCTCTGCCATTTTCAGCCAGCCAGATTATAAAGCGGTTATTGATGAGATGCGCCGCGAATTATCGAAGGTAGCATAATGAAAAGTGATGTCGTAAAAGGAATTCGTGCCATTGCATTTGATTTGGATGGCACACTCGTGGACAGTGCGGGCAGTCTGGCTGACGCTTTGGATCAGGCACTGATGGCCAAAGGCTTACCCGCTGCGGGCAAGGAAAACGTCGCTGTTTGGATAGGCAATGGTGCTGATGTCATGGTTGAACGCGCATTAAAGTGGGCTGGAGCAGAACTGTCTGCCGAATTGCATAGCGAAACACGCAAGTTGTTTGATAAGTTTTATGAAACCAGTGTAACCACGGGTAGCCAACTGTTTCCCCAGGTAAAAGAAACGTTGGCAGAACTGGCAAACCACCACTTGCCAATGGCGATTGTTACGAATAAACCCACCCCTTTTATTGCTCCATTGCTGGAATCATTAGGTATTAGTGAATACTTTTCATTGGTACTCGGCGGTGACGATGTTAAAGAGAAAAAGCCTCATCCCGCACCACTCTATCTAACGATGGGTATGTTTGGTTTGCATAAAGAAGAATTGCTTTTTGTTGGCGATTCCCGTAATGATATTTTGGCTGCGCAAGCGGCAGGTTGCCCATGTGTTGGCTTAACCTATGGCTATAACTACGGAGAGTCGATAGCATCGAGCCACCCAAATTATGTATTGGACCATTTTTCGGATTTACTCCCAACTATTGGACTATCCACTTTGAACCCATTATCCAGTCTGAAAATAAAGGAAGCTTAATAAAATGAATGAACCCACTGCAATGAAGCCAAACTCCCAAAAACCTATTGTATTCAGCGGCGCACAACCCTCCGGTGAATTGACCATCGGTAACTATATGGGGGCGTTACGTCAGTGGGTTAAAATGCAAGATGAATACGATTGCATCTATTGCATCGTTAACCAGCACGCCATTACCGTGCGTCAAGATCCTAATGAACTGAAAAAACGCACGCTGGACACGCTAGCGCTTTACCTTGCCTGTGGTATTGATCCAAAGAAAAGTACCATCTTCGTTCAGTCACATGTTCCACAACATTCCCAGTTAAGCTGGGTACTGAATTGCTACGCTTATTTCGGTGAACTAAGCCGCATGACTCAGTTCAAGGATAAATCAGCCCGCCATGCAGAAAATATCAATGCTGGCCTGTTTGATTATCCGGTTCTAATGGCTGCTGATATTTTGCTTTATCAGGCTAATCAAATCCCTGTGGGTATTGACCAAAAGCAGCACCTTGAATTAACCCGTGATTTGGCGCTGCGGTTTAACGCTTTATATGGCGATATTTTCACTGTTCCAGAGCCATTCATTCCAACAGGTGGTGCTCGCGTGATGTCATTGCAAGATCCAAGCAAGAAAATGTCGAAATCGGATGATAATCGCAATAACGTCATTGCCCTGCTGGAAGACCCTAAATCCGTCGCCAAGAAAATTAAACGCGCGGTTACCGATTCTGACGAGCCACCTTGCGTGCGTTATGATCAGGAAAACAAACCCGGCGTTTCCAACTTACTGGATATCCTCGCTGGTGTAACAGGTAAAACTATTCCTGAATTAGAAGCCGAGTTTGAAGGTAAAATGTACGGCCATTTGAAAGGAGCCGTCGCAGATGCGGTAAGTGAAATGCTGACAGGCTTACAGGAACGTTTCCATCATTTCCGTAATGATGAAGCTTTACTTAACAAAATTATGGCAGAAGGTGCGGCCAAGGCTCAGGCTCGCGCCCAGGCAACCTTGGATAAAGTCTATGAAGCAGTAGGCTTGATCGCCCATCCGTAACAGCCGATCTATATCAATGCCAAAGGGTATCCATTTCATTTCTTCCCTTTGGCATATAAATTCCGTTAATTGCCCAATAAACGACGATTAAAATCCTCAATTTTTCCATGCAATATGCGCTTTTGCATCGTCAGATTCCAACTGGCAGACAGCCCAGCCGCCCCCATTAAACGACGATACAGCTCTTCATCAAATGGGTTATGAAAAGCAATGGAAATAGCTTCCTTAACAGAAACATCGCTATTACGGCTTAACAGTTTTATCGGTTCACCAGCACTGACCAAACCAGGAGAGATAACTCGATATAACCAACCACATCGCCCATTATTTTGCATCATCGCAGCAAACTCATTGATGTTTGTAATAAAATTGAGTTTATAACATGGAGAACGTGGTTGAGTTACTTGAATCAGAGCTTCACCCCAGTGGAAAATATCACCAATATAGACGTTATCTTCTGTCATGCCTTCTGTAGATATATTTTCACCAAATAAGGGAGAGGCAAATAATTCCGCCAATTCAGGAAATTGCCTTTTCCAAAATAGGTAATGCTCTCCTGGATAATGGCAAAGCGCACGATCAGCGCCACCATGAAAACGAGTTTCCGCTTGTTCATCGCCTTCTAGCCCAAGAGAGGTTAGCTGTAAACGACCATTCACCACCAGTTTATTGATCGCACTGAAACCCAATGTTTCTGACGATGATATTTTGCCTCTATATATTTGTGGATAATACATTCTTGATTCCCTCTCAATGAGCTAATGGAGATGTACACGTATTATCCAGGCATAATAACCAAGATTACAGACAATAAGAATGCGGGGTACAGCCATGACCCGCATTCTTATGAAAAAAATAGGATGGATTATTTCATTTTTTCTTCGTAACGTTTTGCTGCTTCATCCCAGTCGACTACATGCCAAAATGCTTTGATGTAATCAGGGCGGCGATTTTGATATTTCAGGTAATAAGCGTGCTCCCATACATCCAAACCCACAATCGGGTAACCAGAAGCGCCCGCTATTTCTTCACCCATTAGTGGGCTATCCTGATTAGATGTTGAAACAACAGCCAGTTTGCCATCTTCTTTCAGTACCAACCACGCCCAGCCAGAACCAAAACGAGTTGCTGCCGCTTGTTCAAATTTTTCTTTGAAGCTGTCAATACTGCCAAAATCACGCTCAATCGCGGCCTTCAAAGCACCATCCAATACTGTGCCTAATTTTAAACCTTTCCAAAACAGGCTATGGTTTGAGTGACCACCCGCATTGTTACGAATAAAAGTGCGTTTATCAGCTGGAATTTTATCAAGCTGCTGAATGAGTTCATCGATATGAAGTTCGCTTAATTCTGGAAAGGCTTCCAGAGCCGTATTCGTGTTAGTGACATACGTCTGATGGTGTTTAGTATGGTGAATTTCCATCGTTTGTTTATCGAAATGAGGCTCTAGCGCATCATAGGAGTAAGGTAGAGAAGGCAATGAATGGCTCATATCATATCTCCAGTTGTTTAGAATTTAGAATATATAAAGCTCACACCTTGTGAACAACATGATTATAGTGAATTGAACAATAATGAAAATGATTATCAATTCCATGTTATTGCTGTGGTTTCCTTTATACATTCACGTTTCATAGCTTCTCATAGATAAAAATATCAATAATAAACTCAAATAACAGAATATAAATCCAATTAAAACAATAAACTCATTACTTAGTATTGATTAAATCTACAGCATTAAATGATCATTCCATAAAATTTATTCTCTTTATTGCGTGATCTTCCGCGCAAAAAAGAAACAAAATTTCTTCTTACACTTTAGTTAACCTTGTTTTGACATAGTATTAACAATTGCAAGGAGATAAAAATATGACTCAAATAATCAAGCATCTTATTCCTGCTGATATTGCAGACACGGCCCTGATAAGCAAGCAACAGTACCTATATGACTATCAAAGGTCATTACAAGACCCAGAGGGTTTCTGGGGTGAAAAAGGTAACGTAGTTGACTGGATTAGGCCCTACACCAAGGTCAAAAATACCTCTTTCGATCCTGGGCATATCAGCATCCGCTGGTTTGAAGATGGCACCCTGAATTTAAGTGCCAATTGTCTTGATCGCCATTTGCAAGAACGTGGTGATCAAACTGCCATTATATGGGAAGGAGATAATCCCGCAGAATCTCGCCATGTTACCTATCGAGAATTACATCATGACGTCTGCCAGTTTGCGAATGTATTGAAAAAACTGGGGATCAAAAAAGGCGATGTTGTGGCTATCTATATGCCAATGGTGCCAGAAGCCGCCGTCGCAATGTTGGCCTGTGCTCGTATCGGAGCGATCCATTCCGTCATTTTTGGTGGCTTCTCTCCTGATGCCATCGCTGGCCGAGTGATAGATTGCAACGCTAAGCTCGT
Organism: Xenorhabdus griffiniae; assembly: GCF_015163655.1. GTDB lineage: Bacteria > Pseudomonadota > Gammaproteobacteria > Enterobacterales > Enterobacteriaceae > Xenorhabdus > Xenorhabdus griffiniae. The sequence continues at coordinate 3,807 of NZ_JADEUF010000078.1, read as the reverse complement.
GGTTACCGCAGATGAAGGCTTGCGAGCAGGCCGCACAATCCCATTGAAAAAAAATGTCGATGAGGCGCTCAACCATTCTGACGTTACTAGTGTGACTCACGTGGTTGTTTTTAGGCGTACCGGAAATACCAAAAACTGGAATGACAATCGTGATTTATGGTGGCACGAACTGACCGAAAGTGTGAGTGCTGAGTGTCCCGCTGAAGAAATGGGTGCCGAAGATCCATTATTCATTCTTTATACTTCAGGCTCTACAGGTAAACCTAAAGGCGTCCTGCATACGACGGGTGGTTATTTAGTCTACACATCTTTAACGTTTAAATACACGTTTGACTATCGTCCAGAGGAGATTTACTGGTGTACCGCCGACATAGGGTGGGTAACAGGGCATAGTTACCTGCTATATGGGCCTTTGTCTTGTGGAGCAACCACTTTAATGTTTGAAGGTGTCCCCAACTATCCCAATGTTAACCGTCTTTGTCAGGTGGTTGATAAGCATAAAGTGAATATTCTTTATACTGCGCCAACCGCTATCAGAGCATTGATGGCCGAAGGTGATAAAGCCATAGAAGGCACTAAACGTACGTCATTACGCATTATGGGATCGGTGGGCGAACCTATTAATCCAGAAGCATGGGAATGGTATTACAAAAAAATAGGTAACAGTAAATGTCCTATCGTAGATACATGGTGGCAAACCGAAACCGGTGGATTCATGATCACACCGTTACCAGGCGCTACCGATCTCAAAGCAGGATCCGCCACTCTGCCGTTTTTTGGTATTAGTCCAGCCTTAGTTGATAATTCCGGTGAAATTTTAGAGGGCGTGAGTGAAGGCAATCTCGTTATCACTGATTCCTGGCCAGCACAGGCACGAACGTTATATGGCGATCATGAGCGTTTTGAACAGACTTATTTTTCCACTTTCAAGGGAATGTATTTCAGTGGCGATGGTGCTCGACGTGATGAAGATGGCTATTACTGGATCACTGGCCGTGTTGATGATGTTCTGAATATTTCAGGCCATCGTTTGGGAACCGCAGAAATTGAATCAGCCTTAGTTGCATACCCCAAAATCGCCGAAGCTGCCGTTGTTGGTATCCCACATCATATCAAAGGACAAGCTATTTACGCCTATGTCACGCTAGTGCATGGTGAAGAACCTTCTCCTGAGCTGTATACCGCAGTCAGAGATTGGGTTCGTAAAGAAATCGGCCCAATTGCAACACCTGATATCCTTCATTGGACAGACTCTCTGCCCAAAACGCGTTCTGGAAAGATTATGCGGCGTATTTTGCGCAAAATTGCTTCTGGTGATACCAGCAATTTAGGAGATACCTCCACGCTGGCCGATCCGGGTGTTGTTGAAAAACTGCTGGAAGAAAAACAATCCATCAATATGTCGTAAAACATATGCGCCGCCATAAGGCGGCCTAAATAACGTATCACCAAAAGTACGGAGCCGTATCTGGGCTTAAGGTGTGGCGTTTAAAATCAACAGGAGATACTCCAATGAGTGACGACATTTATCAAGAGATTGAAAATAACTCTCGCTTTAAGGAGCTAGTTAAGAAGCGAGGGCGTTTTGCCTGGCTGTTATCCATCATTATGTTAGTGCTTTATGTTGGTTTTATTTTCCTTATTGCTTTTGCACCTGAATGGCTTGGAACACAACTTCATGAAAATACTAGTGTAACACGGGGAATTCCTGTAGGAATTGGCATCATCTTCATATCTTTCATACTGACTGGAATTTATGTAATCAGGGCGAATGGTGAATTTGATCGTCTAACGTCAACCATTCTCAACGAGGTGAGAAAATGAAAAAAAGCGTATTATTATTTTCCTCCCTCTTCCCTATCCTAGCTCAAGCAGATGCCATTTCAGGTAATGTAGAAAAACAACCTTTGAATATTCAGGCAATTATCATGTTCCTGTTATTCGTCGGGTTAACGCTGGGCATTACTTACTGGGCTTCAAAGCGGACTATTTCACGCTCAGATTATTATACCGCTGGCGGTCGTATTACTGGATTCCAAAATGGTATGGCGATTGCAGGTGACTATATGTCTGCCGCCTCGTTTCTGGGTATTTCAGCGTTAGTTTATACCTCTGGCTATGATGGGCTGATCTATTCCATTGGCTTTCTGGTTGGCTGGCCAATTATTCTATTCCTGATTGCTGAAAGATTAAGAAATTTAGGGCGGTACACCTTCGCTGATGTCGCTTCTTATCGTCTGAAACAGCGCCCCATCCGTACCTTATCCGCAATGGGTTCGTTAGTTGTTGTTGCGTTATATCTAATAGCTCAGATGGTCGGAGCTGGAAAACTGATCGAGTTACTATTCGGATTAAATTATTATGTCGCTGTTGTCTTAGTCGGTATTTTAATGGTGCTTTATGTCTTATTTGGCGGAATGCTGGCGACAACGTGGGTCCAGATTATTAAAGCCGTTTTGTTACTGGCAGGAGCAACATTCATGGCTATGATGGTCATGAAAGCGGTTAATTTCAATTTTAATACCCTGTTTAAAGAAGCTATTGCAGTACACTCCCTTGGACCTGCCATCATGAGTCCCGGAGGATTGGTATCTGATCCTATCTCTGCACTCTCTTTAGGCTTGGCATTAATGTTCGGTACTGCAGGATTGCCTCATATTGTCATGCGGTTTTTTACCGTCAGTGATGCTAAAGAAGCGCGTAAAAGTGTTTTCTATGCAACGGGCTTTATCGGCTATTTTTATATCCTGACGTTTATTATCGGATTTGGTGCAATTTTATTGGTCAGTGCCAACCCTGCATTCAAAGACACAACCGGAGCATTAATTGGTGGTACAAATATGGCCGCTGTCCATCTGGCAAACGCCGTTGGCGGTGATTTTTTCCTTGGTTTTATTTCTGCCGTTGCTTTTGCCACTATTTTAGCTGTAGTAGCCGGGTTAACACTAGCAGGCGCTTCCGCAGTATCCCATGATCTCTATGCCAATGTGATTAAACGAGGGCAAGCTAATGAACGAGATGAGCTAAAAATCTCAAAAATTACCGTCGTTATTCTGGGATTAGTTGCTATTGGCTTGGGTATTTTGTTCGAAAAACAAAACATTGCCTTTATGGTCGGTTTAGCTTTCTCCATTGCTGCAAGTTGTAATTTTCCCATTATTTTATTGTCAATGTATTGGAGCAAGCTGACTACACGTGGAGCATTAGTTGGTGGATGGTTGGGGTTACTAACAGCGGTTGTATTAATGATCCTAGGCCCGACGATCTGGGTTAGTATTCTTGGTCATGAGAAACCTCTCTATCCTTATGAATATCCAGCTCTATTTTCCATGTTTATCGCATTTATCGGAGCTTGGTTATTTTCAATTACCGATACTTCGGCACAAGGAATGCAGGAAAGGAAAATGTTTCGCAATCAGTTTATCCGTTCGCAAACAGGTATTGGTATCGAACAAGGGAAAGCACATTAACTTATAGTTAATTGTTTCGCCTTTTCCCAAACGCAAAAAAGCCATCCGGTGACGGATGGCTTCTCTGGCTAATTGATGTCTGGCAGTGCCCTACTCTCACATGGGGAGACCCCACACTACCATCGGCGCTACGGCGTTTCACTGCTGAGTTCGGCATGGGGTCAGGTGGGACCACCGCGCTATTGCCGCCAGACAAATCCTGTTTTCAATCCCGAACAAGCTGCTCTCTGCTCTGAAACCCGTCTCTCTTTCCACTCCCGAAAACCCCTTCGGTGTTGTCAGGTTAAGCCGCACGGTTCATTAGTACCGGTTAGCTCAACGTCTCGCAACGCTTACA
>NZ_JADEUF010000077.1 GCF_015163655.1 Xenorhabdus griffiniae | reverse complement strand
GTAAAACATTAGGCTATTCAAAATCACCGGAAATGCATGACAAAGTCATCGGGACTTTTATCGAAAGAGAATATTATATTTAAGACCAATCAACATTTTGAATACGTGACCCTAATTTTTTAAGTATTGGCTCGTCTTTAGTAAATAATTCCTTGGGGTAATATTCATAATTCACCCACAGTATATAAGGTTCAGATTCTCCTTTATTGAGTCTTAACTGAATTTTCATTTCATTGTATTCATAGTCTTTAGCTAATTCATGGTTATTCTGCTCATTAAGAACAGGCGATCCATATTTATTGTTCAGATTCGATGCAATGAAATTAAATTTCTCTTTTAATTTATCGAAATTTTTACCCGAATCATTCACGCCAAAAGTAATTGATCTTAACCCTCTGTTAAGAGGAAAGAAGTCCAAAAAGTACTCACCATCATATTTAGACTCTATAGGAGCTGATTCTATCCTTACCGTATATACTAATTTATCTTGATATTCATTAAATTTTTTTAGGTCTAATTTTCTAACCTCATCAATAGTCATACCCCATTTGAATCCGAATGGTGCTTGAGGTTCATCTTTTGCCAACCCAAACGCCAACTGATTTATGGTGAAAAATGTCAAGATAATTAAAATAATTTTTTTCATCAAAAGCTCTCTCACTTGTCAGTAAAATTGCAACAATGAAGAAAATTGAATCAATAATCAAGGATTGACTATAAGGATATATCATCAGGCAGAGTTTGCACTATATTACCTCCTAAGCAACGCAGAACCCGGAAAACCACCGAAGGGCAATTGTGCGTTCTCGCCAAAACGTTTTTTACAATCACTCATCAGTCCACCGCAGGCATCTTTTGACGGATCATCGGTCGGGTTACCCTCTTCATCAAAATACCGCGTTCCCGTATAGTTGCAGGGGGATTTGCGATATAACCCCCGCATACACCATGTGCAAAGGCTATGAATCTGACGGGTAGGAATTTGAATCCCTTGTAAGTCAGCGGGGGAAGACAAGGCAAAATGAATTTCTGTATTGTCTTCATGTGTCTTGCTGTCAATATAGTAGACGTCGATTTTCTCCTGTGTGGGATCAGCCTCTGGGTTACCCTCCGGGAAATTACGCGCATCTAGATAATGCGCGAATGTCATACGAATAGTGACGCAAGCCTGCGCCATGTTCTGATATGCCAGACACAGGGCGCTAATAGCACCATCAAGGTTAGCCACAGTGAGTGCGGATGAAGTTGAACGACCATCGCTATTCACCTCCAACCCCTCAATTTTGACAGGCCACGGCTTATACTCTACGCCCTGCCACCAGATCGATTTAATCGGTAAATTATCTATATCACCCTCCAGTTCATTTTCCGTATAAGGGATAGGGTGATTATGGAAATAGAGTTCTGGCCCACCAAACACTGAACCATCAACAGAAAACAAAAGAATTTTATTCCCCGACTCAAGGCGCTGGAGATCTGCATTAATTTTCATGCACTGAATGCCTGTTCGAATATTGCTGATATTTTCATGACCCCACCTGCCATAGGGAGCATGGTGATTGAGTCTGCTTTAACTCGATACAACCCTTTCTCTCCAAACGGCGGCGTCCAGATAAATGATTTCAAGGTGTGATTGCGAATAAACTGAAAGATTGGAGTAACCTCCCCTTTTATGCCGATATAAGAGTAAGGCCATGACTGACTTTCTGGGTTAATTCCATCCCCTGATACTTGTTTATAACCATCGCCAAACTCAACCGTTTTAATTCGATGCTTAAATTCACCGCTGGGCGAATCCTGTATTTGAGTTCGCCATTTAAACTCTTCAATAGCCATATAAGTACCTATAAAAGAAAAAACCGCAATTAAGCGGCGTTAAAATGAAAAACCCGCACGAGGCGGGTTTATGAATCTTCTTTATCTTTGGATTTGAATATCCTGCCAATAGCAAAAATAGCTGCTATCGCTATCAAATTTCCTGTGATCAATTTTGCAGCAAAACCTAATTCACCTTTAACACCGAAATACACAGCTATACCTAAGATAATAATGCTTAAAACACAAGCCATCCATTGCCCTCTGGTATCTTTCTTTATAACTGCATTGAGTGCTGTTTTTTGGGTCTCGTGTCTAAATTGCTGCTCTTTTTCCGTTAATTCAAGAATCCTCTCTGCCATCCCCGGTAATATAGAATCATATTCTCTGAGCATATCGGGTGGAGGAAGAGGGCCTTGGAACAAAGATGTTTTATGCTGAATAATAGAGACGACTTTAGGATTATCTAAAAGCCTTTCAAGTAACTGAGGATTGGTTTCAACGACGCTCTCTAGCTGCTCCACTGATAACTCAGTACTGCTTCTATCCTCGTTTTGATTATTGTCACTTATCGGCTTTTGGTTTTCGCTCATTTGCTATCTCGCCACATCTCACAATAGCGCTAGTCATGTCTCTCGATATATTGAGAGCGTCATTTCTCAATTTCTGCGCATCATTACCAGCTGCAATAATACTCCGATAATTAGTTGAAGGCATAATGTCCATAACACTACCTATTGCCCTCATATAGCGGCGCATCGTGGCTGTCATGATTACCTCCCATTCAGTTAATTTCACAGTGCCAAAACTGCAACTTAGTATTAAGTTTAATTAAATAGCTTTAGCAATACAAGCCACTTGATTCGGTAAGAAGAGGACATATATATCACGTTTAAAGAAGATGTCGGCACGTTATAGACACGTTAGAAGAAGAATTTAAACCAATACCCCCATATTGCCACCACTTTGTATTAAATGTCATACATGTGATGAAAATCATTTTTCAGACGTCCGGTTTATCCCCGTGTGTACGGGGAACATATCTTACCGTCCGTGGCTTGGTGTTAAAATGGACAGTTCGGAATCCTCAGCTTATGTAATACTTGCCAGTTATCCTTTTGAATCCGCTTTATCTGGATATGTTCTGTGGCCTTTTCCAATATTCGCCTTGCATTGTTGGCGCATTTTATGGCATTGCGTGGGTATGCGTAGTATTCACCAGCTAGTTTATGCTCAGCTACTTTGAGTATTGGTTCTACATCAATCATGTAACGAGCCATGTTGATGGAATGTTGCCATAACCAGCAGAGAGTTTGTAAATTATCATCTGAAATTTGCGGTTCACTTTCTGGCATACATAAAGTTTCTTTACCCAGAAACTCACCCTCAATTGCCTTGGTCGCCAGATACTCTATCGCAGATGGGATCTGTTCACTGGTTAACTCATTTATATGTTTCACCCCAAACTCATGATGAACCATCTGGAACAACTTTTTGTTACTGACGCCATATTTACCCATCAGAGTGTTAACCAGACCTCGAAGAGGAGTTCTATCTTGGGTTGTGCTATTTTTCGCTTTAACCTCACCAGTTGTCCAATATTCATAAAGAACATCATCGCATTCATCCTGATAGCGGATAACTTTATCCCTGATTTCAGGTTTGACTTTATTTGGACTGATAGTCGCTAACCAGCCAGCAAGTTTACGGAGGGCAAGGCAACTCATTTCACGTCCCTTACCATCATTGGCAACCATTGTGATTTCCACAACAGTTGATTTAAATCTTTGTTTTAATTTGGTGAATTGTGAAGCCCAATTCATTCCCATACCTTCAACAATCGGCTTCATCGGTACATACGGCTCACCGTTATAATTTACGACATAGAGATCTGAACCATAAAATGGAACGTTAATGGTTTCACTAACTTCTTTAGTTGCTATAATAGACATGTCTATTTTCCTTGAGATGGTATTAGACGATTTAGAGGCCCTCAACTGTTACAGCAGTTGGGGGCTTCGCCGTTTTAGGACGACAATATTTATTACGTAATTGTAACGTTTTGTAAAGGTTATCTGCCGTGAATTGCGAGACGCCTCGAATATTCAACCATTTACACACGTATTAAGAGTAAATTTGTATTGTTATCACCAACAATCACTGTTAGATTGGCTGATTCTGTTGAATAGATCAGTATTTGATCGCCATCCTTGGCGCAATTCTTAAGCTGCTTTATCCACGCTCAACATCTTAGCTAGCTTGGAAATGCCTTTTGCAGTCACGAGAACCTGTTCACAAACTCGTTCTGTTCCGTCATCTTTGGCAACAACAGTTATTTTGTGTTCCAATAACCCTTGCTGTAACTTGTCTTGGTAGCCAATCCAACTCTTTTTACCTAAACGGCGATAAATCCACTTGATTGACGATAATGTATCGAAAAGAATTTTCGGTTTAATTTGTAGGTGCTTCGCTGCGTCTGTTATGCACATACTGCCAGTAGATTTTTTCGCAATGCGTTCGAAGGCGTCAACGTCAGGCTGCATGTCCGCGACCTTATCTTCCAACGCAATCACTTTCTCGGTATACGTCAGAAGAATCCCGCGTAATGCGTCGGGGTCACTGAGTACTTGCATTGGGTCAACTGGCGCCAACTTACCAGAACGGTAATCAATGAAAGTCTGGTTTACCTGCAAACGGAATTTGGGAGAGATCCACCCCGCGTACTCAATGGCTAAGAGTTCGTGGGCAAAAGTACCGCCAGACTTGCCTTCTGAGCTAACTAGACAAATTTGTCCAGTTTGTTTTTCTAATTCAGAAATCAAATCCTTTGCTGTTTTGTTGCGAAAGAACTTAGCTGGTGCCTTTTCTTCACCAAGCCCACTTGCTTTATGCAGGGCATTCAGATTAAAACGACCTTCTGAATCGGTAGTGATTTCTACGCCTGCAATGACAGGAAGGTTTTTATTTGCTACATTATTCATATTGTCACTCTCTGTTATGGGTTGACATGTCGGTTTCTTCGAGCGTTACTGACAAATTAGGAACCTCAACTGTTGGCGCGGTTGGGGTTTCGTTCTTATGGAAGTTGTAACTCACCTTTTTTCTCCATTTCCATCACGATATCCACTATGTATTCCAATTGGACCTGCACAGAGCGGCGCTTTTCTTCGGCTTTATCTTCTAACCATTGGCGCATTTCTGGTTTCATTCTGAAAGGAAATGGGGATGGTCTTGTATCTTTTTTCATTTTTATCTCCTATGTATATTTGTAACTTCACATCTTCATAAGATATGATTAGTTATAATCCATGAATCACCATGTGTCAATATGAATTTTTTGGACTTCACATATGAACATTGATGACAATTTTAAAACACGAATTTCCATGGCTAGGCAGGCAGCCAATCTAACTCAAGGAGAATTAGCCGATAAAGTTGGTGTTGTCAGAAGGCAAATCGCTGCCTATGAAGCTGGAGACTCAAAGCCAAGGGATAATGTTCTAACTAATTTAGCTGCGGCACTTGGCACAAGTAGAGAATGGTTAGCAATCGGAGTTGGTGATGAACCTGATCTAGGTAACATTCGCAAGACAGTGACAACACATGAGATTCCAGTGATGGAATATTATAGTGATGTATTTTCAACAATCGGTTTTACTGCATCTGGCATTGGTCATGGTTCGGTCTTGGCTCCTCCTAATGCTAGTTCTGATTGTTTTGCTGTTAAAATCTCAGGAGACTCCATGGAATCCGAGTCAGGACTCAGTTTTCCTGAAGGAACTGTGGTTATTTTTGACAGAAATCTCACAGCTCAAAATGGTGACTTTGTTTTTACTTTTTCCATAACTAACGGTGACTCTATGGTTAGGCAGGTCTTTTTCGACCAGGGTAAATGGTATCTTAGACCTTTAAACGCTAGCTATGAAATTATGCCCTTTAATAGAAAAGATTTTGAAGTTATAGGTATTGCAGTGCAATCACAATTCGATATCCATTCAAAAAGAGATTCCTTGCCGATTCATATCACTAAGAAAAATTCACACCTTAAAGAGATGGATAAGAAATTAAGTTCTATCCACTCCATGCTTGAGCAACTACTCAACAAATAAGCCCCTATGGGGCTTTATGTCACCATCTCAACTCAATTGCATTCATTTTGTTGTTAGTTGCCATGTTAATCAGTACATCAAAGCCTGATAAATATTGTATGGGGTCACATTTAGCTATGCTTTTGATTGGTAGATGCTCAAATTTCTCTCTATTGAGCCTAGCGTTAATCAGATAACGATCATCTTCATCACCAGTATCGTGATTGAATATTTGTGAATAACCAGCCGTCACAACAAATTGGATTTCTGGGCACACTATAAAAGCTATGCCTGACACGCGAAGGATCACGGCGTGAACATGCCTCGCGTAATCATGAAAATATTCCTCAGCGGTTTTCAAGCGCTCACCATTAGAGACTGGTGTATCTTCTATTTCTGGCAAGTCTACATCAATGAATAAGGTGCTGATTTCTTCATCATAATGGAAGGCAACTATGGTTTCTCTTGACCAATATGATGACAGGTAAGCATGTTTTAACCTTTCATCGACAGAACCAAGATTCACTGAGCTGTATTTGTCGAGATCATTGTGAATATCAATGATAAACTCAGGTTTCTCAGAAAAACCTCGATTGTAGAAATCTTGGTAAATTACCGTCTTACCTTTATCCAATTTTAAAACATTCGTGTACCTATTCCTTGAAAAATAACCTTCATTATTTTTCCCTGAACTAACCTCGCGCCATTCTAATCTTGTAGGAAAGCCAAATACATTTCGGTTACCATCATAATCACTGCCTGATATAACCCCGGTCAACTCTAACTCATTGATTAACCTGTTTGCTCTTTGCCATTCAATATCAAATTCTCTTTGGATTTCTTCTATTGATACACAGTTTTTTCTGACTACAAAGTCAACAGCCTGCCAATATAATGGGTCTAGCCCCAGAGATTTGGATTTCATAACCACCCTCAGTAATATTCAATTTTCCTTGAGGAGGTTAGCAAAGAAACACCAAAAACCTCACTCAAGAGGTATGGTTTGTGATCTGTATTGCAAGGTCGGCTGGGCTTGTTATCCATTATCTGAGCGCACCCACTCAGCGCCAACATTTCAACCATCCCAGTAGTTAATGTTTTCACCTTATCCCTTCTTTTCTATTGGTTATTCCATTACTTCATCAACCCATTTAACTGCTGTGTAATGCACTCCCGCTGTAACATCTTTGTATTTTCCACCAATGTAAACGTAGTACTTTGTTTTATAGCCTGTATAACCACCGTAACTATTTTTGGCATTGACATCCACTGGAACAACATAAGCTACGTTTCTTGAAGCAGGGGTATAAGCCAGCCTAGGTTTATGAAACTTATACTTAGCCGAATCAGAATCTTTCAATGTGTAAGCTATAATATTTTTCAATGTTTCCTGGTAATTAGTTGGTAATTGGTCATATTTCGCGCTCGAAATTTCCTGTTTTGTCATAGGAGTAACGCAACCAGTGACCATAAATACACATCCAATAACTAAAATAAAAAACCTTTTCATCTGCTTTCCCTCTTTAATCAGATACATGAATCTTAAACAAAGTATGGTGCAAAATGAAGCAAACTCTATTCAATTGAGGTATTAGTAACAAAAGTCACCGGATTGGTGGCTGTTCATCGTTAAATTCTTTGATAACTCTAGCTGCGTATTCCTCAGCCTCTTTGAAGTACACCGATAGCGGCTTATCAGCATTGAATTCTGCGTGATAGATGATGTGAACATCAGGACTCAATCCCGCAATAAAGCACCCACCATCTTTGGGATTGCCTTTAAACACCTCTACCGGAATGCTGATATTTTCCTGTTCAGGGCTAACTATTGTTGAACCAATTTTGAAAAACATACATACCTCGCTTATTAATAATTTCTACCTCTGGCCGCTCTAATGATCTTATACAAATCACCACCATCACGGCTTTCTTGAACTATCACCGCCCTTATTTTTCTCGTCAGTGATTGCTCCGCTGCCTGCGCGTCTATATTTGAAGCAATAGATTGTTGCTGCTGGCCTTCTACACGGATGCCGCCAAGATTGACCTGAACTCCACCAGCGGAAGCAGGTTGTATACCATACATTATTGGAGCCGGAGTGCTGACTGTCATCGGCTGAGAGCCACCAACGTGACCACCACTCGCATAGCCTTTCTTGGTGCTATCCATTAATCGATATAGGTTAGCCACACCGAGGCGCATAGTTGCTTCCTTAGTGAACACGAACTCGCCACCGTGGACAATGCCTTTAGGTTCGTATTTGCCACCGTTACCTGTGTAACCACCACCAGCAAATCCAAGGGTAGCCCCAAATGAAGTACCACCAAATGCGGCTTTCATAGCTTGTAACATAGCCATCTGCATAAGCATCTTGGTGATCATTTCAAGCACTGATTTGGTGAAGTCAGCGAAATTAGCCTTACCTGTGAGAAGAAAATCAGAAAGACTGTTACTCATTCCCATAAAAGTAGCTTGGGTAATCTGAGCTACATTTCCATAGGTATTTGATGCTTCCTTTTCAAAGTTCTCGAATCCCTTCTTAACTCCTGCTTCCCAATTAGAACGAAGAGACTCCTCATTCGCATATTTTTGTTCAACCAGATCAATTCTGCGCAAATACTCAGAATCGCCTTCTGAAATGCCTTTACGTCGCATTTCTCCTCTGAGATTTAACAACTCCCGTTCTTTTGCAATCTGCTCGTCAGTTTTGCCTATACTTTCATGGCGAAGCCTTAACTCTTCCTCTAACCCATCATTAGACAACCGCAAAGCATTAAGTTGCTTTTGTTTTTCAATCCGATCTCCCAATTCTGCCGCTTTTTCTTTTTCGGCAAGAATTTCATTCTTTTTGGCTAATAATAAGGTTTCATCAAGGCTAAGCTTTCGCTCTTTCTGAGCATTCTCAAGAATATTAAATTTAGCCTGTTCTCTAAGTAGCTCCCTGCGCTGTTGACTAATAATACCAACATAACGGCTTTCATCACTTAAAGCTCTCAGTTCTGCTTGCAATGCTAATATCCGAGCCTTAGCGGATTCATCCGCACGAGTGCCTGCATCAACCTTAAATTTTGGTTCCTTGGGTAGCTTTTTCCCATAACCAGGTCCTCGACGATCACGAAACTCATGTTCGATACCGGCGCGAGCTTTCGCAATATCCTCAGCCGTCCATAGCTTGGTCTTGCCTTCTTTTGCCAGTTGGATATTTTCTTTTATCAATTTATTGAGCATCTTGTGTTCATGCTTTCTTTTTTCTGTCCAACTCGTCCCTTTATCAACCAGCTGATTAAACTTAATCTGGCTGGTAATACTGCGCTCTTGAAGTTCTGCGGATTCCTTTTCTTTCTTTATCTTAGTATCCAGTTCACGCAGTTCTTTCTTCCACTGATCTAATATTTCATTTGATATACTGGGTTTTTTCCCATTATAGCGACGGGGGTCATTTTCTGCCGTGCGGATTTTTAACACTAATCTGGCTCTGTGCTCCGCTTCAGACGGTTTAGCTCCAATTCCCATGACAGAGTCCCACATCAAATTAGCTGCACGTTTAATCTCGTCAAATAGTTTAGGTAATGTCCCCATGCTATTTCGGATTTCTTTTGCCCGCTCAGCCATCGCCCCGCTCAATGCGTCAGTGGCATAAGTAACGGCTTCTGTTATTTTCCCTTGAAGCTCTAATTCCTTAATATGTTGGAGTACGTTAACGGAGAGGTAACGATATTGCTTATTCAGGGCAACAGAGCCACCATAAGGATCATCAGATAATCGAGCGAAATGAGAAACTAATTCATCAACGCTCTGCCCAGAATAACGGGAAAACTCGACAATAGATTCCCCAGCTTTACCGATATCTACGTTTAGCTTAAGCCCTGCATTCATCAGCTTAGTGAGCGCTTCGGCGGCAACGTCTGCACCTGCACCCGTTTTACTGATATTGTCAGCATAACCAATCAATTGCCCCTGCGTAATTCCTGCAAACCGCCCAGAAGCGATAATAGCCTTATTAAAGTTTTCCTGTACTTCTAATGCATGATAATAAGCTTTAGTAACCCCTCCTATTCCTGTAATTACCGCCCCCCACCCTCCACCACGTAACAATACTCCCATACCCATTGAATCGGAGATATTTCTAAGTCCAGCAATAACCGAAGTGTTATTCCGGTTTAAATTCTTGGTTTCCTTACTCGTTTCCTTAAGCTTATTGATATAAATTTCCGCCGCAGAACTCACACCCAATTGTGCCGCCCGATATTTCAGCAATTCATTACGGCTGAGATTCTGTGTTGCCAGTTGATCTTTTAATCTGGTAATAAACGCCTGACCTGCTGCTGTCTGTTTCGCATCGGCTTCTGCCATCTGCTTCTTTTTGCCGATAATGTCAGACAGAATATTCCGATAAGACTCAAGGTCTAATTTTTCAGACTTTCTGGCTTTTCTGGCCTCTGCCTGAATCCTGGTTAACTGTTCTGTCGCAGTAGCATTACGTTTAATGGCATCAATCTGCTTAAAGAAGGACTCTGCAACTTTATCTTGTTCCGCAGCAAGAACCTTCGCAGATGCGGCTGCCCTTTGCTCCTTTGCAGCCAACTCAGTAACACTTCGGTGTATCCGGTCAATTTCTTTAGCCATGTCAGCCGAAGCCGCAGCGCTCTTTTCTGACTGACTGGTTAACTTATTTGTGGAATTGCTGGCCTTGTCAGCAGCATCCTTGAATGAGTTTAACTTTTGCTCACCTCTTTCAAGGTCAGAGGTGTTCACCTTTAGTGAGATAGTTGCAACATCAGTCATTTGATTTTCCTTCGGGTATAAAAAACCTCCACTAGGGAGGTCACAAAAGGAGTTGTTACTTCTTATGCATAACTTCGAGTGCCTTAACTTCCATCACCCGAATATCGTTAAATACGGTCGCCCTGTCTTTGATGTTGAGATAGTCCATAACCTGATTTAATGGCGTGTAATCCAGCCCTGTAGCGCCGTTCATACCAACACGCCATTGCGTCCTCATGGCACTAAACGTCTGGTAGGAATCCCATATATCAGGCCATACCTCAACATCACACTCGTCCGGGAGGAAGCCAAAAGCCCGTTCAAAATTAGCAGCATCTTTGGCGCTCATTCCCCCGTACAGCGCCTCAGCGACCGCAATCAGTTTTTTTCCCGATTACCCAGTAATTCGTTGTAATACGTGGTTGTAATTGCCGTGGTTGCTGATGGGTAGTTATCCAGCAATAGCCGGAGATTTTCAGTGTTGTAAGGCTCCTCTATGGCCCAATCGGTAATAATCTGCTCAAAGAATTCCTGAGCAGGCATTTCCCGCATTTTATCCAGTTCACTGATCGGCTTGTGATTGAATGTGAAAGTTACTACTTCCGGTTTCTCTTTCCCAGCGACGGGGATCTGCACATTGGCTTTGAATTTAGGGTTAGGGACGAGCGTAAACTTAGCCATTTAAAAAAATCCTCAAAAGAAAGCCCCATTGAGGGGCGATTATTATTCTGCGTAAATCTGCATTTCAGACTTAAGAGAGAAGCGCGCGGTGACGTTTTCCACTTCGTTCATTGCGGTATTGGGTACGCGCTGGAACGACACGGAAGCGGTGTAATAGCGGTCTTCTGCTGCACGTTTATTGAAGAAACGAATGGCAGTAATTTGCTTACTGTCATCCAGTTTCATGAGCAGCTTACGGACAGGTAACTTGGCATCATGAGCAAAGGTGTAAACCTGAACAACGCCGTTTTTATAAGTGTCGATAGTTTCAGCCTGCTCATCCTCCAAAAACTGAACCTCTTGCGTTTGTTGCTCACCCCCCTCGGTGGAAAGTGTCATGACTTGCGGCATCACTTCCCATGCCAATACTTTTTTTAGTGAACCCGCTCCACCACCAGCAGGGAATGTGTTTTTGTCCGTCGTATCCAGGCCTTCCAATGTAATGGCTTTTTCTGCGACGAGCTTGACACGGTAAGCGCCGGAAGCTTTCTTCCAGCCAGAACTGACATGAACAATGTCACCTTTAGTGATGCCAACAGTTGATTCAACCGTCAGTACGACCTCTTCAGCATTAGATGCTGCGGAGAACTTAATATCATCTCCGTATTCGCTTGCTAAATAAACACGAGAGCCATTAGGGATGTTATAGGCCATCATCAACCTCTTTTGGTGTATAAAAAAAGCCGCTAATTGCGGCCATTATCGAATTGCATCACATCGATATGATGTACGTATGGGAATGGTGTAATTTGCGCCATCCTGAATGGAAGGAAAGACGCTAGGGTCATCATTGAGATACAGGCTTTTAGTCAGTGACAAGCCATTCGGTAAATATTCAGTTATCCGATCAGTAATTTGTGTTAACACTGACTCACCAGAGCCAGATTTTCCTACAACATTCACCTGAATCACACCACGGAAGACGGGCATATCTAACGATAACCCGATGTTCTGCGTCGTTGCGGGCATGATATGTAATTGCAGGTAAGGCTCGTTGATATCATCAAATGGCATATTCGGCCACGCCACCAGCACCCCTTCTCGCCGGGCAAATTTAGCAATGTGAGAACGAATAGCCTCGTTTATCTTGGATTGGTTCATGATTTTATCTCCGTAACAGCATCACTAAAAAACTTCTGAAATTCCTGTGCTGTTACTGCAAGCATGCCATTGGGGGCCTGCGTTGAATGGCCCATCTCAAGGCGATAAGCATAAGGGACGATATTCGAGAAATAGACCGCTTTAACTCCAACCTTAAACTGACCAATCACCAAATCCCCCACAGCTTGGGTCATATTTCCGCTTTTATCAATCCGTCCGGTTTCTTCTGCTGGGACTTCATCAAAGGTTACCTGCCAGTTTCCCCGGAATCGACCACCTGTGTATCCCGGTGGGGCTTTTATATCCATAGAGTCAGTGACACGAGCACGTTTTTTTAGCTGCCGTTTTTTTGGGGTCAGGTTATTAGGATCTGACTGCTGTTGTTCATTCCAGTCATGCACGGCCTGATTATATTCTCTTGCCGTTTGATTGACCTTCCATAGCTCAGGGTTACCTACTGGCGACATAACAATCAACCGTGACAGTATTTTGATAAATGTTCCTTTTGATGCTGCTTCAATGTTGCCTTTGGCTTTATTCACAAACGCATCAATGGATGTCATAAATGGATCTGCCATATCACGCCCTCAACTGAGATTGATAGCAAAGTACGATATCAGCGGGTTTTATTGGGTTAGGTTCAATCACTCTCAGCCAAACGCTATCCACCAGCACATGATCACCTTTTTTTATCTCAATATCAGGTGAAAACACCATCTTGATATCTGTAGACAGTATCAGTGAGCCGTCAATTTCATTGGGGTTGTACCGAGTCTTTAACCCGACAGTATTAAACCTTTTCTCCAATTCGTGGTGCTCTCTCCCCTCCTCATCAACCCAATGCCGACCGCTCCGTTTTACCTGAAATTCTGCACCATACTTTTTCAGTAACCGCTCGGCAGTTTTTTGCATTCGCGGGTAGAAATTAGCCATAGCTACCCCCTGAAAACCTTGAATGTCACGCCACCACCAGACAGAAAATCCCGCAGCATGCCATTAAGCCAAGACATGTTAGGCTTGCCTGAGTTAGTCCCTTCTGCATAGGTCACCGAGACGGCACCACTAACAGATTCAGACAGTACTTCACCACCTACCGTGGGGGTTAGGTCGTGCTCCAGTGAATCAATAGCCAATCGACACTGAGCCTGAATAATCTGCTTAGGGATAACATCAGCCGACACTGACTCACCATCGACATAAACCCCTTTTCTCGGGAATGCCAGCGGTTGACCTGCATTAGTTTTCTGCCCCTTCCACTGTTTAGTGGACAGATAATCCATCGCCTGAAACAAGAGGGGTGGCAAGACACTGTCATCTGGCAGGGAATAGCCACGCTGTGCAGCAAACTGCTTTAAGTCCTCAACACTGGCATAGCTGTTAAATTCTGGCGAGTTTTTATCTGAATTAATCATGCTCACCTCAAAAATAAAGGGGCAGATGCCCCTATTTGTTATTGACCGTCGCCCGTATTCTTCGTTTTACTGCCGGAAACAGCCTTTCCGCTCAATACCGCAGCAAACGGAACATTCTTGCGGTCAAACTTACGCTGCCAGTTAGCCGCCTGAGCGATGTCATCAATGGATGGTGTCTTATTGGGATCTTCCTCTCCCAACCAGCTAAAACCAGCGGGTTGCAGGATGAAGGTCTTACGTTCCCACAGCACCTCAGCACCACCACCATTACCGCCTGACGCCTTACGGTCTAATTCAACCGGAGTATGGGGATTACCGCTACCGTAACCAAACGCACCGCCGCCGAAGAAAACGGTCAGGTAGCGACCATCTGAATGTTTCAGGCTATCATCCATGAAAAGAGGCTTGCCCAGATACGTTTGCAGAATAACCCGCCCTTCTGAATCACGGATAGTTTCAATCAGGTTCTTAGTCGCCATCTGTTTCATAACGACAGAGTGAACGCCAATAGCACTGAACGTGTCAGCAGCATCACCAGCAGTGAAAGCAGCATCAATCAGGTTGTTAGCTGAGATTTCATCGCCGCCCTGAATCACCATGTCGCTATCATTGTTCACAATGTTGTTGCCAATAATCCCACGCGCAGTACCGATAAGATAGCGCTGCCACTGCCGAGTCCAGTAAGTACCGAATCGGTTACGGATATGGGACATTGGCTCACTGTTTGCCAGCTCTGCCGCCAAGTCAGCTACGCCATAACCCTTGTTGAGGTACAAAACGCGAGCTTTCAGACTAGACTGGCTGGCCTTACCCACCTTGCCGATCTGGTCTGGGTTGTCGGATGTAGCGTTAGGCGCTTCGTTTGCGTCCAAATCATTCCAGTAGTTAATGGTTGCCGTGCCTTGCCCATCAGAGGCGATAGCATCCAACTGAGGCAGGCGGGTAATAATCCCCGACTCAAAAACGGCGGTTTTTTCCGGGCTGTTCTGTGGGGCAATAGCCTGATAGTAGTCACCACGGAAAATGTCGGATAAACGAGTTGTTGGCATTACTTATGCTCCTAATTTACTGTGTTTTTGCGAGGCGTTTAAATTCCTCGGGATCTTCTTCAAATAAACGGATGCGCTCTGCTTCCGTATAGTCGTGCCAAGTTTTACCGCCGCCTCTGGCAACAGTTTGGCGTTGACCTTCGCCGCCGGTTCCGGTCGCTTTACTGCCGATAACAACAGGCGCAAACAGCTTGTTGCTACGGAATTCTTTTTCTAAATCGTCAATAGTCAGTGCAGAGGGTTTACCCTCGCTGTCCACAACACGTGTTTTGCCATCTTCAACGATTAGACGTGATTTGATATGTGGAAGCAGCAGCGCCGCGCTGTCCCCTGCCAACTTAGCCGCCAGTGACTGAGCGACGTTATCCACCAGCAATGTGCGCAAATTAGTGTCTTTCTCTTCGAGCTGCGTTAGTAACTCTTTCTCACGGTTACTGAGTTTTTCAGCCCAGCTTTTTTCCAGCGCTTCAATGTCACCGTTTTTGCGGGCTTGTTCTTCTGCGGCTTTTTTCGCGGCCTCTTCCGCCTGACGGCGTTTTTCCTGCTCTGATTTCTTCTCAGAAAGCAGCTCGTCCACTTTCTTTTGCAGGCCGGAAACATCGGGTATCTCTGGCAACCCTTCGATTTGTAACTGATATTTGTCACCTTGTTCTTTGTACAGGGCCTTTTGTTCATCAGTCAGCGTCTCAAATTCTTCTTTTGTTAATAAAAACTTAAACATCATTAACCTCGGGTTTTGATGATGCAGTCACCGACTGCGGACAATAAAAAAGGCCACCGAAGTGACCTTGTAATTTCTTTACCGGCAAGATTTACCGGCTAGTGATAACCAGCATCTCTGAACGCTTGTTCGTCAATCTCTTTAAGTTTTCCCAGTGAAATAAATTCGCCTTTATCCGTGTAAAACGCTGAAGGGTGCATTCCACCCTCTTTCATCAGTCGATAGCGGGTTTCGCCAAACACTTGTTTTTGCCTCCATGTAGGTTGTCTCTGTATCCATTCAATAAATTTAGTTTCTGCCGGAACCTGACCATCCATTGATGCCCGTGTCCCTTCGCTCATTTCATCAGCATTAATACCCAGTTCCCGCCATGATTTCACCACCAGCGTTTCCATTGAACGACAATTAAAGTGGATTTTGCCGGGGCCTTGCAGATAAGGAATTTTGTGGCCGATAGGCTTATCATTCAGTGTGTATTTCAGCCCATCACGGATGATGCAGTCATTGGATGTTTTATTATCCAGTGTTGATACCCACCGTTTACAATCAAAAATATCCTTATTGGCTTTTGTAAACTGCTCCCTTGCGGTTGCTTGTAAATGGTTTATCGCTGTTTTGGCAATACTGGTTGCATTAGCCCGGCTCATTTGTAACGCGCCATCTTTATGTCCCTGATTGGCATGACCTCTGATTTTTCGTCCTATATCAACCGCACTGTCGCCGTTCAGATAACCATTGCGAACCGCATTACTGATACGAGCCATACGGTCTTTTTCCAGCCCTTCTGCCCATTCTGATAACAACTTTCCCTGAAACGGTCGAGACATTACGGAGGAATACAGCATCTCTTCTGTAATGCTCATCAGCGGGTATTGCCTCAGAACAGCATCCGGTAACAGAGACTCAAACAGCGACGGGTAGTAGCCCATTTCATAGCGGACATGTTCCAGCATTTGACTAGACAACACAGAAAATGCACTTTCAACCGCATTTTTATTGATTGCCCTCACGCTGGATAACAACGATTCTAATCGCCGCACAGTGAAACTGTCAGTGTCAATGCGGGTATCGTCTAATACGGCAATTAAAGATGCCGTCAATTCTGCATCAAACGCATTCAGCGCCCTAACCATCTTACGAGCAACACCGGTACCATAGCGACCCGAAAACAGGGAGTGTGCAATCAACTCATCCATGATCATTTCGTTGATGGATTTCATTTATCTACCCCTGTATTTCAGGTTCTTTGTTTCTTAACTGATCTTCGATATCTTCCGGGGATTCGTCCTGAGGAACGATATTGATACTTTGTAGATACCGAATGAAATCGACCTTGCGCATTTCACCAGACTGGACGGCAGATAACAGCGTTGAGATAGCCGCTGAATCAAGTTGCGCGATTTCATAGGTTTTGTTCAGCTCAATCGCTGCTTCTCCAGTGCCAGCAAACTGGATACAGAACTGTAACGCGCGGTTAAATGCCTGCTCCACATTACCGGCACACAATGACAGGATAGAGTTATCCGTTTGTGCTTCATTTTGTGCCTGCGTTGCGGTTCGTGCAGACGTACCACGCTCAATCAATTTAGCGCCTAACATTGCCATTTGCTTTTCACGACGCTCTGCCACTGTTATCTGAATATTGCGCTCTTCCGGTTGAGCGAACTTCATATCGCCATTTTGAGGCAGTAACACACCACTACGTGAACCAACTGTAAACCCATCCTTCATGTGATTTTCTATCCACATGTCATCAAGTCCAGTCAGTGCCACCATTGGCTGCCCAACCGTGTGCGCTGATTCTGCAATGTCAGCTTCGGATTGATAATGCTTGATGTTCACATAAGCGATATCGGCAAGTGGCGGCGCATCCGGTGTGTGGTCATTATTCATTGAACCAACCCATGACCACGGTAATTCAGATAGGGGATTACCGCTGGCGTCTTTTAGCTCAACCCAATCGTCAGCGATTAAGTCACTGTCTCGGCACCAGTAACGGGAATAGGCCTGCCCATTTATGAGGCGTAATTCAATCCAGCGATCAACCAGTTGCAATTCAAAATTATCAGATTCGAGCGGCTCCTGATAATGGATAACCACTAATGATGTTTTCCCGTTAGTTACCCGCCAATTGATGATTTGCTTTGCTGTGAACAGGCGAATATACGGACGGCCTTTTTCAGCCTCTGATTGAATGCCAGCGCCTGAAAAATCAGTCAGCAAGCCCGCACGCCCACGCTGTAATACCTGGGATAATGAATCACGTATCATCTGTGTTAGCGGTTGCCCTTCCCCATTGATATCTGTTTCCAGATACTCAATGCCACCAGCCATATCAATTTTGACGGGTTTGTTAAAGGCGATACCCAGCAACCCCAACAACGTTCGCCCTGTGGCATTAATAAAGGATGCCCGGAGCAGATAACGCTTATAGCGCTCATTGCTTGGGTCGTCTTTGTCTTTCTTATCTGCCGGATGTGGCAAATATTTTTCACCCCGACTTTTAACAACCCGCTCGCCATCAACACAATCGCCGATCATGTTCCACTCTGGCAAAAATTCGGTATACGCCGGATGTCTGTAATCGACGTTTGTATTCATGTTAGTTCCAGTTGAAATTAATTGATTTGGTGAGGCGTTTGGTGTTTCGCCTGCTTACCGCAAAATACCTGAACCCATCTGCATCATGGGACGTGTAGTCATGAAGTGGCTTATCCTTCCAGCACCCGCGCTTGTCATCCCACTCCTTACGATAGCTTTCCAGATGGGATATCCCTTCACTGCACTTCTCTTCATCAAATACGCAACGAGACAGAATTTCACGGACTGCCTCAATACCTTCATCAACAGAGAGCTTGGGAACGACCTCAAATCGTATTGAGTACTTTTGCCCGTCAATCTCATAACCTTCCCGCGCAAGCTCTCGCCTTGATTTTGCATCATAGCCAAATTCACGGTTATCGATATCATGAGGGGCATTGTGGCTGGCATATGTGTAACCTTTGTCTTTCAATACCTTCATGTAGTGCCGCAATCCTTCGCCGCTGTTCGAGTAGTGATCGATGACATGAAATTCATCACCCACCTCACGCACGAACCAGATAGCCGTTGAGTCCCCCACGCCGATATCCCAGAACGTGTGAATCGGTAGATGTGAATTATCCGGTAGCTTGCCGATGCGTTTATTTTCATACAACCAGCGGAACTGCTTAGCATAGTAAGCGCCTTCTACTGATTGCTGGAATGCCTCAGTCGGT
>NZ_JADEUF010000076.1 GCF_015163655.1 Xenorhabdus griffiniae | reverse complement strand
ACACCAAATAACAACGATATAGATGATAATGAGGAACATTATATAAGTTATGATACGATATTATTTGATACTAATGGTCAATTACTTAAAAATACTCCCATCAATATTTATTCTGAAATTAATGAGGATATAGAAAGAAAAATCATAATTACTTCCGAGCCTGATGGAGTAGGTCAAAAATACCAAATTATCAAACCAACGAAATATGAGGGGAAAACTCAATTAATTATTAATAGTGATAAAGATGGGAAAGTCAATTTCCGTGTTTATCCTGTTATGGATACACCTGTTATTATAGATTTAATTAGTCAAGTCGAAGGAGTTGCTGAATATCATTCTGGTAACATATATATGATTTCTGTTGTCCCGCCTAATCGTGATAACTCACTTAATCCGCCAGATGTTCCTGAACTAGAAGGAGATTCATTAGAAGGCGATGGACGTCAATTATTTGAAGCAGAGATTGATTCTTATCCTAATGCATCCAGGACCGATAATATTTTATTTTTCAACAAAAAAAAGAAAGATGGTTCTTTTGATTCAGAAGGATTAATATTTCCTGTCAAAAAGATTTCCGATGTTTTGGGGGATATGGATTCAGAAGATTATAATTATACATTTTTGATGCGAAGAGATATTTTCCCATATGGGAAAGATTCAATGCTTTATTATATAATAGCACCAAGTTTTGGTAATAGCATGTATTCAGATGTTAGAGGTGTTACATATATAGGTGGTGAGCTCACCAGGCCTAATGAGAATGTCAAAAGAATATATAATATGCCGATGATTTTCTCAAGTTTTGCTGATATAAAGCAAGATCCTAAACTTGAACATTCAGATGATGAAGAAAAGCCAAATAATGAGGATATCATTCAAAGAGATGTATCTAATTATGCTGTAAGTGGGTGTCAGTTATATGTGAAATTTTTGTGTACTAATGATGAAAATGATCTCTCTTATCCTCTTTGGGGAAAAGAAATATATTTAAGAATGTATGTTGAATCAGCGAATCAGAATTTTAATAAGATATTTCCAGTTGTTGCTCCTCATATTCCAGATAAACCAGGAGGGAAATTATCGACGGTCATTGTTAAAATTGATTCACCAGAACTTAATGATGTGAAAGGATATGTGACTGGTGGGGCCGGAAAGATTTGCTTTGAATATTATATCATTGATCCAGTGACTCATGAAAAGATACATAGTAATTATTGGGAAAATGAAATCATAACAACTGCTTAATATTTGCAATTGTAATTTAGGCTGTTTCTATATTAAAAACATTTAGCATAATAAATAGCGTTTCAAAATGATAGGAGTATTCTTTACCCCGCGTGGGGTAAAGAACGCCAACATCTAATACTCTCAGTATTATGAAAACCTATTTATATAGATACAGCCTTTTATTAATTATTGCAATTTAAGGCATATATACCAATCTAACTTCAAAATGCGTGTGTTTTCTCCCCGCGAAACGCGGAAAAAATCAGGTTTCATATCGTGTTGTCAATTGCAACTTGAAGTTTAATGCGTATATTTCCACAGAGCTATTTTAACACCTACTCTGTGTGCTAGTATGTTGGGCGAGTTAGGGCAAATGTACAGGATACATTTCGAAAATGTGACCTTAAATCTGTACACATCTTGCGGAGTGAAGCAAGGATTTGTTCCTAACGTATTGATTAATAATAAATTTTGTTTAATACAAGTGATCTTTCGTGTGGGTCACCACTGTACATAAGGATTTTAAATGCCTGTAATTACTCTTCCTGACGGTAGTCAACGTCAATTTGAGCATGCTGTTTCCGTAATGGATGTGGCTCGTGATATCGGTGCTGGTTTGGCAAAAGCGTGTATTGCTGGCCGTGTTAATGGAGAATTGGTTGATGCTTGCGAATTAATCGAGACCGATTCCAATCTTGCCATTATCACCAGTAAGAATGAAGAAGGTTTGGAAATTATCCGTCATTCATGTGCACATTTGTTGGGCCATGCAATCAAGCAGTTGTGGCCCGATACGAAAATGGCTATCGGTCCTGTTATTGACAATGGTTTCTACTATGACGTCGATTTAGATCGCTCTTTGACACAGGAAGATATCGAGCTGCTTGAGAAACGCATGCTGGAACTTGCGAAAAAAGACTACGATGTCATCAAGAAAAGGGTTGGCTGGCAAGAAGCGCGTGACACATTTGCAGCTCGCGGTGAAGAGTATAAGATCCAGATTCTGGACGAAAACATTAGTCGTGATGATAGCCCAGGTCTGTATCACCATGAAGAATACGTTGATATGTGCCGTGGGCCGCATGTTCCTAACATGCGTTTCTGTCATCACTTTAAATTGCAAAAAGTTGCAGGGGCATACTGGCGCGGCAATAGTGACAACAAAATGTTGCAGCGTATTTATGGTACTGCATGGGCGGATAAGAAACAGCTTAATGCCTATTTACAGCGTCTGGAAGAAGCCGCAAAACGCGATCACCGTAAAATTGGTAAGCAGCTTGACCTGTATCATATGCAAGAAGAAGCACCAGGCATGGCGTTTTGGCATAATGACGGCTGGACAATTTTCCGTGAATTAGAAACTTTCGTCCGCACAAAACTCAAAGAGTACCAATATCAGGAAGTAAAAGGCCCATTCATGATGGACCGTATTCTGTGGGAAAAAACCGGGCACTGGGAAAACTATAAAGAAAATATGTTCACAACTTCATCGGAAAACCGCGAATATTGCGTAAAACCGATGAACTGCCCAGGCCATGTTCAGATTTTCAACCAAGGATTGAAATCTTACCGTGACTTGCCGTTGCGTATGGCTGAATTTGGTAGCTGTCATCGTAACGAACCATCTGGCGCTTTACATGGTTTGATGCGTGTACGTGGTTTTACTCAAGATGATGCACATATTTTCTGTACTGAAGATCAGATCCTTCAGGAAGTCAGTAGCTGTATCAATATGATTTATGATGTGTACGGCACATTTGGCTTTGAGAAGATTGTTGTTAAATTATCAACACGTCCGGAAAAACGTATTGGTACGGAAAAACAGTGGGATGAAGCAGAAGCGGATCTTGCTCAAGCATTAACCCGAAATGGTATTGAATTTGAGTACCAGCCGGGTGAAGGGGCATTTTATGGCCCTAAAATTGAATTTACTCTATATGATTGTTTGGATCGTGCGTGGCAATGTGGTACTGTGCAACTCGATTTTTCACTGCCAGCACGCTTGAGCGCGTCATATGTAGGGGAAAATAACGAACGTAAGGTTCCTGTCATGATTCACCGTGCAGTTCTGGGATCGCTGGAACGGTTCATCGGTATCCTGACAGAAGAGTATGCTGGGTTTTTCCCAACATGGTTGGCACCTCAGCAGGTCGTCGTTATGAATATTACTGATGGCCAGTCAGATTATGTACAGGAATTGGTTAAAAAACTTCAAGATGCAGGCATTCGTGCAAAAGCAGACTTGAGAAACGAGAAGATTGGTTTTAAAATCCGTGAACACACTCTGCGTCGTGTGCCTTATATGCTTGTATGTGGTGACAAAGAAGTCGAATCAGGAAAAGTATCCGTTCGTACTCGCCGCGGCAAAGATTTAGGTAGCATTGAGGTCAGTGAGTTTACAGAAAAACTGCTGACAGAAATACGCAGTCGCAATCTTCACCAATTGGAGGAATAAGGTATTAAAGGCGGAAAAAGAATTCAACCGGCGCGTCCAAATCGCATTAATGAAGAGATTCGCGCCTCTGAAGTTCGTTTAACTGGATTAGATGGCGAACAGATTGGTATTGTCAGTCTGAGAGAAGCTCTCGAAAAAGCTGAGGAAGCTGGTGTTGATTTAGTTGAAATCAGTCCAAATGCCGAACCGCCGGTTTGTCGTATTATGGATTACGGCAAGTTCCTCTATGAAAAGAGTAAATCAGTCAAAGAACAGAAAAAGAAACAAAAGGTTATTCAGGTTAAGGAAATTAAATTCCGTCCTGGTACAGATGAAGGCGACTATCAGGTCAAACTACGCAACCTGATTCGTTTTCTGGAAGATGGCGATAAAGCCAAAATCACCCTGCGTTTCCGTGGGCGTGAAATGGCGCACCAACAGATTGGTCTCGAAATGCTTAACCGCATCCGTGACGATCTGAGTGAACTGGCTGTGGTCGAATCCTTCCCAACGAAGGTTGAAGGCCGCCAGATGATCATGGTGCTCGCTCCTAAGAAGAAATAGTCAGGCAAACAAGTAATGGGCTCCAGTTAATCTGGCTGGAGTCTATTCGCCTGACTAGTTCGTTGTAATTAACAATGCGAAGTGGAAATTAAAATGCCAAAGATTAAAACAGTACGCGGCGCAGCTAAACGCTTCAAAAAAACCGCAAGCGGCGGTTTCAAGCGTAAGCACGCTAACCTTCGTCACATTCTGACTAAAAAATCAACTAAACGTAAACGTCATTTACGTCCAAAAGGCATGGTCTCCAAAGGTGATCTGGGCCTGGTTGTTGCTTGTCTGCCATACGCATAAGCAATTTTTTAGATTAGAACTCAGAGACGATAGGAGAAGTATATGGCTCGCGTAAAACGTGGTGTTATTGCCCGTGCACGTCACAAAAAAATTCTGAAACAAGCGAAAGGTTACTACGGTGCTCGTTCGCGCGTTTACCGTGTTGCTTTCCAGGCTGTTATCAAAGCTGGTCAGTACGCTTACCGTGACCGCCGTCAGCGTAAACGTCAATTCCGTCAACTGTGGATTGCACGTATCAACGCTGCTGCACGTCAGAACGGCATGTCTTACAGCCGTTTCATCAACGGCCTGAAAAAGGCTTCGATTGAAATCGACCGTAAGATTCTGGCTGACATCGCTGTATTCGACAAAGTAGCATTCGCTGCTTTGGTTGAAAAAGCGAAGGGCGCTCTGGCATAAGTCAGGTTAAAAGAGGGAGCTTGCTCCCTCTTTTACTTTTTTCTAAAAGATTAGATACTATCTGCGATCAGTAAATGCAAGAAGGACACAGGAGAAAGAACGTAAATGATAAAGTCAGCCTTTTTTCGTTTCTTTTTTTACTTTAGCACCTGAAATCAGGGGGCTTCGCGCGTAAGAAAAGAAACGAAAAATAGCGCTTGAGCCTCCAGTGTGGAGGCTTTTTTATTTTTATGGCCTCATTAGTCGATAACATTGAGGACATAGTCGATAACAACTAAAGGGCCATCAGGCCGAAGGAAGAGGAAAACGATGTCACATCTTACTGAGCTGGTTGCAAAGGCAAAAACAGCCGTGGAAGAAGCCCAGGATGTTGCCGCGTTGGATTTGGTGCGAGTTGAATACCTGGGAAAAAAAGGCCATTTAACCCTCCAGATGTCATCGCTGCGTGACTTACCAGCCGAAGAACGTCCAGCGGCAGGGGCTGTTATTAATCAGGCGAAACAAGAAGTTCAAGAAGCTTTGAATGCGCGTAAGGCAAAGCTGGAAGCTGATATTCTGAATGCGCGTTTGGCAGCAGAAAAAATTGATGTTTCGTTGCCTGGTCGTCGTATGGAAAATGGTGGCTTGCACCCTGTTACCCGCACGATTGAACGTATTGAAACTTTCTTTGGCGAGTTGGGCTTTTCTGTTGAATCAGGCCCGGAAATCGAAGATGACTATCATAATTTTGATGCTCTGAACATTCCTGCACACCATCCTGCGCGTGCTGATCACGATACTTTCTGGTTTGATGCGACGCGTTTGTTGCGTACCCAGACTTCTGGGGTACAGATCCGCACCATGAAAGAGCGTCAGCCGCCAATCCGCATCATTGCACCTGGTCGTGTATACCGTAACGATTATGATCAGACTCATACTCCAATGTTCCATCAGGTAGAAGGGCTGATCGTTGATAAAAATATCAGCTTTACCAACCTGAAAGGCACACTGCATGACTTTTTGAATAACTTCTTTGAAGAAGATATGCAGATACGTTTCCGTCCTTCTTATTTTCCATTTACAGAACCTTCCGCAGAAGTTGATGTGATGGGCAAAAATGGGAAATGGTTAGAAGTTTTGGGTTGCGGTATGGTGCATCCTAACGTATTACGCAATGTTGGTATTGATCCTGAAATCTATTCTGGTTTTGCCTTTGGCATGGGAATGGAGCGTCTGACCATGCTGCGTTATGGTGTTACAGACTTGCGTGCATTCTTCGAAAATGATTTACGTTTCCTCAAACAATTTAAATAAGGCGGGTATATCTCATGAAATTCAGTGAACTCTGGTTACGCGAGTGGGCAAACCCAGCCATTAATAGTGAAGCATTGTCTGATCAAATCACCATGGCGGGTTTGGAAGTTGATGGTGTTGAAAAAGTGGCAGGTCAATTCCACGGTGTATTTGTTGGTGAAGTTGTTGAGTGTGGACAACATCCAAATGCAGATAAGTTGCGTGTCACAAAAGTTAATGTTGGCGGCGAACGCCTGTTAGATATTGTCTGTGGTGCACCTAATTGCCGACAAGGGCTTCGTGTCGCTGTTGCTACAGTTGGTGCCGTGCTGCCAGGTGATTTCAAAATTAAGCCAGCGAAATTGCGTGGCGAGCCGTCAGAAGGCATGTTGTGTTCATTTGCTGAATTAGGTATTGCAGACGATCATGATGGCATTATTGAACTGCCAGCAGATGCTCCGATTGGTGTTGATCTGCGTGATTACATGAAGTTGGACGATAATGCGATTGAAATCAGCATTACACCAAACCGTGCTGACTGCCTGAGTATCATGGGGGTTGCTCGTGATGTTGCAGTTATCAATAAATTGTCCATGGCAGAGCCAAGAATCGAAGCGGTTAAACCAACTACAGATGCCACATTCCCTATTCGTGTTGAGGCTCCTGAAGCCTGTCCGCGCTATTTGGGACGTGTGATCAAGAATGTGAACGTCAAAGCAATCACTCCATTGTGGATGCGCGAAAAACTGCGTCGTGGTGGTGTTCGTTCCATTGATCCGGTTGTTGATATTACCAACTATGTTTTGCTCGAATTGGGCCAACCATTGCACGCGTTCGATTTGGAACGTTTGAATGGTTCAATTATTGTGCGTTTTGCTGAGCAAGGTGAAAAACTTACTCTGCTAGATGGTAGTGAAACCGAACTTTCTGCTGAAACACTCATTATTTCTGATGAAAAACAACCGGTTGCTATGGCGGGGATTTTTGGCGGGGAATATTCTGGTGTTAATGCAGAAACGCAGCATATTATGCTAGAATGTGCGTTCTTTGCACCACTGGCAATTACTGGCCGTGCTCGTCGTTATGGTTTGCACACCGATGCTTCTCACCGTTTTGAACGTGGTGTTGATTCTCAGCTTCAGCATAAAGCGATGGAATATGCCACTCAATTGTTGATCGACATTTGTGGTGGCGAAGCCGGTGAAATCGTTGATGTTACTAGCGAATCTCACTTACCAAAACCAGCGACGATTACGCTTAATCGCAATAAATTGGATCGCTTGATTGGTCATCATGTTGCTGATGAACAAGTCACAGATATCCTGACGCGTTTAGGTTGCCAGGTCACGGTCCAGGATGGAAGTTGGCAGGCTGTTGCACCTAGCTGGCGTTTTGATATGCAAATTGAGGAAGATCTCGTTGAAGAGGTCGCTCGTATTTACGGTTATAACAACATTCCTGACGTTCCAGTGCGCGCAGATCTGATTATGACTTCACATCGTGAAGCTGATTTGCCATTGAAACGGGTTAAAACAATGTTGGTGGACAGAGGTTATCAAGAAGCGATTACTTATAGCTTCGTAGATCCTAAGATTCAGAAATATCTTCACCCGCAGGAAGAAGCGTTAATTTTGCCTAATCCAATTTCGGCGGATATGTCTGCAATGCGTTTGTCCTTGTTGACAGGATTATTGACTACTGTTGCCTATAACCAGAACCGTCAGCAAAACCGTGTCCGTTTATTCGAAACAGGATTGCGTTTTGTACCGGATGAAAATGCGGAGCATGGGATCCGTCAGGAATTAATGCTCGGTGGCGTTATTGCAGGAAACCGTTTCGAAGAGCACTGGTCGATTGAAAAACAAGCGGTTGATTTCTTTGATTTGAAGGGTGATTTAGAATCTGTTTTAGAACTGACAGGTAAACTATCTAACATTTCCTTTAAGGCAGAAGAACATCCTGCTTTACATCCTGGACAAAGCGCTGGGATTTATCTGGAAAATAATTACATTGGTTATATCGGTGTTGTTCATCCAGAACTGGAGCGTAAACTTGACTTAAACGGCCGTACCGTGGTATTCGAGTTATTATGGACTGGTCTGGTAGACCGCGTAATCCCTGAGATGAAGGAAGTTTCTCGCTTCCCATCTAACCGCCGCGATATCGCCATTGTTGTGCCTGAAAATGTAGCCGCAGAAGATGTTCTGGCTGAATGTAAGAAAGTTGGCGTAAATCATATAGTTGGCATAAACTTATTTGACGTGTATTGTGGTAAAGGTGTCGCGGAAGGCTACAAGAGCCTTGCTATTAGCTTAATCTTGCAGGATACCATGCGTACACTGGAAGAAGAAGAAATTGCTGCGACCGTCAACAAATGCGTTGCTGCACTAGAACAGCGATTCCAAGCATCCTTGAGGGACTGAACTTATGGCGCTTACTAAAGCTGAAATGTCAGAAAATCTGTTTGAGAAACTGGGTATTAGCAAGCGTGACGCTAAAGATCTGGTAGAAATGTTCTTTGAAGAAGTTCGTCGTTCTTTGGAGAATGGGGAGCAAGTGAAATTATCTGGATTTGGCAACTTTGATTTGCGAGACAAAAATCAACGTCCAGGCCGTAATCCAAAAACAGGTGAAGATATTCCGATTACGGCTCGCCGTGTTGTCACTTTTCGCCCTGGTCAAAAATTGAAAAACAGAGTGGAAAAAGCGTTACCCAAAGAATAAATACATAAAAAGGCCGCATTTTGCGGTCTTTTTCTTTTCTTTTCATTGCCTTCAATGAAAGGAGCATTTATTTTCTAAATGGCCTCACACATGCGCTCTGTTTACGAGTTGATCACCTATCAGAGAAAACGTAACCATCGAGTGATGGTGGTTTTGTCTGTTTTATTCGTTATTCTGTTTATCTTGTCATTATGTGCCGGTGAAATCTGGTTTTGGCCTGATCAATGGTTATCAGAGCCTGCTCAGTTGTTTGTTTGGCAGTTGAGATTGCCCCGAGTGATTGCCGTGATAGTGGTTGGTGCGAGCTTAGCCCTGTCAGGAGCCATTATGCAGGCCTTGTTCGAAAACCCATTGGCGGAGCCGGGATTGCTTGGGATCAGTAATGGTGCTGGTGTTGTAGTGGTATGTTTAATCCTTATTTTTCATGGTATTGCGCCATTGTGGTTATTAAGTGTTGGTGCGGTATTCGGGGCATTTTTTATGACCGCTATTTTGCTGGGATTTTCCAGAAAACATCAAGTGACCAATACCCGCCTGTTATTGATTGGCGTTGCTTTCGGAGTGATCTTTGGCGCCTTGATGACATGGATGGTTTATTTCAGTACCAGTTTAGATCTCCGGCAATTGATGTATTGGATGATGGGAAGTTTCAGTGGCGTTGATTGGCGCCAAAAATGGTTGATGGTTGCATTGTTTCCCGCTGTCTTATGGTTAAGCAGTAAGGGTAACATTCTGAATTACCTCTCTCTTGGGGAATTACAGGCTCGGCAACTGGGTGTGTCTCACCATAAATGGCGTAATGTTTTTGTATCGATAATCGGGTTATTAGTTGGTTTGAGTGTTGCTCTTGCGGGAGCTATCAGTTTTATCGGTTTGGTTATTCCCCATATCTTGAGGTTAACGGGTTTGACTGATCATAAGGCGCTACTTCCAGCCAGTGCATTGGCTGGAAGTGGTGGTTTACTGTTGGCAGATTTAGTTTCCCGTCTGTCATTATCCCATGCAGAAGTGCCAATAGGCGTTGTCACCGTAACTTTAGGCTCCCCCATTTTTATATGGTTGTTATTAAGAACA
Source organism: Xenorhabdus griffiniae (assembly GCF_015163655.1). Classification (GTDB taxonomy): domain Bacteria; phylum Pseudomonadota; class Gammaproteobacteria; order Enterobacterales; family Enterobacteriaceae; genus Xenorhabdus; species Xenorhabdus griffiniae. The sequence goes on along the minus strand of NZ_JADEUF010000076.1, from coordinate 9,817 downwards.
CGTCACTATTAAGAAATATCGCACTTGCCTGTTAATGCAAGATAAGGAAATGAGGGTAATAACATGATTGGTCAGCCGATTTTGCAACTGGATAATGTTACTGTTAACAACAGATTGAGTTCATTGTCTGGGGCTGTTGCGGCAGGGAAACAAACTCATCTGGTGGGGCTCAATGGTTCAGGGAAAAGCACTCTGCTTGCAGCAATTGCAGGCGTGTTATCCTATAGCGGCACTATTTGTTTGCATGGCCGAAACTTGCAGGATTACCGCCAGCACGAATTGGCAAAGCACCGTGCCTGGTTCTCCCAGGCTTCTTCTGTTCCTATCATGCCGGTTTTTCAGTATTTAGATATGTTCCGCCCTGAATGTGCGCCATTGGCTCACAGTGAACAAGTGTTGTATGAACTGTGCCAGCAAATGAAACTCCTGCCATTGCTGACTTCGTCAATTGGTCAACTCTCCGGCGGAGAGTGGCAACGTGTCAGATTGGCGGGCACGTTTTTTCAGATATGGCCGGAGCTAAACCCTGCTGGGAGTTTACTCTTACTTGATGAGCCAACAAATAATCTTGATATCACCCAACAAGCCATTTTAGATAAGTTAATAAAAAGATTTTGTGTGTTGGGAGGAACGGTATTATTGAGTAGCCATGATCTTAACCACACATATGAACAAGCAACAGAAGTATGGCTGCTCTCGCATGGCAAATTGTTAGCATCAGGTATGCCACAGAATGTAATGACAGAACGAAATTTGTCAGAAGTTTTTGAGGTAAATATTGGACATATTAGAAATGCCAGCTATAAATTATGGAGGGTCAGCCACGTGTAATTCCTGTAAGCGAAATCCACCATAATCATCGCTTGTTATCTGTTTTTGGTGTTCGGTTGACCACAATTTGTTTTTCGTTGATGTTTCGTTAAAAAATCATCATCTAGAATCGATTAATTATAAAACAATTTGGGATAGACAAGGCACAAGGCGATTATGGATAATTTTTTGCCATTTTCTCGTCCTGCAATTGGCAGCGAAGAGATAGAAGCGATAGAGAAAGTTTTACACTCAGGTTGGATTACTACAGGCCCACAAAACCATCAGTTAGAGCAAGATTTTTCTCATATGTTTGGCTGCAAACATGCAATTGCTCTATATTCCGCGACTGCGGGGATGCATTTGGCTTTGTTGGCTCTCGGCATAGGCCCAGGTGATGAAGTCATTACGCCTTCCCAAACCTGGGTTTCCACGATCAATATGATTTGCTTGCTGGGCGCTGAACCTGTCATGGTGGATGTTGACCGTGATACATTAATGGTCAGCGCAGAAACAGTCAAAAAAGCGATTACCTCCAAAACCAAAGCAATTATTCCCGTCCATTATGCAGGAGCTCCTTGTGATCTTGATGCTCTCCGCGCTGTAGCCCAAGAAGCGAAAATTCCTCTGATTGAAGATGCAGCTCATGCTGTCGGCACTCGTTATAAAAATGAATGGATTGGTGAGCGGGGTAGCGCCATTTTTTCTTTTCATGCGATAAAAAACATGACCTGTGCCGAAGGTGGCATGTTCGTTACAGATGATGATGAGCTTGCCCAACGGATCCGCTGTTTAAAATTTCATGGCTTAGCTGTTGATGCTTTTGATAGACAAATTCAGGGCAGGAAACCTCAAGCGGAAGTGATTGAACCGGGTTTTAAATACAACCTATCAGATATTCATGCGGCGATGGCAGTTGTGCAACTAGGCAAACTGGCATCAATGAATGAACGCCGTCGGGAATTGGTGGCTCGTTATTCTGCCGCTCTTATTGATTCGCCGTTGCAAATGCTGAAAGTTCCCGAATATGCGCATTTGCATTCCCATCATCTTTTTATGGTAAGAGTTGATAAAAATATCTGTGGTATTGACCGCGATACTTTTATGGTCCGCCTAAAGGATAGGAATATTGGCACGGGTTTGCACTTCAGAGCTGCGCATACACAAAAATATTATCGTGAGCGTTATCCACAACTCTCCCTGCCTGTATCTGAGTGGAATTCGTCAACACTGTGTTCATTACCTCTTTTTCCCGATATGAGCAATGACGATGTAGATCGTGTCGTGAATGTAATAACTGAAATTCTTTCGGAGCATAAGTAAGTGACATTTGAGAAGATCAAAAAAGTTTCAGTCGTTATTCCTGTTTACAACGAAGAAGAAAGTTTACCCCAATTATTGGAAAGAACTCTCGCAGCGTGCCAAAAACTAGAACAGAAATACGAATTAATCTTGGTCGATGATGGCAGCCATGATAGTTCTGCCGAGATCTTAACTCAGGCGGCAGAATCTCCAGAAAATCATGTGATTGCGATTTTGCTTAACCGTAATTATGGACAACATTCAGCTATCATGGCTGGTTTCCATCAAGCTGACGGTGATCTGGTTATTACACTTGATGCTGATTTGCAAAACCCACCGGAAGAAATTCCCCGTTTAGTTAAAACAGCGGAAGAGGGATATGACGTTGTGGGAACACGTCGTATTCATCGGCAGGACTCTTGGTTCCGTAAAGCCGCTTCTAAAATAATCAATGCGATGATAACCAAGGCGACGGGGCGTTCGATGGGGGATTATGGTTGCATGCTGCGCGCCTATCGACGTCATATTGTCTGTGCGATGCTTCAATGCCATGAGCGCAGTACATTTATTCCTATCCTTGCCAACACCTTTGCACGCAGAACAATAGAAATTGACGTGGCCCATGCAGAGCGTGAGTTTGGGGACTCCAAGTACAGTTTTATGAAACTGATAAACCTGATGTATGACCTTCTGACGTGCTTAACTACTGCACCATTGCGGTTACTAAGCGTCGCGGGAAGTGTCATTGCCATAACAGGTTTTTTGTTGGCGGTGTTATTGATTGTTCTGCGCCTTATATTTGGTTCAATGTGGGCTGCTGAAGGGGTGTTTACCTTGTTTGCTATTCTTTTCATGTTCATTGGAGCACAGTTCGTCGCCATGGGACTGTTGGGTGAATACATTGGTCGAATATATAACGATGTACGTGCTCGTCCGCGCTATTTTATTCAAAAAGTGGTCGGAATTAAGAAGACTAACGATAATCAGGAAGAAAGCTAATGAAAGCAATTATTTTTGCCTATCACGATATTGGTTGTGTCGGACTTAATGCATTAGTCAAATTGGGTTTTGATGTTCAGGCTGTATTCACTCACACAGATGATCCAAATGAAAATCACTTTTTCTCTTCTGTTGCACGTATCGGTGCTGATTTGGGGTTACCTGTGTTTGCACCAGAAAATGTGAATCACCCGCTTTGGGTTGAACGCATTCGTGAGATGAAACCAGATGTTATTTTCTCTTTTTACTATCGCAACATGCTTAGCCAGGAAATTCTGTCACTGGCTGAAAAAGGCGCGTTTAACCTTCATGGCTCCTTGTTGCCGAAATATCGTGGCCGTGCTCCGGTTAACTGGGCTGTACTCCATGGCGAGGCTGAAACCGGTGTAACATTACATAAAATGCTGGAGAAGCCGGATGCGGGAGATATTATCGCACAACAGGTTGTACAGATTGGTGAAAATGATACTTCGCTGAGAATACATGAAAAAATACGTGAAGCGACAGTTGAATTATTGGATCGCATTCTGCCTCAAATAGAATCAGGCCATTATCCATCAATTCCACAAGATGAAAGCCAGGCCACTTATTTTGGCCGCCGTACCGCTGAAGATGGTGAGATAGTATGGAATAAGTCTGCCAAAGAGATTAATAACTTAGTCAGGGCGGTGACAGAACCCTACCCAGGAGCATTTACTTTTCTCGGTGAACGTAAGATGACGATTTGGCGTTCACGGCCACTGACTCAATCCCACGGAAAACGCCCAGGAACCGTAATCTCGACGGCTCCCTTTGTGATTGCTTGTGGTGATGGTGCGCTGGAAATTATTAGTGGCCAAGGGGAGTCAGGGCTTTATGTTCAAGGTAATCGATTAGCTCTTGAGATGGGTATTGTCGCAGGGGTTCATGTTGGCCCTAAAGCAACAACCCAAATCAGTCGTCGTAAACGCGTTCTCATTTTAGGCGTCAATGGATTCATTGGTAACCATCTGACTGAACGATTGTTGAGTGATGGCAATTATGACATTTATGGGATGGATATTGGTTCTTCTGCGATTGAACGATTTATTGGTGATCCACGCTTTCATTTTATTGAAGGAGATATCAGCATTCATACTGAATGGATTGAATATCACATCAAAAAATGTGATGTCATCCTGCCATTAGTGGCAATTGCGACGCCAATTGAATATACCCGTAATCCTTTGCGAGTCTTTGAACTGGATTTTGAAGAGAACCTTAAAATTGTTCGTTATTGTGTTAAATACAATAAACGGATTATTTTCCCATCCACATCCGAAGTTTACGGTATGTGTGATGATAAAGAATTTGATGAAGATACTTCGCGTTTGATTGTTGGACCTATTAATAAACAGCGTTGGATCTATTCAGTTTCAAAACAATTACTTGATCGAGTCATTTGGGCATATGGTACACAAGAAGGTCTGAAATTTACTTTATTCCGTCCATTTAACTGGATGGGGCCAAGGCTGGATAACCTACATTCAGCACGTATTGGTAGTTCAAGGGCTATTACCCAATTGATTTTGAACCTGGTGGAAGGCTCGCCAATTAAACTGGTGGATGGGGGAGAGCAAAAACGCTGTTTCACGGATATTCATGATGGTATTGAAGCACTGTACAGGATCATCGAAAACAGGGATGGGCGATGCGATAGTCAGATAATCAATATCGGTAATCCAACAAATGAAGCGAGCATTCGTCAGTTAGCCGAAATGTTATTAGATAGCTTTGAGCAACATGAGTTGCGGGGACACTTTCCCCCATTTGCTGGATTCAAGAAGATCGAAAGCAGCAGTTATTATGGACAAGGCTATCAGGATGTTGCACACCGCAAACCCAGCATTAAAAACGCAGCCCGTTTGCTCGATTGGAAACCCACTATTGATATGAAGCAAACCATTGATGAAACATTGGATTTCTTTCTGCGTGGGGCCGTTGAAGAATCCAAAGGGAAAAACTAAAAAGTCAGTTGGAAAACTGAGGACGAGAGCGGAAATAGCGTAATGAAAAAAGTTGGTTTGCGAATTGATGTGGACACTTATCGAGGCACTAAGGAAGGTGTGCCACGGTTGCTTGAAGTTTTACAAAAGCACCATATTCAAGCCAGTTTTTTCTTCAGTGTTGGCCCGGACAATATGGGGCGCCATTTATGGCGCCTGCTACGTCCAAAGTTTCTCTGGAAGATGCTGAGATCAAATGCGGTGTCTCTTTATGGCCTGGATATTTTATTGGCTGGTACAGCTTGGCCGGGAAAAAAAATCGCAAAAGATTTAGGGCATTTGATGAAGCAAACAATAGAAGCAGGTCATGAAGTTGGTTTACATGCATGGGATCATCAAGGTTGGCAGGCAAAAGTAGGTCGTTGGTCGGAGAAGGAATTAACAGAGCAAGTGAAATTGGGTGTTGATGCTTTGCAAAAAGCAACAGGAAAAGCTGTTACATGCTCAGCCGTTGCGGGTTGGCGAGCTGATGAACGTGTGCTGGCCGTTAAACAACATTTTGGTTTTGATTACAACAGTGATTGCCGCGGAACACATCCATTCAGGCCACTCTTGCCCGATGGACAAGTGGGAACTGTACAAATTCCTGTCACATTACCTACTTATGATGAAGTTGTTGGAACACACGTCAGCGATGCAGATTTTAATCATTTTATCCTTGCAGCGATTAAAAATGATCATGGGGTTCCTGTTTATACGATCCATACCGAAGTGGAAGGAATGTCAAAATCTGCACAATTTGAGACATTGCTGAACATGCTTCATCAACAAGATATTCAGTTCTGTAAATTAAGCCATTTATTACCAGAAAATAGGGATACGCTCCCTATTGGGAAAATTGTTCGTTCGGATTTTCTTGGTCGTGAAGGCTGGTTAGGTTGCCAACAAGAGGTATAACACAGATGTTGAACACCCGAACGAGTAAAGCAGGAGCCGTTCTGATGGCTCTTTTTTTTATTCTTACTTACTTATTGCCGCTGGATAGTCGTTTATTATGGCAGCCGGATGAAACTCGGTATGCAGAAATTAGTCGGGAAATGCTGCAACGCGGAGATTGGATCGTACCGTATTTTCTGGATATTCGCTATTTTGAAAAACCAGTAGCAGGATATTGGATCAACAACGTTAGCCAGTGGATTTTTGGTGATAATAATTTTGCGGTCCGTTTTGGTTCCGTGCTTAGTATCCTAATCAGCGCGTTTCTTCTTTATCGTTTAGCAATGATGATGTGGCAATGTCGCCAGACTGCTTTTGTTTCCAGCCTGATTTACATTTCCATGTTTATTGTTTTTTCCATTGGCTCCTACAGTGTGCTTGATCCTATGTTTTCTTTATGGATTACAGCGGGGATCGTGAGCTGTTATTGGGCGCTTAAGGCGGTGGCGATCCGAGAACGGATTTTGGCATGGTCTGTTCTGGGGCTGACCTGTGGGATGGCTTTTATGACAAAAGGCTTTCTGGCATTAGCGCTCCCCGTGATTGCCATGCTACCCATTACAATATATCAAAAGCGTTTTTGGGAAATGGTTCGTTTCGGTCCTCTTGCCGTGATATTTGCTGTTTTGATCAGCCTACCGTGGGTGATTGCGATTGCCGTGCGTGAGCCGGATTACTGGCATTATTTCTTTTGGGTAGAGCACATACAGCGTTTTGCTTCTGATAAAGCTCAGCATATTGCACCTATTTGGTATTACTTACCCGTATTGATCTTAGGCGTGATCCCGTGGCTAGGGTTACTACCGGGTGCTTTAATCAAAAGCTGGAAGGAGAAAAAAAGTCACCCAGAAATGTTTTTTTTGTTTTGCTGGTTTGTTGTTCCATTTGTGTTTTTTAGTATCGCAAAAGGAAAATTGCCAACTTACATTTTACCCTTTATCGGCCCTTTAGCTTTGATGATGGCAAAATATGCTGTCGATTGCGTCAAAAATGGCAGCATGAACGTGTTGAAAATAAATGGGTTGGTGAATATTTTCATCGGATTGCTTGCCATTTTGGTCCTTTTTATTCTGGAAACCTTAAAAGATCCCCCACTTTATCAACCCGACGAGTGGCTAAAATGGATTATGGGAATCATTGCCTTTGGCGTTTGGGGAGGCATTGGTTATCTTTGTTTTATTCGCGATGGTCAATATTGGTTATGGGCCGCCGCTTGTTCAATTATGCTCAACTTATCGATAGGTAGTGCTTTGCCTGATAAGACGATAAATTCCAAACTTCCCCAGCACTTCATTCAGCAAAACGAAAAAGAGTTGGCTGGCAGTAAATATATCTTGTCTCAATCTGTTGGCGTGGGGGCAGCGATTGCATGGGAATTGAAACGCAGTGATATTTACTTGTTTGATCGTCAGGGGGAATTAGAATATGGCCTTGCTTATCTTGATAGCCAATATCGATATATCACGGAGCAAGAATTTCCTGCGTGGCTAGCGAAAGCGCGTAAAAAAGGTCAAGTTGCGGTTGTTTTTCTATTACCCTCAGAAGGTGAGTTGTCTGAATTACCAGAGCCGGATTTTGTGCGCCGTAATCATAGATTTGTGCTTGTGATTTATAAGAAACAGCCATGAGCAGTAACATAATATTATTGATTTTGGTTAGTCTGCTTACTTGTGCGGGGCAATTGTGCCAGAAGCAAGCGGTTATTTGTTGGCAGAAAAAAAATAACCCGCATAAAGTGGTATCGATGGTGATATGGCTGTCCAGTGCTATTCTTCTGTTGGGTATAGGAATGATATTTTGGTTGCGATTATTGCAATTTTTTCCACTGAGCATCGCTTACCCTATGCTTAGTATAAATTTTGTCATAGTGACTTTGATTGGGCAATTTTTGTATCAAGAAAAGGTGGGATTAAAGCACTGGATGGGGGTTTTTGCCATTATGTTCGGGATCTTATTGATGAGTTTAAGTCAATGAAAGGTTATCTTTGGGGGATGGCGAGTGTCCTGCTTATCACTGTAGCGCAATTGTTATTGAAGTGGGGAGTGGCTCATTTACCGGAACTTTCGTTATCAATGCACTGGCTGGATATCAACTGGCTTTGGGCAAATCACAATCCTTTGCTGATGATTATGGCAGGATTGGCGGGCTATATATTATCTATGTTATGTTGGTTTTTCACATTGAAATATCTGCCATTGAATAAAGCGTACCCTATTATTAGCTTGAGTTATGCTTTTGTTTATTTAATGGTGGCTTTATTACCTTGGTTTAGTGAAACTGTCTCACTGTTAAAAACGTTGGGCGTTTTTTTCATCTTGTTGGGTGTTTGGTTAATCAGCAGACCGGAAACAAAATAGATAAAGTTTGTTGTTTCCATGGGTAATTGAGGAAAATTGATGATTGAGGGAAAGCAGATGGTAATAAGGATAAGGCATTTGTGCTTGTTATTGAGTTTTTTTCTTATTGGTTGCACCAATCCTGTTTCCAAGCCTAATTCGTCTCCGCTGAAGGCAGCTCTCTCTGATCCGATAATGGTCATTGCTCAGTTAAAAGATCAACTTGAACAATGGCAAAATACGCCGTATCGCTATGGTGGCATAGATAGGCATGGTATTGATTGTTCCGGCTTTGTGTACCGAACTTTTTCTGATCGCTTTAATATTCAGCTTCCTCGCACAACAAGTGAACAAACCCGAATAGGTACATGGATAAACAAAGATGACCTGATGCCAGGTGATCTGGTTTTTTTTAAAACCGGCAGTGGAAAGAGTGGGTTGCATGTGGGTATTTACGATACTAACCATGAATTCATTCATGCATCCACAAGTAAAGGGGTAATACGTTCTTCTCTTGATAATGTGTATTGGCGTCGTGTTTTTTGGCAAGCTCGCAGGATTTAATGTCTGTTATTTTCAGATCCGTATGATCCCGTATTTATTTTATTATTCACAGTACTTATATTCTTCACAATATAAAAATGTCTTTAATTCAGGCAGATATCCATTTTCACGGAATTTAGCGGGCGTAGTATTAAAATGTCTTTTAAATATTCGGGTAAATGTAGCTTGAGAGCTAAAACCATATTGAAGAGCAATGTCAAGAATGGGCAAATTGCCTTCACGCAAAGATCTGGCTGCTTCATGGAGGCGACGGCGGCGCACATATTGACCTAACGTACAGCCTTTCAACTCCTTAAAAATCCGTTGTAAATGCCATTTTGAATAACCACTTTTATGGGCTATCGCATCTATTTTAATACCTTCAGTTTGTTGAAGTTGGCTTTCTAACCATCTTACAATATCGTTGATAACATTTTCTAACATGTTTACCTTCCACATGGGTGGGGTTTTACTAAAAATATGCTGATAAATAATAAGTTACGTTATTATGTGAGCCATTTTAAGAATTTCTTTTTTATCGTATACGCAAAATGTGCGGTTTCAGGTTAGTAACTGTTACCTATGGTTTATTTTTTCTCTTATACCAATCGCCTTTCAAGATGCGTCTTATATCTCCCGCTACGCGGGGAGATATAAACAATCACATTGATTTGCAAGCGGCAACTTGAAGTTGGATTGGTATATAAAATAAACCAGCGCACCAGATGTTCATCAGATTTGAATGTAAGTGGTATTATACCAATCTCACTTCAAGATGATGGTTTTAAAATCTGGAAATTATCAGTCAGTCGAGTCGTCAATTCTTTTGCTTTTTCTGGCAAAGTGACATGAAAAAAGTGACGAAG
>NZ_JADEUF010000075.1 GCF_015163655.1 Xenorhabdus griffiniae | reverse complement strand
GCAAGACTGACTCGCAAGACCTTATCTTTTTCAAAATCCATAGAAATGCATGACAGAGTCATTGGGTATTATTTGAACATTCGTCACTATCAATAAATTGGAATCATGACCATAAAATGGCAACTTCATCATTTTTCCGCCCCATTGTTATCACTGATCCAAAAGCAATTAAAATGCTTAGAAAGGCTAATAGGAAGCCAAGAGAAAATAATTTTGAGACAATCGATTTTGAAGCACAGCAAAAAGAGGCTATAGAGATATTAAAACGAAAATTCTCACTCTAAGTAAAATTCTGGCGGCCTTTGGTAGTGACAGAGCAAGAGAATATTTACTCTCATTTTCTTGTCCCCCTAATCATGACGTAGAATCATTTTTACATTTAAAATCAATTAGATTTGAACAAGCTGATGCAACAAGAACCTATTTAATTCTAGATAAAGAAGGATTATTATTGGCTTATTTTTCTTTAACATTTAAGGAGATATCAACAAATAATCTTGCCATTTCGAAGACAAAGATAAAAAAACTTAACGGTATCAGTAAAAATGCCAATTCTCTAAAAGTTTATTTAGTTGGTCAAATAGCTAAAAATTTTTCATTACGTAAAAACCCAATAAGCCTTAGAGACATTTTATTTCATATCAATGTCACCATTGAAAAAGCTCAAGAATTAATAGGAGGGAGAGTAACTATTTTGGAATGCGAAAACAATTCAAAAATTATCACCTTATATGAAAAAAATGGACTTGAAAAATTACCAACCAAAGGAGAAAGCAATTCATTAATTACCATGCTATTTAATCATTAAGTTATTATTCAGTTTCAACCGTTCTTATTTATGCATAACACGCCTTATTGCTAATAAGCAAAAGACCATCTGCAAGAACAGATGGTCTTTTTATGCAAATAACTAACAGCAATCTATTGCTCAATTGTTATTATTTATATGAATTTCACCTTTCGGTTCATAATCAGAAGATTTCAATGGAGAGTGTTTTTCAATATATCCTTTCAATACCTCAGCATCGACAAACCCTGTGTCAACATAACCAAGCAAATTATCAATCCGTGGATAACCATCTCCGCCAATCGCGTTAAAGTTTAACGTCGCCATGCGGTAAGTTTTATTTGGATCTAATGGCTTACCACCAATTTTTACCTCACTGATATTCTTACCCTCTTTCACGAAGCTCACATTATAGAACTGACCATAAGCGCCAGAATCCTTTTCCATATTTGCTACAGCCGTCAAATAGGTCAAAACTTCGCTACCTTTGAAGTCCACATAAACCAGTTGGTTAGCAAATGGATGAACTTTCATGACATCCTTGTAAGTAATATCCCCTGCTTCAATAGAGTCACGGATTCCACCACCGCTCATCACTGCAAAATCAGCGTTTGTCCGTTCCATCTGAGCAGCTAATACAAGGTGTGCCATATTCGTTTGCACGAAACGTACTTTACTGCGATCACCTTCTAATTTGTTATCTACTGAGCCTATTTTCACATTAAGGATCTTGCTGCCCTTATCTTCATAAGGTGTCAGCAACTTAAGCATTTCAGGATTTTGCTTAATTTCATGGGTATAGTAAACACGTTCCGTACTGCCATCTTCTTTTGTTACTTTTTTCTTTAAGTTAATCGGGATCAATTGATAATGAACTAACTTGAATTCACCATTACGGAATTGAAAATCAGCCCGACCTACATATTTCCCCCATTCGTGAGCCTGAACAATCCATGTGCCATTTTGGCGATCAGGAGAACAAGGTGTACCCGGAACATAATCCACTTGTTTATAGTTTTTATTCTCCGCAGACATACACACCGGATCTTGTGAGTGTCCCCCCACAATCATATTCAAATAACCCGCAGGCAAACTACGTGCCATTTCAACATCTCCCGGCGCATTCGTACCATGATGACCATCGTCATAGTGCCCCATGTGGGTTGCTGCAATAATCACGTCCGGCTTTTCATTCTTTTTCAGCTCTTCAATAACTTTTTTGGCTTCTTCAGCAGGAACACGGAATTCAACATCCGGAAAATTAGCCGGATTACCGATTTTCGCGGTGTCATCGGTTGTCAGGCCAAGAACCGCTATTTTCACGCCTTGCTTATCAAAAATAACATATGGCTTAAACAAGCGCTTGCCTGTGCTGGTTTGGTAAATATTGGCAGAGAGAAATGGGAAGTTTGCCCATTTTTGTTGTTGGAACAAGACATTTAAGGGCTTATCAAATTCATGGTTCCCCAATGCCATCGCATCGTATCCCACCAGATTCATGCCCTTAAAATCTGGTTCAGCATCTTGCATATCTGATTCTGGTACGCCGGTGTTAATGTCACCACCTGACAATAGCAATACGCTACCTCCTTTCTTGGCAACCTCCTGACGAATGGAATCTACCACCGTTTTTTGAGCCGCCAAACCATATTCACCATAATCGTTATGCCAGAAATGGCCATGATGGTCATTAGTATGCAAGATGGTAATGTCATAGGTTTTATCTTTTTCCCAGGCGTTTGCAATTAACGGTGCCAGTGACAGCGAAATTGCAAGGGCGCAAATTGACGCTTTAAACGATAGTTTCATGGGGTATCTCCATGTATTTCAAAATCTTATTAGTTATATGATGGTAGTGGTTCATCCCTTTCAAACCGCGGCTTAAAAGATTTCACCTTTTTGATATTGCACCCAAATTATATAGGTATAAATAAAAATTTTGTTAATTATCTAAGATGTATTATGGTGTAAAAATTAAACAGAAATTCAGCAAACCTAAAAATTTCCCCCTATAAACTTTATTGATAATGACATTGATAAGCGAATAGATATGAGTGAAAAAAGTAAAACAGCCTTGTTTCCAACTTCACCAACAAAAAAACATCGCACCGTTTTTTCAATTCTCGGCGCCATCAGCTTATCTCATATGCTGAATGATATGATTCAATCGTTGATTCTGGCGATTTATCCACTGCTGCAATCTGAATTTACTCTCAGTTTTATTCAGGTTGGGATGATAACTCTAGCCTATCAGGTAACAGCATCTCTATTGCAACCCCTTATCGGTTTGTATACCGATAAACATCCGCAACCCTATTCATTGCCTATCGGTATGGGATTTACCCTATCTGGTTTGCTTCTGCTAGCTTATGCTGAAAGTTTTTCAATTATATTAATGGCTGCCGCATTGGTTGGTACGGGATCATCCGTTTTTCATCCCGAATCGTCACGAGTCGCACGTATGGCTTCAGGTGGACGTCATGGTCTGGCGCAATCTTTATTTCAAGTAGGGGGAAATTTAGGAAGTTCATTAGGTCCGCTGTTAGCCGCCATTTTTATTGCGCCTTATGGCAAGGGGAACGTCGGTTGGTTTTCCCTGGCAGCACTGTTGGCTATCGTAATCCTCTTGCAAGTCAGCCAATGGTACAAGATGCAGCATCGGGTTATCTCCCCCCTGTCTTCTCGTACTAATGCCCTGCCAAAGCTGCCGAGAAAAACTATTATAAATTCTTTTGCCATTCTTCTGTTACTGGTTTTCTCCAAGTATTTTTACCTAACCAGTATCAGTAGCTACTATACTTTTTACCTGATACAGAAATTTGGTTTATCCGTGCAAAATGCCCAAATCCACCTATTTATCTTTTTATTTGCCGTAGCGGCAGGTACCCTGATTGGCGGGCCGATTGGAGATAAGATAGGTCGGAAATATGTCATTTGGGGTTCAATTCTTGGCGTGGCACCTTTTACCCTGCTGTTACCTTATGCCTCTTTATTCTGGACAAGCATACTGACGGTTATTATTGGTATAATATTGGCTTCTGCGTTCTCTGCTATTTTAGTCTACGCTCAAGAGCTTATTCCCGGCAAAACAGGTATGATTGCCGGTTTGTTCTTTGGCCTAGCCTTTGGTATGGGGGGCATTGGGGCTGCCGTACTTGGCTATGTCGCAGATAAAACCAGTATAGAATTGGTTTACAAAATTTGTGCTTTTCTGCCACTTCTTGGTATTTTCACGCTGTTTTTGCCAAATTTAGAAAAAAACGCGTGAAAAACACAAGGAATACCCTGGATAAACACCATAATTATTAAAGTATTCTTCTTTGTAAACTAGCGTAAATGATGGCAAAATCTACATAAAATTACATTAAAATAATGTTTATGTAGATCATTCTCGTTTTTGCCACTCAATATATTTTTTGTAATCTTTAATTATTTATAAAATATATTATTACCTCACCTAACTACACAATTTATATACTCGCTACCCAGAAGGAGCCTTGATGGAGCACTCGACACCTCTTATCACGACCATTGTTGGCGGTTTTGTTCTTGCTTATCTGCTTGGCATGCTTGCACAGCGCCTGAAAATTTCACCTCTGGTAGGATACCTCGTTGCAGGTGTACTAGCGGGTCCCTTCACTCCTGGTTTTGTTGCCGATACATCTTTAGCTCCAGAACTGTCAGAAATTGGCGTGATCTTACTGATGTTTGGTGTCGGTCTACATTTTTCACTTAAAGATTTGTTAGCCGTCAAATCAATTGCCATTCCTGGCGCTATCGCCCAAATTGCAGTTGCAACTTTATTAGGTACCGGGTTATCAGTGCTGCTCGGCTGGGGATTACTCAGCGGCATAGTATTTGGTCTTTGCCTGTCTACCGCCAGCACAGTAGTATTGCTCAGGGCATTAGAAGAACGACAGCTCATTGATAGTCAAAGGGGACAAATTGCCATTGGTTGGCTAATTGTTGAAGATCTGGCCATGGTGCTAACGTTAGTATTACTTCCTGCAGCAGCAGGAATTATGGACAGTCAAAACGCAAATATTGGTCAATTGTTGTTAAAGATCTCTCTCACTGTTGGAAAAGTCGTTGCTTTTATTTTGTTGATGATTTTCGTCGGACGGCGTGTCATACCCTGGTTACTGGCGAAAACCGCTGGGACAGGCTCCCGTGAACTCTTCACGCTGGCTGTACTTGCCATTGCGTTAGGTGTTGCTTATGGTGCAGTGACACTATTTGATGCATCATTTGCCCTCGGTGCCTTCTTCGCTGGCATGGTACTAAATGAGTCAGAATTGAGTCATCGGGCGGCGCAAGATACTTTACCACTAAGGGATGCTTTCGCAGTTCTGTTCTTTGTTTCTGTTGGTATGCTGTTTGACCCTATGGTTTTACTCCAACAGCCTCTGGCGATTATAGGAACCCTTGCCATTATTATCATTGGCAAGTCATTAGCTGCTTTGCTACTGGTCAGAATGTTTGGACACTCACGACGCACGGCCCTAACCATTTCAGCCAGTCTCGCCCAAATTGGTGAATTTGCCTTTATCCTCGCCGGGCTTGGTGTCACGTTGGGATTCCTGGATGGTGAAGCCCGTAACCTTGTGCTGGCTGGCGCTATCATTTCAATCATGCTGAATCCTGTGCTATTTAGCTTACTGGATCGCTATTTGGAAAAAACAGAAACCATTGAAGAACAATTACTCGAAGAAACACTGGAAGAAGAAACCCAGATCCCGGTCGATATTTGTGGTCATGCCATTGTGGTGGGATATGGCCGAGTAGGAGATCAGCTTTGTCAGCGTTTACAAGAAAAAAATTTTCCTGTTGTGGTCATTGAAGATACACGCGCCCGGTTTGAAGAGTTAGGCGAAATGGGTGTCAGTGCCGTGATGGGTAATGCCGTCAATAAAGAGATCATGGCCCTGGCAAGGCTCGATTGCGCTTGTATTTTATTCCTGACAATCCCTAATGGTTATGAAGCCGGTGAGATCGTTGCAAATGCCAGAGAAATCAGGCCAGATATCAATATCATTGTTCGAGCTCATTATGATGATGAAGTCACTTACATTACAGAGCGTGGCACTAATCACATTATCATCGGTGAACATGAAATAGCACGGGCAATGGCTGATGCATTACCTGAATATGAAGAGGGTTGTCCAATAGAGCCGCCATTATTACACTCACCTGCGACTTCATCTCCAACATAATATACGAGTCAAGGAATATCCCCAAATGTGGGATATTCCCATAAAAACCCCAGACTAGCAGAATCAGCGTTCCCAGTAAGACTCTTCCAGGCTATCTTCTTTCTCCGGCAACCCTCGGGTTAAACGCGGAGAATGCTGACTCAATACCTGATAACTCACTCTATTAGCGTACTTACATACCTGAGCCAAAGAAGAATAGGTCAAATAAGAGCGCGCATGTTTGCTGGAGTTAGGTACATTCATGCGATGATAACTGTTGGCTGTAATATCATGCAGCAATGCAGATAACGCGCCATCCCCAGCACCATTAGTATTCATGATTTTTTCAGGCCCTCCCATATAGGGCTCAATATGGGAATAAACCCGCATTGGGTTTTGGCAATCCACCTTACGCATCGCCCGGCTGAATTCATAACGGTTAAATTCTGCAATCGCACCAGGCAGCAAAGGATGCAATGTTTGGCGCTTTTGTTCTTCCTCAGTGTAACCCGCCATATATAATCCAGCAGGCCCTGCGGTACATAACACCAAATCCACCCAATTTAGCGCCATGTCAGCCGCTAATAAAGGATCACTGAAACCGGTTAATTCACAAGCTTCATCTTCATTCATTGCAACAACAGAAACATTTTCAGCCAGAAAATCGCGCCACCATTGTGGATCATCCGCAATGACGTATTTTGTTCCTAATGTTAATACAACAGGTACGTTATACTTCTTCGCATATTCAATGGCTTTCATTGTTGCTTCTGGCATTGGCTCACCCGGTTTACAACGCACCAAATAAGCTGTGATCACCAATGCTGACGCTTCCGCAATAATATGTTCAGGGATGCTTTCTGGACGAAGCTGATTCATTAATCCCGGACTGATCGCAAATGTTCTTTCACCATTTTCCGTCACTAAAGTAAAACAACGGCCAATTGGGCCATCAACTCCCTGAAGATGATTTAGATCCATACGACTGGATGTATTGCAGAGATAACAATATGCATAACTTCCTATTTGGATGTTATTACACATTGCGCCAAGCAGGACGGATTTATCATCAGCCAGCACAGAATAGTTGTGCAAAGTATTGCCGATAGTACCACCCGCAAATTCATGGCTGATGAGATTCTTCTCTGCCAGTTCCTTGTAAAGCGCCTCGGCTACATCATCTTCAATGACTAACGAGTGTCCCTGGCTTAGGTTATAACGCTGGATAAAATCCTCATCAACTTTGGCTTCAATATCAACCAGTGTCTGGTCAATGCCAACAATGTAGGCTTGATTATTTTCAGTATCCATCATCTCTTTGATGGGTTGGAGCAGAGGATCTCTTAAACTGACAGGAAAATAGTGTTTAGATTTACGTTTACCAGGGAATTTCATAATTAATTGTTGCGGCAGAGCT
This sequence comes from Xenorhabdus griffiniae, assembly GCF_015163655.1. Classification (GTDB taxonomy): domain Bacteria; phylum Pseudomonadota; class Gammaproteobacteria; order Enterobacterales; family Enterobacteriaceae; genus Xenorhabdus; species Xenorhabdus griffiniae. Next base: position 12,438 of record NZ_JADEUF010000075.1, on the reverse strand, counting down.
AAAATATGCGGCATGTTAGCATAATATAGTGTTTCACAATACCGAAGAGAAACAAAAAATGCAGCGACAAAAATGAAGACAGCCAATGTTATTTCACAACATTGGCTGCCGAAACATGTATGCATTAAACTTCAAGTTGCAATTTACAACACTATATGAAATCACACACATCTTGAAGTTAGATTGGTATAGATAATATTAAGCCTCTTGTTTCTGGCGACTACGTACCATGTGGCGCAACAGTACATACATGATGGATAAAATAAATCCAATAAAGCCAGCTCCAATCAAAATCAGCAAACGCTTAGGTGAATCTTTTACAGTTGGTTCATAAGGTTTCTGCATAAACTTGAAAGGCACAAAATCAACAGTATTCACATTCACTTTTTCCAGATTTTTGATATACAACTGACGGTTACGCAGGTCTGCATCAATTTTAGTTGGATCAGTGACTTCTTCAGTAATCTGTAACTTACGTTGCAGTGCATCAGAACCCAGTGCAATCGAATAATCCGGGTCATCCTTGATCATAGCTCCACCATTCGATACTGGTTTTTTAATTCCGGCAGAATTAGCAAGAGAAATCGCATACTTCAATCGCTCAATATCTACGCTGCGCATATTAGCGATACGTTCCAAATCAAGTGCATAAAGCTTTTGCGAGTATTCCAGTTTCTCATGAACCATATCACTCAGCTCCTCTTTCACTTGATCGCGAACCACCGAAGAGACGAAATTGATATAGCCACTTAATAGATTGTAAGCATCTTTTGCATTGTCAGCACTGAAAGAGAGTTTGGCTTCATCGACAATTTCATCATCCTTCTCTTTTTTGGGTAAAGATATGACAATGTTTTTATTAACAATTTTCTCGATTAGTTTTCTTTTTTCCTGCTCAGAACTATTTTGGTTCTTAGCAAGCAATGTCTTGAAGTAATCGGTATTAACCAAATATTCTTCACTCAATACACGTGAGTTATAATTTTCAATAAACCGTTTATACAGTGATCCTTCTGTGACTTTGGGATCTATACTCAGAACATGTAAATCCGTTAATGCATTCTTCAATGGCTGAAACTCCTCCAGCCCTGGTTTTACTACAGCCGCTGTACTGGTCCATTTTTGTGGTAAAAATGATGCGATACCGAAACCAATAATTGCAAAAACGAAAGATACTGCAATGATCAAATATTTTGATTGGAAGAGGACAGAGAATAGTTCAAACAAATCAATTTCATCCTCCCGCGCTGGAGGATAGTAGTTTGCATGTTCTTCATAAAAATCAGGGTGTTTAATAGGTTTATTACTCATTATCTATATATCCAATCTAAATAATTATGCTTTTCATTGATATGCAAGCCCTTTCTCTCGCTTATCGTATTCATTGGTTAAAAAACCATATCCTTAAAATCATACGACGATCAATGTCTGCTGTTCATCATGTGTGATAATGTCTCATAATAAGCAATTGCATGTTATTTCATGACATTACTTATCAACTGTTCAAGCAAAGAAATGTGGACTTTATTATCATTAAGTGCAGAGATATATTCAAACTTTTTCCCACCAGCTTCTAAAAAGATAACTTTATTCTGTTGCTTAATCTCTTCCAACGTTTCCAAACAATCTGCCGCAAACCCCGGACATATCACTTGAACATGTTCCACACCTTGGCTGGGTAACGATGCCATGGTTTTATCTGTATAAGGCGATAACCACGGTAAACAACCAAAACGCGACTGATATGTCATCATCATTTTATCTGCGGGGTAATCCAGTGCCTGACTCAACAGATCAGTTGTCGCCTGACAATCCTGTGGATAAATATCTCCCATCTTTACCAGACGTTCAGGAATACCATGATAAGAAATAATTAACCGATCAGGCTGACCATGTTTTTCAAAACTCTGCTCAATGGTTTCCTTTAGTGCTGCAATATAAGCAGGATGTGTGGCATAACTACGAACAAAATGCAGGGTAGGAATTGTCCGGTACTCCCGCAATATTTTACTGATCCTGTCAAAAACCGCTGCCGAAGTTGTACTGGAATATTGAGGATAAAGTGGCAGTATAATGAGAGCCTCAATACCCTGTTGTAACAAACTCTCTACGGCCTGAGATAAAGAAGGGGAGCCGTAAGTCATTCCCAAAGCAACAGGGATATCTGCCAACCCCTCACCCAGTAATTTCTGCTGACGACGACTATAAACTAATAAAGGAGAACCTTCTTCCATCCAAATTTCTTGGTAAAGCTTAGCAATTCGAGCAGCACGGAAAGGAAGAATAAAACCATTTAAGATAGGTTTCCAAATAAATGGCGGGATATCAACCACCCTTCTGTCACTCAGAAATTTTGCCAGATAACATCTTATTGCTGCTGGTGTTGGTGCATCAGGTGTACCGAGATTCACTAATAGGACACCATACTTCTTGCTACTCATTCCTCAGAGCTCCATTAAAATGACTGACAATCTAGTATAAAACATGAATGATAGTTACATGTAACATTTCATGGAGTAAATTTCTCTAAGGTAGCGTGAACGACAAAAAAAGTCAGGCGGTATGAAAACCGCCTGTTATAACAATTCAAGAGAGCTCGAAATCATTAGCCCAGAATATTAGCCAGCTCCGCGCTAACTTCCGCTACTTGACGAGTGCCATCAAGTTTGAAGTATTTTGTGTTACCGGCCTGTGCTTCTTGCTGATAGTAAGAAACCAGAGGTGCAGTTTGGGCGTGGTATTCAACCAGACGTTTACGGACCGTATCTTCCTGATCATCTTTACGGATAGTCAGCTCTTCGCCTGTCACATCATCTTTGTTTTCCACTTTTGGTGGATTGAATTTGATGTGGTAAACACGACCGGATGGCGCATGTACACGACGGCCAATAATACGTTCAACGATGATTTCATCAGGAACGTCAAATTCCAACACATAGTCAACCTCGATACCAGCGTCTTTCATGGCATCGGCCTGAGGAATCGTGCGTGGGAACCCATCCAACAAGAAGCCATTATGACAATCATCTTGTTTGATGCGCTCTTTAACCAATGCAATGACCAGCTCATCAGTTACCAGCTTACCATTATCCATCAGCTCTTTTGCTTGCAAACCCAATTCGGTGCCCGCTTTTACCGCAGCACGCAGCATGTCACCTGTAGAAATTTGGGGGATCCCATATTTCTCCATGATAAACTGTGCCTGAGTCCCCTTACCGGCGCCTGGCGCGCCCAGTAGAATAATACGCATTGCGTAAATCCCCTTGCTATTTGCTTTTCATATTTTAGAGAAAACGTACCACCATACCATTTGAATGGGGGATGGCTCAAGAAAACAGGTAAACGTTTCCGCATTAACTAAAAAATAAACCACGCTCCATTTGTGTTGAAGCGTGGTTTTTATCATTATCTCAATAAGTTTAAGCTTTTTCAGCTAATAATAATTGATTCATACGACGAATAAACTGGTTTGGATCATCCAATGTGCCACGTTCAGCAAATAACGCTTGATCCAACAGCAACTCTACCCAATCAGCAAATTGAGCGTCATCATCAATGTCAGCCGCTTTTTTGACCAGAAGATGTTCTGGATTCAGCTCAAAGTTATAACTGACTTCTGGTGCAGACTGGCCCGCTGCCGCAAATAGCTTCGCCATTTGGGTGCTCATCGCATTAGCATCGGTTGTTACAATAGCTGGGGTATCGGTCAGACGATGAGTTAGTTTCACATCTTTCACGCGTTCACCTAGCAGAGTTTTCACGCGCTCAACAAATGGCTCCAGTTTTTTGTCTGCTTCTTCTTGCTCAGCCTTGTTTTCATCCGCCAGTTTATCGAGGGATTCATCCGCCTTGCTGACAGATTGGAATGATTTACCATCAAATTCAGTCAGGTAGCTCATCATCCATTCATCAATGCGGTCAGACAGCAACAGAACTTCAATGCCTTTCTTACGGAACAGCTCCAGGTGTGGGCTATTCTTCGCTGCGGCATAGCTATCCGCAGTAATGTAATAAATCTTCTCCTGCCCTTCTGCCATGCGGCCAACGTAATCTTCCAGAGAAACGGTTTGAGCGGAGCTGTCACTATGAGTCGTAGCAAAGCGCAGTAACTTAGCAATAGCTTCTTTGTTTGCGCCATCTTCGGCTGGACCTTCTTTCATCACCAGGCCGAACTGCTGCCAGAAGGTCTGATATTTTTCTGCATCGTCTTTTGCCAGCTTATCCAACATTTGCAATACACGTTTAGTCAGCGCGCTGCGCAGATTACGTGTGATTGAACTATCTTGCAAAATTTCACGGGAAACGTTCAATGGCAGATCGTTGGAATCGATCAGACCACGGACAAAACGCAGGTAATTTGGCATGAACTGTTCAGCTTCATCCATAATGAAGACACGCTGTACGTATAGTTTCAGGCCATGTTTATGTTCGCGGTTCCACATATCCCACGGTGCCTGGGAAGGGATGTATAGCAAGCTGGTGTATTCCTGCTTACCTTCAACGCGGTTATGACTCCAAATCAAAGAGTCAGTAAAGTCATGGGAGATGTGCTTATAAAACTCTTGGTACTCTTCATCACTGATTTCAGCTTTATTACGAGTCCACAAGGCTTGGGCTTTGTTGATTTTTTCCCATGTAACGGTAACTGAATCGTCTTCTTCGTTTTTAGTTTGGGTTTCAATTTCAACTGGCAAGGCAATATGATCTGAATATTTACCAATGATAGAACGCAGACGCCAGTCATTGAGAAATTCGCTTTCCCCATCTCGTAGATGCAGGGTAATTTCTGTACCACGATCGGCTTTTTCAATATCAGCAACAGTGTAGTCACCTTCTCCTGTTGACTCCCAGAATACGCCTTGTTCAGCGGGTGCTCCTGCTGCACGAGTACGTACGGTGACTTTGTCAGCGACGATAAAGGCAGAGTAGAAACCTACACCGAATTGACCAATCAATTGGCTATCTTTTGCTTGATCAGAACCAATGGACTCAAGAAATGCTTTAGTACCAGATTTTGCAATCGTTCCCAGATTATTGATCACTTCATCACGGGACATACCGATACCGTTATCGCTGATGGTGATAGTTTTCTGTTCTTTATCAAGAGCCAGACGAACACGCAATTCACCATCATTTTCATACAGCTCAGGGGCAGACAATGCTCGGAAGCGCAATTTGTCAGCCGCATCAGATGCGTTTGAAATTAGTTCACGAAGAAAAATTTCTTTATTGGAATAGAGAGAGTGGATCATCAATTGCAACAGTTGTTTGACTTCAGACTGAAATCCACGGGTTTCCTGATCTTTCATGCTCATTTATTACCTCAATCTAAATCCAGTTCAGATATGTAAAATCGGACGATGGTAATCAAATGGGGATAGATATGGAGAGTTTCAAGTTAAGATAGCAATAAGAATGTAAAATTAGTTTGATAAACGGGTAAGTCAGCGATGGATGGCGGCATAATCAACAACACCATCCATTAAAATCACCTACTAATTGGGGAAAGAATCACAAATTCGTGATTTTCTGCCGGCCAGCCAGCGAATGAGACAGTGTTGTGCCATCCACCATTTCAAGCTCTCCACCCACAGGGACACCGTGAGCAATTCGGCTGGCTGTCACACCATATTGAGAACACATTTCTGCAATATAGTTTGCCGTTGCCTCTCCTTCGACAGTTGGATTAGTTGCCAGAATGATTTCTGACAAGGTTTCAGAAGATAAACGTTCTTCTAAACGATCTAAACCAATATCCATTGGCCCGATACCATCCAGTGGCGATAAATGCCCCATCAGGACAAAATAACGTCCCGCAAACTGCCCCGTTTGTTCGACGGCATGAATATCTGCGGGACTTTCCACTACACAAATCTGACCATTCTGCTGACGACGGGGATTAGCGCAAATCGTGCACTGTTCCTGTTCCGTGAATGTCCGACAATCCTGACAGTGACCAATTTCAGACATCGCTCGTGTCAGTGCCTGGGCCAATCGCATCCCACCACTGCGATCTCTCTGCAATAGATGAAATGCCATCCGCTGTGCAGATTTTGGGCCTACGCCGGGCAAACAGCGCAGGGCTTCCATCAGAGATTCAAGAAGAGGACTGGTTTGCATTAGAATGGCATCTTAAATCCAGGTGGTAACTGCATTCCACTGGAAACACTGGCCATTTTTTCTTTCTGGGTTTCTTCAATACGGCGAGCTGCATCATTGAATGCCGCTGCAATCAGATCTTCCAGCATGTCTTTATCATCGTCCATTAAACTTGGATCAATTTCAACCCGGCGGCAGTTATGTGCACCATTAATAGTGATTTTTACCAAGCCTGCGCCAGATTCGCCTGTCACTTCCAGATTTGCAATTTCTTCCTGCATTTTCTGCATTTTTTCTTGCATCTGCTGGGCTTGTTTCATCAAATTGCCCAAACCACCTTTACCAAACATAATTTTCTCTCTTCGCTATCGCCACAGCATAAAATACACTGCGGCAGTTAAACAGGCCGGATACTTTCTTCATCCAATTCTGCATCGAATAGTTGCTGAAGTGTTTGAATCGTTTTATCCGAAATAATGGATTGACGCGCTTGTGCCAATTTTTCTTCATAAATGGCTTGTCGCCACTCCAGAGGCGTTTTTACCGCAGGATTATCATCTTCAATGATATTGAGTTCAATAGGTTTTCCATGCAATTCACTTAATGCTTCAGTCAACGCTTTCTGAGCCGATGCTGAATTAAGGTGACGCTGCTTTGAACGTAAATGCAAACAAAGACGATTTTCATCAATCTGTTCTTTAAAAGCATTCAGTGCTACCTGTTGAACCAATTTGGGAATATGCAGTTTATCAATTTCCGCAGCCCATGGGTCCCTTTGTTTCGATTCAATAGCCAGCTTTTCCGCCAACTCTGCTGTTTTCTCGTGCTCCAAAGCGGCTTTGATCGCTTTTGGCGTCGCAGTCGGGCGCTGTTTCTCTTCCCCACTATTCGTTGCCCGCCAGCGATAAGCTTCTTTTTTTACCGAATTAACCGGCTTAGACTCCCGTGTTTTAGGGGGATGAGATTGAGACCGTTGTTCTGCCACCGCCACTAATCTCTCCAACGCCGAACTTGCCGGCTTCGCCTTCGCAGACTCTGCCGGCTCAGGCTTTTTTAGTGGCGTATTTCCTTGACGCGTCAGCGAACTTCTTGCTTGCAATAGCTTCGCTGTAGGACTGTTTGCAATAGGCGATTCACTGCCTATCGATTGGGATATTGTCTGCTCAGGACGCTCATTTTCTTCTTTATTTGACGTCAACTGCTTTGCAGATAGCTGGGCCGAAGGTGGTGCTACAGCGTTTTCCGCAGCAGGTGGTAATATTTCCTCAATGACTGTTTTGGGATGAAAAGCCAGGGCGCGCAATAACGCCATTTCCACCCCCATCCGTCGTTCTGGTGCATAAGGAAGCTCCTTGCGCCCTACCAGTAACGCTTGATAATAAAGCTGCAAATCCGTCGGGGATATTGCTCTTGCCAACAAACGCAACCGCCCTTCCGTTGAAGAAGGCTCACTTTCAGGTTGCTGAGGCAATAGCTGGAGCATGGCAATCCGATGCAACAGCGACAATGTTTCAACCAGCAAATTTTCCCAATCGACACCACGAGTTGCCACTTGTTCCACCAATGCCATCATTTGTTGGCCATCTGCACGCACTAGCGATTCAATCATCGCCAATGGTTGGTCATCATCCAGCGTTCCCAGCATCTGGCTAACAATATCTGATGTCAGCTTCCCGCTACCAAGAGCAATAGCTTGATCCGTTAAACTCAAGGCATCACGCATACTGCCATCTGCTGCACGGGCAAGTAGCTGACGGGCACGAGCATCACTTTCTATCTGCTCTGCATTAAGGATATGTTCCAATTGGCTACTGATTTGATCCACATCGAGTGTTTTCAAATGGAATTGCAAACAGCGTGAAAGAATAGTCACTGGCAGTTTCTGTGGATCTGTTGTTGCCAGAAGGAATTTCACATGTTCTGGTGGTTCTTCCAATGTCTTCAACAATGCATTGAAACTATGGCGAGAAAGCATGTGAACTTCATCAATAAGGTAAACTTTGAAACGACCTCTGGCAGGCGCATACTGGACGTTGTCCAACAACTCGCGGGTATCTTCTACTTTTGTTCGGGAAGCAGCGTCGATCTCAATCAGATCCACAAACCGCCCCTGCTCAATTTCAAGACAATTGGTACACTGACCACATGGAGTCTTAGTTATACCCGTTTCGCAATTCAGTCCTTTTGCCAACAGACGTGCAATAGTGGTTTTTCCCACGCCACGAGTGCCGGAAAAAAGATAAGCGTGATGAAGGCGTTGGTGCTCAAGACCATTCGCCAATGCAGTCAACACATGTTGTTGACCAATCACATCAGAAAATATTTGTGGGCGCCACTTACGGGCAAGTACCTGATAGCTCATGAATACCGAGGAAATTGAACATGACTGACTAACATGCTAGCACAGCCTCACCATTAACGGCGAGGCTGATGTATCAATAATGCAAAAAACAGAATAATCAGTGACCGGGGAATTCAACGAGAGTGTAGCTGTCAACACCTTGTTTTTTCAAACGTTCAACACCACCTAAATCTGGCAATCCAATAACGAATGCCGCTTCGGAAACTTGCCCTCCCAGACGACGAATCAGGCGAACCGTCGCATCAATGGTGCCTCCCGTTGCAAGCAGATCATCAATAACCAGCACCTTATCCCCTTCCTTGATGCTGCTTTTATGGATTTCCAGTGTATCTGTACCATATTCCAGATCGTAAGTTTCGCTCAACGTTTCACGCGGTAATTTACCTTTTTTACGAACGGGGATGAAACCAACCCCCAATCGCAGTGCAACAGGTGCTCCGAATAAGAAACCACGTGCTTCAGTACCAACAATTTTCGTGATGCCTGTATTCTGATAACGAGCTACCAATAAATCTATCGTAGCTTGGTAAGCCTCTGGATTATCAAGCAATGTCGTAATGTCACGAAAAAGTATTCCCTCCTTTGGATAATCAGGGATGGTTTCGATACTATCTTTAATTAATTGCAGTTGTTGTGCATTAGCGGTCATAATTGATGCCAGCCAGATTTAAAAAGAAAACGGTAAAATCTATTCAAACTGCCGAAAAAAAGCAACTGCCAAGCCAATGAAAGGGCTTTAACAGATAGATTATTAATGATAATGAGATGCTAATGGGCATACAAAATTTATTAAGTACACTTGAAAAACAAGTCAGTACCCTGGAAAAAGAGCTTGCTTTGCTGCCTGATACCCCTTTTTCCACTGCCCGTTTTGATCAAGTGTTGTTTCACCACCGCAGCAATAAACTCGGTGGATACCTGCAAGAGATCAGACAGAACCTGGAACAATTGAAATCCTGTGTAAGCGATTATCGTATTGAACAAGTGAAATTCCTTGCCGAGCGTTTAGTAACACAAATAGAGGCACTTAAACGCGAATTATCAACCAAAGATCTACGAAAGCAGGAGGATAAATTTGAGCGCCGATCACAAAAACAAGATCTTTATCAACGTCTGGCAGAACATCAAGATTATGAACGCCGTTTAATGGCAATGGTTGATGACCGTGAATTACAGTTAAATAAACAAACTACACTGGCCAATAAGCACAAACTGCAAAAAGAAATTGCAGCGTTAGCTGGTAGGCTCGCCCGCTGCCGTCAAGCATTAATGCGAATCGAGAAGGCGATAGAAAAACAAGAGCATTCTGATTAATCACAAAGGAAACAGTAGCTATGGCTCTGGAACAAGCGCCACCTGAAGTACAACTCGCAGTAGATCTTATTTATCTGCTTGAATGTAACGAGATTTCCCCTGCTATCGCACTGGCAGCACTAGAAATCGTCAAACACGATCTTCAGGGGAAATTGAAAAAGCAAACCCAGCAATCTGAAGACTAGGCCCACTCCTCATTTATCTGGCGATTGGCTTCTGTACTTCTTGCAAACTATCTCCCTGTCCATTGTGTAAGTAAACTTCTAGCTGATTAAATGCAATATTGATGTCGTTTTCCCGACATAATTTATCAATACTGCGGTTAACTTCGTCTACAGTACGGCTACGATCACCCAATTCTCGGACATAAAGCCGCAATTCATGATCCAGTGTACTGTTGCCAAAATTCATAAAGTAGACTTGTGGCCCTGGCTCACTCATTACGCGGGCGTTTTCACTTGCTGCTTTTAACAAAACCTCTTTGACCTTATCAAGATCAGAGCCATATGCGACACCAACCTTAATAATAATCCGCGTGATGGTATCGGAAAGTGTCCAGTTTATCAGACGTTCTGTCACAAATGCCCGATTAGGGATAATCACCTCCTTGCGGTCAAAGTCTGTAATCGTCGTCGCCCGAATACGGATTTTACTAACAGAACCGGAATAATTTCCTATCGTTACTGTATCGCCAATTCGAACAGGGCGTTCGAACAAAATAATCAAACCCGAAACAAAGTTAGCGAAAATTTCCTGCAAACCAAAGCCTAAACCGACTGAGAGTGCCGCCGCCAACCATTGTAATTTATTCCACGAAACACCCAATGTTCCTAACGCTGTAATTCCACCAATACCAATAATTAAGTAAGTCAATGTCGTTTTAATGGCATACGAAGAACCTTGTTGCAACTGCAAGCGGGATAACACCAACACTTCCAGCAGCCCTGGCAAGTTTCTCATCATGACCCAAGAAATGACCAACATCGCTATTGAAAGTACCAAATCTTTCAAGGTCACGTGATTCAGGACGTTGCCCAGCTCTGTTGTCGTGCTGTATTGCCACAAGTTGATCCCATCAAGATAAGAAAATACCGTCACCAGATCAGACCAAATCCAATAAAATGCACCTAAAAAGATCAAAAATAGCACCATGGTAGTTAAACGCAATGATTGCTGATTAATGCGATCTAAAGCCATTGGCGGTTCTTCCGTCATTTCGCCTTCTCCCCCTTCTTTCGTGAGGGACTGGCGACGAGCAACAGCACGCCGATAAGCAATGCGACGCGCCGCAATTCCCAATCCTCGCAGACAGGCTTGATAACTGATATGCCAGAGAAACAGTAAATACAAACTATAGAGCCAACGTTCTGCCAGACGTAAAGTTGTATAGAAATAACCCGATATCATCAACACCATCAGAACCAACGGAGCAAAAGTTAATATTGTCACTACGATAGTACGGATCATATGTGAACTCTTTTCACGCCATACATAACGACAGAATGGAAAAATAAATAGAAAAACAAAGAACAAGCAGATCAATACCGTACACTGTCCAATCACATCATCAGACAGCCGCAAAGGATATTTAGCCCCCAATGTTATCCAGAACAAAATAGGCAGTAATGTCATCGACAGGCGAACAAGATTTTTGCGGAATAAATGACAAACCGTACTGTCCAGAGAAAAATGTTGCTCTCCAATCCCACCTTTTACCAGGATCTGGTAACTGCAACTATACATAATCCAAAAAAGCGCCAACTGACGGGAGAATCCCCAAATCAAATCCCCAAAATCATCACCTGATTTCGAATACCAATAACCTATCGCCAACACGATAAAAGCGAGTGGCAAAGTTTTTATTAATGTCAGTATGAGGGCCAATGGGGTATGCAGTTGACTGTCACGGCGAAACTGCCCTACTTCGCCCGCTATTTTTTTCAATTGTTCGTTAATGCCTTTGGTTTGCCAACGTAAAAACAGACCAACTAACACAAGAGGAATGACAAAATGAATAGAGTTTTTTAGCCCCGTAATCAGTCCGGTAAGCGTTAAACGAATATCCAGATGACTCAGTTCTTCTTGAACTAGTTCAGGCAAGGATTTTAACCATGCCACGTTCATGGGTTTGTTACTGTTAACCCAAAAAATTTGCTGGACAAGAGTTTGCTCCAGTGATTCAGAAACATCCAATAACTGTTGCTGATCCATTTGCAAGTTAATGGCATAAGTAATCTGATTTCCCAACTGATTATTGAGCTGCTCTAAAAGCTCACAATGAACTTCCAGGATCTGGTTGATAGCATTATGGACTTCATCCACCATTTCATTGGATGCATTTTTAATTTGATTACGATTATTAATCAATAAGTTATTGAAATAGTTATTCCCTTGACAGAGTCGATCTCGCTCCTGATTAATTTCAAATTGCTCCAGGCGCAAGTCAGCTATTTTCGTTGGTAAATCTTTTGTCAATACATCGTGCGGTATTTTCAACTGTTCCTGAAACAGGATACGTGATAACAGTAAGCTGCCACGTAATACCTTAATTTACGCGATGCTCAACTTTAACACCCAATAACGAGCGTTTGTTGAAGCCAGTCGCGTTGTTTTTTACCTTGTTTAAAGTTGGCAAAAATACCCAATGTGTGAGAAAGCAGCTT
>NZ_JADEUF010000074.1 GCF_015163655.1 Xenorhabdus griffiniae | reverse complement strand
TTCTGGATTTGTGGTTTTACATTGGTTTTTATTTTGTTTGAAATAAAAATAATTTTTAATGATTCATAATCATGAACAAGATCACAAAAATAATAGAGGGTGTTTTTATAAAAATGAAAAGTGTGTATTTTGAAAATAAATTTATTTCTCAATTTTGTTTTTGTGCGAAATTAATATTGTGGTAATGCTTTTTATTAAGTTGCTTATTTGTTACGAAATAAAGGGGGGGTGGATATCCATGTTATTCATGGAATATTAATTATTTTGTCGAAAACGAACTAAGAGACGTTTATTTGATAAATATCAATGAATGAGAATCTGCGTTGCAGATTTAAAACTAATACCGATTTTAACACCAATACAGAATTTAAATGTTTTGGGATAAGCATATGCAACAGAAACATGCTTTTGTCATTGCAGGTACAAGTAGCGGGTGTGGTAAAACCACCGTTGCTCTCGGCATCATGCGAGCCTTGATGAACCGTTCACTGCGGGTACAACCGTTTAAAATCGGGCCAGATTATCTGGATGGTGGCTGGCATCATGCTGTGACGGGCATCGCTTCACGTAATCTTGATGCTTTCATGCTACCCGAATTCATTCTGAATGGTTTGTTTAACCAAGTTATGGCTGAACAAGATATTGCCGTAATTGAAGGGGTTATGGGGTTATATGATGGCTATGGTACTGATCCCAATTATTGCAGTAGTGCGGCAATGGCAAAGCAACTTGGCTGTCCGGTGGTTTTATTGGTGGACGGAAAGGCAGTTTCCACCTCAATAGCCGCTACGGTGATGGGATTTCAGCAATTTGATCCAGCGGTCAATATTGTGGGCGTGCTGATCAATCGCGTCAATCGCGATAGCCATTTTCAGTTATTAAAGCAGGCAATTGAAGGCTATTGCGGTATTCCTGTTTTGGGGCGGTTGCCGGTGATACCAGAGGTTACCCTTCCTTCCCGCCATCTCGGTCTGATCTCTGCACAAGAGCAAGTCAGCCAACGCGAAGAATGCTGGATTCGCCTGGCTCAGCAAATCGAAGCCTCAGTGGATTTGGATAAGTTGCTGACATTAACCCAGCTATCTTCCTTGCCAAAAGGCAATATTGATTCCCTTGTTGATCCTGTGATGGGGCAAGGCTTAACGCTGGCTCTGGCAGAAGATGAGGCATTCCACTTCTATTATCCTGATAACCTGTTGTTGTTGGAAAGAACGGGTGTGACTATCAAACGGTTTAGTCCCCTGCATGATCATCGGTTACCTGAATGCCAGATGATCTATTTAGGGGGTGGATACCCTGAGATTTATGCTCAGGCCCTGTCTTGCAATCACGCCATGCATACGGCATTACGTCAGGCGCAGCAAAAAGGCATTCCCATTTATGCGGAATGCGGCGGTTTGATGTATCTCGGCGATACCCTGATTGATGCAGATGGTGTACGGCATGGCATGGTAGGGTTGATTGCCGGTGAAAGCCAGATGGGAGATCACCTGAAACGCTTTGGTTACTGTGAAGCCATGGCGCTGTGTGATACGCCTTTAGTGGCGAAAGGGGAAACGTTACGCGGGCATGAATTCCATTATTCGGATTTTATCACGGCCCAATCACCCGTTTTTCAGTGTGTTAAATGGTCTGATCCAAAAGAAACCTTAAAAACAGTGCAGAAAAGCTGGCTGGGTGGTTACCAGAATGGCAATACCCTGACGAGCTATCTGCATATTCATTTTGCTCAACGCCCCCATGTGCTCCAGCGTTGGCTGATGATGGCACGGAGGCTGTTATGACCGTCTTATTGTGGTTTGCGGCTTTTATTCTGGATATGAAATTCGGTGATCCTCCCCATTGGCCGCATCCAGTGCGCTGGATGGGGCAACTTATCAACCGAATTGAGCAACTTATTCGCCGGATTTGCCAAACTGAAACCGACTTGAAATGGGGCGGAGTATTGTTATGGCTGGTGGTTGTAGGGAGTGTCTGGCTGGCGAGCTATTGGGTTTTGCAATTGGCCTATGGCGTGACGTTCTGGCTGGGATGTTTGGTTGAAGTTTGGCTGATTTATACCGTATTGGCCGGGCGTGGCTTAGGCGATGCGGCAAATGCTGTTTATCAGGCATTGCGTCAGGGAGATTTAGCGGCCAGCCGTCAACAGCTTGGCAAAATTGTCGGTCGGGACACTGGCCAATTGCAAACACCACAAATCAGCCGTGCCGCGATTGAAACCGTGGCAGAAAACAGCGTGGATGGCGTGATTGCTCCATTGTTCTTCTTAATGCTTGGTGGTGTTCCACTTGCCATGGCTTATAAGGCAATCAATACCCTTGATTCAATGGTGGGCTATAAAACACCCCACTATCGGGCATTGGGGATGTTTTCGGCGCGTATGGATGATGTGGCGAATTGGCTGCCTGCCCGTTTGGGCTGGCTTTTGCTGGCAATGGCCGCGAAATGGCAGGGATTGAATTTTAGGCAGGCGTTACGCATTGGCTGGCGTGATCGTTACCAACACAGTAGCCCCAATAGTGGCTGGCCGGAAGCAACTGTAGCAGGGGCATTGGGTATCCGTCTTGGCGGGCCGAATGTCTACTTTAATCAGCTTGTCGAAAAGCCGTGGATTGGTGATGCAAGGCGTGAAGTCACGCCTAATGATATCCCACAGTCTGTTCAGATGATGGTGGTGGCATCCGTGATAGCACTCCTGCTGTTTGCGCTGCTGCATAGTCTGGTCAGTGTAATGGTGTAAGGAGGGAACAGCATGAATGATTACATCCGTCAACCCCAACAGATCGAAAGTAATAGCTTTGCCATTATCAGCCAGCTTATTTTCGGATCGCGGCCTGATTATCGTTTTGTGAATGCGGATCAAGAAGCGGTGATCAAACGGGTGATCCATACCACGGCTGATTTTGACTGGCTTGATATTCTCTATTTTTCCCCTGATGTTTTGCGTCATATTCGCGACGGTATCTTGCGTGGTTGTACGTTATATACCGATACGACAATGGCGCTATCAGGCATCAATAAAACACGTCTGGCTCAGTATGGCAGCGAATGCCGTTGTTATGTCAGCGATCCCCGCGCCATGCAAATGGCAAAAGCCCAGCAAATCACACGTTCAATGGCAGCAGTCGATCTGGCCTTGCAAGAAGCGGGGGAGAAAATTTTTGTCTTTGGTAACGCCCCGACTGCGCTGTTTCGTTTGATGGAACATCAAGTTGCCCCGATTGCCATCGTTGGTGTGCCTGTTGGGTTTGTCGGCGCAGAAGAGTCAAAAAATGTCCTGATCAATAGCGGGTTAAATTGCATTGCAGCAAAAGGGCGCAAGGGGGGCAGTAATATTGCTGCCGCCATTATCAACGCCATTCTGTATCGGATGCCGGAGGTCAGGCATGAATGAAATCAGTGATACGCAGGCCAATGACCTCGGAATGGTTTGGCATCGGGGCAAGCAGTATCGCAAGGGCTACACCACGGGATCTTGTGCCACAGCCGCTGCCCGGGTTGCTGCATTGATGATCTTGCGCCAGCAGATTATTCACCAGATTTCGATTGTCACGCCTTCTGGTGTCACCTTGGCTTTGAATGTCGAACAACCCTTGATTGAGGGACAGCAGGCGGTTGCCGCTATCCGTAAAGATGGTGGCGATGATGTGGATGCAACCCACGGTATGTTGATTTTTGCCCGTGTTTCCCTGAATGACAGCGGTGTGATCACACTGGATGGCGGTGAAGGCATTGGCAGGGTAACGCGAGTGGGGGTGGGTTTGCCGATAGGCTGGGCAGCCATTAATAAAACCCCTCGCCATACCATTGAAGAAGCGGTACGGGAGGTCATCGGTCCGCACCGTGGGGCAGATATCGTCATCTTTGCTCCAGAAGGCGAGGAACGGGCGAAGAAAACCTATAACGACAGATTGGGAATTAAGGGGGGAATTTCGGTTATTGGCACGACAGGCATTGTGACACCGATGTCGGAAGAGAGCTGGAAACGTTCTCTGGCACTGGAATTAGAAGCCAAACGTGCCGCTGGGTTGGATCGCATTATTTTTGTACCAGGAAATCACGGTGAACGTTTTGTCAGTCAGCAGTTGGGTATTGATGCAAATTATGTCGTCACAATGAGTAATTTTGTCGGTTATATGTTGCAGGAAGCTGTGCGTCTGGAGTTCCGCCATATCGTTCTGGTAGGACATGTCGGCAAGTTGGTGAAAATCGCTGCCGGTATTTTTCATACCCACAGCCATATTGCTGATGGTCGCATGGAAACTCTGATTGCCAATCTGGCCTTGATAGGAGCACCTTTCGAACTGATTCAGGCCGTGGATCAATGTGATACCACCGAAGCGGCCATTGAGTTGATTGCAGAACGGGGCTGGCAGGCTGTATACCAACAGATTGCCCGGAAAATCTGCGGGCGTATTGACCAAATGCTACGTTTCGCCAGTGGTAAGCCGCAGTGTGATGCCATTCTCTTCTCTTTTGATAACCAGATCTTGGGCTGCAATCGGCCTGTAGACACGATAGTGAAGGATTTTATGGAGGATTGCCGATGATCACCGTTGTTGGTATTGGCCCCGGCGCCGCTGCAAACCAAACACTGGCGGCGTTGGAAGCTATCAGACAGGCGGAAGTATTGGTCGGAGGAAAACGCCATCTTGCCGAATTTCCTCATTTCAACGGGAAAACCCGCCGTTTGGATGCTGATGTGGATGGGTTGATGCAATGGCTTGAACAGAATCAGCATCGGCAAATTATTGTACTGGCATCGGGTGATCCTCTCTTTTATGGCATTGGCAAACGGATCACTGAGCATTTTTTTGGACAAAATATCCGCATTATCTCTGGCATCAGTTCAATCCAATATTTATGCGCCCAAATTTTGCTGGATATGAACGACATTTATCTCACCAGCAGCCACGGGCGCAAACCGGATTTTGATTGGCTCCTGCAACACGAAAAAATCGCCATGGTAACGGATGACGCCATTGGCCCTTACCAGATTGCGCAAGAAATTCTGGCACGCGGGCAGCAGCGGCATATGGTGATTGGTAAAAATTTATCCCATGAACAGGAACAAATTATTTGTTTGCAGGCGGAACAGGTTGTGCAACGCGGCGACATTGATTATGGCCTGAATGCAGTGGTGATTTTAAATGGTGAACCTGAATGAAAGATGAACTGTTTTTGCGCGGTCATCGCATCCCCATGACCAAAGAAGCCGTTAGAGCGCTGGCATTGGAACGATTGGAACTGGAAAAAGCCCACCGTTTTATCGATGTTGGTGCAGGTACTGGCAGCGTCAGTATTGAAGCGGCCTTGCGCTATCCCGCATTGGATATCCTTGCCATCGAACGCAAGGAAGAGGCCCTGTTATTGCTTGCTGAAAATATTCGGCATTTTGGCTGCCATCGGGTTCGTATCCAGTCTGGTATTGCCCCTATTCCATTGGACAACACCGCGGATGCTATTTTCATTGGCGGAACGGGAGGGTATCTGACAGACATCATTGATTGGGCATTATTGCACCTGAACTCAGGTGGACGTTTAGTCATGACTTTTATCCTGCTGGAAAACTTCACGCAAGCATTATCGTACTTGGGATCTTGTCGGGTGACAGCGCTTGATGGGCGTGAAATTCAGGTGGGAGAGCTGACGGCACTAGGGCAAGGACATTATTTCAAACCCAACAATCCCACTTATTTACTGTCCTGCCAGAAAGAGTCTGAGCAAAAGGAGGGGGATGATGCCTGAATATATTAATTCTGAACCGATAGATAACGTCAGTTTTGATCCTGAAAAAGTCTGGTTTGTTGGTGCGGGGCCGGGGGATAAGAGCCTGATTACTCTGAAAGGCTATCAATTATTACGTCAGGCGCACGTGGTGATTTATGCCGGTTCGTTGGTTAATCGGGAGTTACTGGATTATTGCCGTGCAGGTGCCGAATGCCATGACAGCGCGAGATTGACGTTAGCGGAAATCACGGCATTGATGGTAAATGGCGTGAAAGCGGGCAAATTGGTGGTTCGCCTGCAAACGGGGGATTTATCGCTGTTTGGCTCCATACGTGAACAGGCCGAAGAACTGGCAAATCATGCTATTGGTTTTGTCTCTGTGCCCGGAGTGAGTTCGTTTCTTGGGGCTGCTGCACAGTTGGGCGTGGAGTACACCGTACCCGAAATCGCGCAAAGTTTGGTTATCACTCGTATGGAAGGCAGAACGCCAATGCCGCCACGGGAAACGTTGGAAGCCTTCGCTGCTCACCAAACTTCAATGGCGATCTTCCTTTCGGTACAAAACATAACAGAGGTTGTGGCTCGGTTGATTCAGGGAGGATATGGACAGGAAACCCCGGTTGCGGTGGTTTACAAGGCAACCTGGCCGGATTGCCAGATAGTGCGGGGAACATTAGCGACGATTGCTGAACAGGTACGCAACGCTGGCATCCGTAAAACGGCCTTGATTCTGGTAGGGGCTTTTCTTGGCGAAGAGTATCACTACTCGAAATTGTACGATGCGAGGTTCAGCCATGAATACCGTAGTGCCTAACTTTATCTTACCTAAAACTGAGTTACCAAAAATAATGTCACCTAACAAAGAATATGCCTTGTTTTGCCTGACAGAAGGGGGAATGGCATTGGCTCGTCGTTTGCGAGCCCACTTAGCGGTGGATTGTTTCACTTCCCCGGAATTGGTGGCGAGTGACGTTATAGATGGCGGTAACGGGTTCAAGGCATTTGAAGGCGGTTTTGCCAATATGGTACGCAAGGTATTCACCCAATATGGTGCGTTGATCATGGTTGGCGCGACGGGGATTGCCATTCGGATTATTGCTCCTCTGCTCAAGGACAAAATGACTGATCCAGCGGTCGTCGTATTGGATGAAAAAGGACAATTTGCTATCAGTTTATTATCGGGACATATGGGAGGCGCGAATAAACTGGCACAACAGATTGCAGATATTCTCGATGGTCAGGCGGTGATCACCACTGCAACCGATGTTAACCAGGTTGCCGCATTGGATCTGTTATCGCAAGAAATTGATGGAACAATGGAGAATTTCCGGACGAATGTCAAAACCGTTAACCAAATGCTGGTCAATGGCAAGCGGGTAGGAATATGGTGGCACCCGAACTTGAGTGATGAAAAAGATCGCTATGACCCGCGTGGGTTTATTCCTGTTGACTCTCTGGAAGAGCGGCCTGAGCTGGATGCTCTGGTATACATCAGCTATGAACGGACAAATCTGGCACTGGCAATCCCGACTTTTAAATTAATCCCCTGCCGTATTGTTGCAGGCATTGGTTGTCGGCGGGGGGTGGAAGCGGAACGGCTCGCAAAATTATTAGATCGCCATCTGGCGGAACACAACCTTGAATCTTTGGCGTTAAAAGCCGTCGGCAGTGTTGAACTGAAAAAAAATGAACCGGCGTTAATTCAATTGGCACAAGAGCGCCAAATTCCATACCAAATCTTCTCTGTTAATCAGCTTGCTCAGTGTGAACAGACATTTCCGGTTTCTGAATTTGTCCGAAAAACGGTGGGCATAGGCTGTGTCTCCCAACCTGTGGCCTGGCTAATGAGTCAGGGGCATCTGGTTGGCCATACCCTGCGTGAGCAGGGCGTCACCATCACATTAGGAGTATTGCATCCATGTTAACAGTCATTGGAATTGGTCCCGGCAGTGAAGCCATGATGACGCAGGAGGCGATTGCGGCATTGAAAGCGGCTGACATCGTGGTGGGTTACAAAACCTATACCCATCTGGTGAAACCGCTGGTAGGCGATAAAGAAGTTATCAAAACTGGCATGTGCAAAGAGATTGAACGTTGCCAGACAGCCATTGAGTTGGCCGAGCAAGGTAAAAATGTGGCGGTAGTTTGTAGTGGTGATGCGGGTATTTATGGCATGGCAGGCTTGATTTTGGAATTGGTCAGCCAGCAAAAGCGCAATGTAGACGTTCGGTTGGTGGCGGGAGTGACGGCAAGTACGGCTTGCGCTGCCTTGCTTGGTGCACCATTGATGCATGATTTTTGTCATATCAGCCTAAGTGATCTGCTCACCCCGTGGGAAGTCATTGAAAAGCGGGTTCAGGCTGCGGCAGAAGCCGATTTTGTGGTCTGTTTCTATAATCCGCGCAGTCGCGGACGGGAAGAACATTTGGCACGGGCATTTTCCTTGATGGCGCCGTGGAAATCACCAGAAACGCCCGTTGGTGTGGTGAAAGCGGCAGGGCGCAAACAGGAAGATAAATGGCTGACGACTTTTGGCTCAATGGATTTTTCCCGTGTTGATATGCGCAGTCTGGTGATAGTGGGTAACCAGTCAACGTATATACGTGATGGTCTGATGATCACGCCGAGAGGATACAAGCTATGAGACAACCATTGATTCACATTTTTGGCGGTACGAGCGATGCCCGCCAGATTTGTGTGATGATGGATGTTGCCAGAATAGATTATGGCTTATCAGTGGCGACGCCGACGGGGGCACAGCAGGCGATGGGGGTTCGCGGTGAAATTGTTACCGGCAGGATGGAAGTCGAAGAGATGACCGAATATTTGCGAAAGCGAGGGACGAAAATGGTCATTGATGCGTCCCATCCTTATGCTGAACGGCTGAGCCAAAACATTGTCAACGCTTGCCAAAAGCTAGGTATCCCTCTTATTCGTTATATTCGTCCCAGCGATATTGATGCTATTGAACATCCCCTTATCTATAAAGTGGCAACTATTAAGCAAGCGTGTGAAATAGCAACCAGTTTGGCAACCCGTATTTTGCTGACAACCGGCAGTAAGCAATTGGCCGACTATGTGGCACACCTGACAGGAAAAACCGTACTGGCCCGTGTATTGCCCACCGCAGAAGTTTTGGCACTGTGTGAATCTTGTGGTTTGTCAGTTGATCAGATTTTTGCCCTGAAAGGGCCATTCAGTGCCAATTTCAATCGGGCATTTTACCAATTTTGTCAGGCAGAAGTCGTAATTACCAAAGAATCTGGTGAGCAAGGAGGATTCAGGGAAAAAGTGGAGCCTTGCCTTTCCCTTGGGCTGCCCTGCATTGTGCTCTGTCGTCCAGGGCAGCAATTTACCGGAGAAGGGATCACGCAGGCCAATGGATTGGAAGAGATGTCACAGTTATTGGCGAATTTTGGTACGTAAAGAAACCAATAAGGAAAAGCGAAATGAAAAAAGCATTATTGGTGATAAGTTTCGGAACCAGTTATCCCGAAACGCTGAAAAACAATATTGAAGCCTGTGAGCAGCAATTAGCCTCAGTGTTTCCAGACAGGGAACTATTTCGAGCCTTTACCTCTGGCATGATCATTCGCAAATTGCGTCAGCGCGATGGCATTCACATTGATACTCCCCACGATACACTGACCAGATTGCATCACGCAGGTTATCACGATGTTGCTGTTCAATGCCTGCATATCATTAATGGCGATGAATATGAAAAAGTGCGGCGTGAGGTTGAGAAATTTCGCCCTCGTTTTAAGCGGTTGGTGCTGGGTACGCCTCTGCTTAGCCACTTTGATGATTATCTGCAATTGATGCGGGCACTGCGCCACCAGCTTCCGCGGTTGGCAGAAAATGAATGTGTCGTTTTTATGGGACACGGTACAACCCACCCTGCTTTTTCTGCCTATGCCTGTTTAGATCACCTGATGAGCCACTCCCATTTTCCGGCACGGGTAGGCGCGGTCGAAAGTTACCCCGAACTTCCTCTGATCATCAAAGGATTAAAAGAGCAAAAAATCCGCAAGGCTTATTTGATGCCATTGATGCTGGTGGCAGGCGATCATGCCACTAATGATATGGCTTCCAATGAAGAAGACTCCTGGAAATCACAGTTGGAGGATGCGGGAATTGTTGCGATCCCCTGGTTACAGGGATTGGGAGAAAACCCAATGATTCGGCAAATGTTCGTCGATCACCTTGCCTATGCGCTTAATGATCAGGAGAAAGCCTTATGAACGAAACAGCAACAGCAGGAAAACTGTATGTTCTGGGTGTTGGCCCAGGAGGTAGTGATCTGGTGACTGTACGGGCTGCGCGTATTCTTTCTGAGCTTGATGTGATCTATACTCCGACGGGAAAAAAAGGCACCAAAAGTCTCGCCCACTCCATCATTGAAGAATACCTTTCGCCGAACACTCACGTTTGCACTTATCACTTTTTAATGAAAGCCGACATGTCAGCAAAACAAGCGGTGTGGGATGAAGTGGCGCAAAATTTGAAAGAGGAAGTCGCGAATGGCAGGAAAGTCGGTTTTATCACTTTGGGCGATCCCATGCTGTTTAGTACATGGGTATTTCTTTTGCAGCGGTTGGTGTCGCAACAGATGACTTCTCCCTCATGGCTGGAAATTGTGCCGGGGATCACCTCATTTTCTGCTATTGCTGCCGCCAGTGCGATGCCACTGGCGATGGAGGATCAGACATTGGCTGTGATTGCCTGTACCGCTTCTGAAGCTGTCTTAGAGCAAGCATTACTCAATTACGACTGCATTGTCCTGATGAAAGTCTACTCGCGTTTTTCCCTGATCTGTGACCTGCTGCAACGTCACAATCTGTTAGAACATGCGTTGATGATGGCTGATGCGACTTTACCGACTGAGCAATGTTGGCATAATCTCGCCACACTGTCCTTCAGCGAAAAAGAGAGGATGCAGGAATTATCATATTTTTCAACGATTTTAGTTAATAAAAACTGGCAATTATCAAGGTAAGTGGTGAGGGTGGGGTAAAGTACAGGAGAAAATAGAATGACATTATCGCTGATGGTTCAGGGAACGGCATCTGATGCAGGCAAAAGTGTGCTGGTAGCGGGATTTTGTCGGATATTTGCCCAAGATGGCTATCGCTGCACTCCCTTTAAGTCACAGAATATGGCGCTTAATTCTGGGATTACCGCAGACGGTAAAGAGATGGGACGAGCGCAGATATTTCAGGCGGAAGCAGCAGGGATTGCGCCGGATGTACGGATGAATCCTGTATTGTTAAAACCCACCAGCGATCGCAAGGCCCAGGTGGTTTTTATGGGAAAAATGATGTGCAGCATGAATGCGGTGGAATATCACGAATATAAGCCGCAATTGCTCCAGCAGATTTTGATGGCATATAACGGGTTAGCGGCAGAAACGGATATCATGGTGTTAGAAGGGGCGGGCAGTCCGGCTGAGATCAATTTGCGTGATCGCGATATTGTTAATATGGGGATGGCTGAATTAGTGGATGCTCCAGTCATTTTGGTAGCAGATATTGATCGGGGTGGTGTATTTGCATCCATCTATGGCACATTAGCCTTGCTTAAACCTGCGGAAAAAGCGCGTATCAAGGGGGTGATCATCAATAAATTTCGCGGTGATATCGCTTTGTTGCAATCAGGCATCGATCAGATCGAAGCCTTGACACAAGTACCGATATTGGGGGTGTTGCCGTGGCTGGAGCTTGATCTGGAAGATGAAGACAGCGTCGCGTTACAGGTAGGTAAATATGATCGACAGCAACAAAAAACAGAAGACTGTCTGGATATTGCTGTCATCCAATACCCCCATATTGCCAATTTCACCGATTTCAATGCACTGGCTGCTCAACCGGACGTGTTTTTGCATTATGTCTCCGAACCTTCTGAACTTCAGGAAGCCGATCTTATTATTCTTCCCGGCAGCAAGAATACATTGGCAGATTTGGCATGGTTGAAAACCCAGGGTTTTGAGCAGGCAATTATCATAGCCCGGCAGAAAAATGTGCCGATTATCGGGATCTGCGGTGGTTATCAAATGTTAGGTAAGCAGATCGTGGATGGCGTGGAATCCGGCTTAACTCAAATGGCAGGATTAGGTTTATTGGATACGGAAACCCATTTTGCCAATGAAAAACAGACCGCGCAGGTTGAGGGCGTAGTTATGCCTGCATTGTCAGGTATGCTGAAACTATGTAGCGAACAACCCATTGCGGGCTATGAAATCCATATGGGAACCACTCGGCTTGGCCAGCAGGCAACACCTTTTGCTCAAATACATTGGCGCAATAGTGGGGAAAAAAATGGATTTGAGGGTGCAGTTGCTCAAGATGGGTTGGTAATGGGCAGTTATCTGCATGGCCTGTTTGATCAAAACACGTTTACCCGCCCACTATTAAATCAATTGCGTATCAGAAAAGGTGACGTTCCACTGGAAAATGTGGCGTTTAATTACTTCCAGCACAAAGAAAAACAATTCAATAGGTTGGCTACCAGTATGCGTGAGCATCTGGATATCGCGCGGATTTATCAATTAATGCATGAACACACCTCTGGCGGAGTGATGCCATGATTTTGGTGACTGGCGGTGCTCGCAGTGGCAAGAGTAGCTATGCTGAACGCTTGCTCACTAAACAGTGCGAGCAAGTGTTATATATCGCGACGGCACAGGTTACAGATGAAGAGATGGCGGCGCGTATTAAGCGACATAAACAGGAGCGTCCAGCACATTGGCGAACCTGGGAAGGCCATCAAAATTTAGGCTCTGTTATCCGCCAGCACCGCCAACCCCAAGAGGGCGTTATACTAGAGTGTGTTACCACACTAATTGCTAACTTGTTGTTTGACTTATCGGGTGGTGTATCACCTGATGAACTTGATTTCACCTCATTAGAGGTGATTATCCATCACCAGATTGATGATCTGGTTGATGCTAGCTTGATGTGTCCAATGCCAGTATATTTGGTGACCAACGAGTTGGGGATGGGCATTACACCTGAAAATCGATTGGCACGCCATTTTGTCGATATTGCTGGACGTGCCAACCAAAAGTTGGCTCAAGCGGCTAAAGAAGTCTGGCTGATAGTTTCGGGCATTGGAGTGAAGATCAAATGAAACTGCATCTTTTTTGGGCCACACTACAGTTTATGACACGGCTTCCGATCCCCAAAAAGTGGGCGACAGGTGTCGATTTTCGTCAATATTGGCGTGGTGTGCCTTATTTTCCGTTGATTGGGTTCATTGTTGGTGGTCTGGCTGGGCTGGTATCACTTTCGATCAGCCAGTCGGGTGGGGGAATGTATATTGGTGCGATGGGTT
This sequence comes from Xenorhabdus griffiniae, assembly GCF_015163655.1. Lineage (GTDB taxonomy): Bacteria > Pseudomonadota > Gammaproteobacteria > Enterobacterales > Enterobacteriaceae > Xenorhabdus > Xenorhabdus griffiniae. The sequence goes on along the minus strand of NZ_JADEUF010000074.1, from coordinate 6,976 downwards.
ATGTGTTGGCTTTGGTGTTATTGACGGGAGGGTTGCATGTAGATGGACTGGCGGACACGTGTGATGGGCTTTTTTCCTCTCGCCAGCGTAAAGAAATGCTGGAAATTATGCGCGATAGCCGACTTGGAACGTATGGTGGTGTTGGGTTAATTTTCTGTCTTGCCCTCAAAACATTCGCTGTTGCTGAATTATCTTATCATTCTCCCTTTTATTTACTTGCCTTGTTGACCTGTGCATCGATTGTCGGACGAACAGCCGTGGTGCTTTTAATGTATGCGCAACGTGACGCCCGTGAAGGCGCGGGAATGGGAAGCAGTTACATTGGCCAAATTAGCTTCTCTGCAACTACGCTGACTTTGTTGGCTGGTATTGTATTGGTGATGGTGCTGGGGAATTGGCAAACTTTGTCGGCAATGATGGTGTCATTGCTTGTGGTTTACGGGCTTGCCCTCTATTTCAATTATCGTCTTGGTGGACAAACGGGCGATACGCTGGGAGCTTCTATTGAGGTAGGAGAAATTGTTTTTTTGCTGGCAATGATTTGGCAATAACGACCTATCAATGCTGTGTGGTCTTTTGCCTTCCCAGCAAGGAGCTATAACCACGTGAAATTTACCACTTTGCACGTATTCAACGCCGAGACAGAATGTTGGATGGATAAACATGACACTACAATCATTGATTGATGCGATCCAACCCTTAGATCGGGGAAATATGGAAAAAGCGGCACAGCACATTGACAGCCTAGTCAAGCCACCGGGAAGTTTGGGGCGTCTTGAAGCGTTGGCGATACAATTATCGGGTATGCCAGGTATTGTTGGCCTACAAAATCTGCAAAAAGAGATTATCGTCATGTGTGCTGATCATGGTGTATATGACGAAGGTGTGGCTATTTCACCTAAAAACGTTACGGCCATACAGGCACGCAATATGTTGAAAGGATTAACAGGTGTTTGTGTGCTGGCGAAAAACAGTGGAACGCATGTTTTGCCGGTGGATATTGGCATAGATTGTGATCCTATCGAACACATGTTGTCCCTTAAAATCGCACGGGGCTGCGGTAATATTGCCAAGGGAGCTGCGATGGATTATGGACACGCTGAAATGTTGTTGCTGACAAGCGCACAATTGGTGCAACAGCGTATTGCGGCAGGAATAACGGTATTTGGTATTGGTGAGCTGGGAATTGCCAATACGACTGCGGCAGCCGCGGTTATCAGTGTCCTGACAGGCAATGATCCCTGTGATGTGGTTGGGTTAGGCGCTAACTTTCCTTCTGAGCGGCTGGCGTATAAACAATCCATTGTGCGGCAGGCTATTGCCATCAATCAACCAGATCACAATAACGCCATTGATGTGTTGGCAAAAGTGGGCGGATTTGAACTTGTCGGCATGGCTGGTGTGATTCTGGGGGCGGCGGCTTCTGGTGTACCTGTGATACTTGATGGTTTTTTGTCCTATGCATCAGCATTAGCCGCATGTCAACTATCTCCCATCGCACGGGAGTATTGCATCCCTTCCCATCTGTCAGCAGAAAAAGGTGCGGCGTTGGCGCTACGATATTTGAATTTGCAACCCTACTTGCATTTAGATTTACGCCTTGGTGAGGGGAGTGGTGCGGCCATGGCGATGTCGCTGATTGACGCAGCCTGCTCGATGTATTGCCATATGGGAAAATTGGCAAGCAGTGGGATCAATTTACCGGCGTTAGAAAAGCCGCACGTAATAGCGCCGTCTTTAAACATATAAATTAAGCCCAAGGGATTAATTTATCGTTATTTTATGCTGGCTATATTAGTCTTTGACACGTTTTCTCAATTGATCTTTTACCACTTTGCCATTGGCATTTCGCGGTAAAGTTACAAAAGTATATCCTTTAGGGCGTTTATAGCGTGCTATTACCGTACAAATATAATCGTCTAACTCTTGCTCCGTGATTGTTGTATTTTCATCGAGTTCAATAAAAGCATGGGGAACTTCTCCCCTTAACGGGACTATAAGTGCCGAAATCTTCATAAAATCCCTTAGCTGATATTATACAATGCTCAAGCCCTTCAAAATACTTTTGAAACTTTTGTAATAAATCTCCAGAAAAATTATCCTGATTTTTTATTAGGGCGTGTTGACGTTTTGTGAGGGGAATTTGAACAACATGATGATCTGGTATCATTGTCTTCGCGAAAAAACCATTACCCCAGCTCATCATGCCAGAAACAATGTTATCAAAATCTTTATGGAATACGCTAGCTGTATTGATGCGACAATATGGGGGCATTTACTACAAATAAGAACATTACCTAACTTTCGAAGGGATACTTTATCGAATGAGAACGGGATGTCCGTGGCGGGATTTACCCGAGGAATTCGGAAAATGGAATACCTTTTTAAGCGTTTCAATGCTTGGTCAAAAAAAGGGATTTTTGAGCTATTATTCAAATTGTTATCTGAGAATACGGATACCGAGTGGTTATTCATTGATGGCAGTATTGTGCGTGCTCATCAACACAGTTCAGGAGCCGTATCAACGGAAGATGAAGCCATTGGCAAGAGTCGAGGTGGGCGTTCTACAAAAATTCATTTGGCTGTAGACAGTTACGGCTTGCCCGTGCATTTTGAGCTATCAGGGGGCCAAACACATGACATTGTCCATGCGGAAAGGTTAGTTGCACATTCACCTACATCCAATTTTGTGGTTGCGGATAAAGGTTACGATAGTCACGTGTTCAGAAGTTTCGTTGAAAAACGAGGTTCGAAGCAGGTAGGCGTGTTATTGCAGGTACAGAGATTCCTTGTTGTTTTTCATTTGTCTCATGCTTTAGTTTTCGATTAATTATTAATCGGCATTTTATCGATTTTTTTATAAAAAATTACAGTGAAGAGCTTCACTCGATATCTTACAGGTTTAATTATTAATTTCTTTAATGAGATGCAAGTTTTTGTCATTTCAGACGAGGGTTTTTGAGAATCACAAAGAGGTTTTTTTGTATAACCCATCATCAAGGCATCGTGATTCTCAAAATCCATTCTTGAAACTCTATTCTCAATTGCCTACCTGCGTGATCCTCAGTTAGAACGGAACGTACACCGCTCACAGAACCGGGTTGAGTCTTATCGTCAACTCCAACTCCGTTCAGCCATCGCACAGGTCGGTGGCAAAAAGGAACTTACCGGACGAACTGACATCGAAACGGAAATCAGTAATCAGTGTGGGAGATTGATTGCTAACGCAATCATCTACTTAACTCTGCGATTTTATCCCGATTACTGAATAAACCGGAGGTATCAGACAACATCAAGACGTGGGCATTAATAACCTAGCTGTCCCCTGTTGCTTGGCAACACATTTTGCTGAATGGGCATTATACCTTCCAGAACGAAGGGAAAATTATTGACCTTGATGCGCTCATAGCAGAGCTAAATTTCGGCTGACGAAATTTTCGGCGATTCCAGCTTAGAACCCCATATAGAAATATTTCAATTCTTGACAGGAATAATCGACGAAATAGTAAAGTTATTCTAAAGTATTGGTATTCAAAGGAGCTTCACTATTTTGTTTTCGCTAACAAACACTTTGATTAGTACCTCAGACAATTTAGCACTCTTACTTAAATGAAAATTAGGTTATTTAGGTGTCCCTTTTATGAAGATATACGAACGCATTGTATTGCGAATAGCCCTTAGAGTGGTTTTATTTATTTCTGGAATGAATGTTAATGCAATAGCGGTTGCATCATCATGTGGTCCTTCAATTTCTGATGCTGAGACAGAACCCTGTAATCTGTCAAGTGGTGATAATCTTATTATCAATAAAGGTGCATCGATTAATGCCCCTAAAGGGTTAGCACATGGATTTGATCATTACGGTCTAAAATACAGTGCAGTTAATGTCGGAGAGAACAATAATCTGGCATCAAAAACTTTAGTTGGTAACATTGAGAATAATGGAACTTTGCAGGGATCTAGTGGAGTCACAGTAACTTACACTGGTTCTGTTGAAAAGCTACTCAATCACGGAACAATAAGTGGAGGAGTGTCTGGAGCCGTTTGGGTTTCTGGTCGAATAAACACGTTAGATAATGATGGTTCAATTAATGCCAGCAATGACTCTAACTCATTGAATGCAATACAAATACAACCTGCGAGTGGCCCATCTGATGATGGTAAATATGGATTCATAGATACCATCAAAAATCGGGAGAAAGGATCATTATGTAAAGGAATGTCGCATTGTACGCCATCTATTGATGGAATATCTGTTGAAACTGCAACACTTAAGACACTCGATAATTATGGGATACTGAAATCTCAGAAAAATAACATTCTATCTAATCTCGCAACGTTTGATATCGATGTTGGCGGTAATGTTGGCACTTTCAATAATAATGGGACAGTAACTGGCCTCTATCACGGCGTTCTGATTCGAGGTGGGGGATACCTCGAAAACCTGAATAATAACTCCGGGAGTAAAGGGATCACGGCTGACCAGGACGCAATTCAGGTCACTGGGCAGGGTATGGCTGAATTGGATATTAATCCCCAGATCAGGCCGTCTAAAATTAAACAAATTACCAATGCTTCCTTGTTATATGGAAAGAAAAATGGAATTCATATCGACGATAAAGGCGTTATTGATACCATCACGAATTTGGATGGGGGTGTAATAAAGGGAGACCAATTCTCTATAAAGAATAATGGCACCATTACTAACGATATTCAGAATTCAGGTGCAATTGGTGGCAATGTAGAGCTTGGCAGTGCCAGCCTTTATATGTCTGGTCCACATGCAACCTTGGAGGGCAATGTGTCTGGGGCGAAAAATTCAATTGTCACTATAGGGGGAAAAGGAGTTACAACGGAAAATCTGGATCTTACCTATATCCACCATATGAATATTGGCAAGGTCAGTATATTATCCGGCAGCACGTTGCGTCTGGGTGACGGACATAAAACAGGAAGTGTTTCCAGTAATATTGATAATCAGGGAAATCTTTATTTCAATCCTAGTGATAAAGCGATTTATGACCACATTATCAGCGGAACAGGTGCTGTTCACCAAATGGGTAGCAGTACAACCATTTTGACGGGGGCAAACCCCTATACCGGTGAGACAAAAATCGAATCGGGTACTTTGCAACTTGGTGATAAAGGAACAGCGGGAAGCATTGATAAGACTTCCAAAGTGACAATCGGGCAGGACGGTGTACTGGCCTTCGACCGAACAAATCCCACTCTCTTTGCCGTTGATATTGAAGGCGACGGTTCCCTTCGCCAACAGGGTATAGGTGATTTAACTCTGACCGGTAATGTGACCACGGGTAAACCGATCACAGTGACATCAGGCAAATTGCGGTTTGGTGATGGCAACACTATAGGCAAACTCTCGCTCGCCGGAATCGACAACAAAGGCGCGGTTGTCGTTGCCGGTACGAAGAACAGTGTGGTGACACTCGATGGTGAGATAAGCGGGACAGGCACTTTGGAGATCGCCGGCGGCAAAGCTATCATAACCAGTGACAGCAACTACTCGGGCCAGACTAGCATTGGCAATGGCGCAACGTTACAGCTCGGTCATGGTGGAACGACCGGAAACCTGACCAAAAGCGATATCTTAAACAAAGGCACTCTGGCACTCAATTTGAGTGGAACAAGCAACTTTGATGGTGTTATTTCTGGAAGTGGTCATATTGATAAAATTGGCGCTGGCGTAACGAGGCTAAGTTCGGATTCCTTGGCTTTTACAGGATCAACGCGTGTTGAAAGTGGGACTCTTGTCGTTGACGGCCAGCTGGGCACAACAACCTCGACCTTCAATGTTAAAAATGGGGGAGAGGTTAATGGTACGGGCATCATTGGCGGCACGGCAACGATCGAAAGCGGCGGTCACCTTACAGGCAAACAAGGTGATACTCTGACATTTAGCAAAGATCTTATTCTCAATAGCGGCGCAAATGTGGATATTTCGCTCGGGGCAAAGGGTGTCTCCGCGCCGGCATTATTTGATGTTCATGGTGATCTGACACTGGCAGGAACGCTTAATGTCACGGATCTTGGCGGATTAGCAGCAGGTGAATACGATATATTTCACTATGGCGGCACCTTAACCGATAACGGAATGACGCTCACTGGTGGAAAACCGGACTCATTCTCTCTCGGTACAAATAGAAACCATGAAGTCCATCTCATCAATACTGGCGGCATGATCCTGAATTATTGGGATGGTGCTGACATCAGTAAACACAACAATAATGCCATTGATGGTGGTGATGGTATTTGGCAGGTCGGTGGAAATGATAACTGGACGTCAAAAACAGGAGATTCCAATGCCAGTTGGAAAAACACTGACCAGTTTGCCATTTTCTCAGGGACCGCAGGGACTGTGCAGGTAGATAATAGCGGCGGCAATGTCACTGTCAATGGTATGCAGTTTAGCGCCGATGGTTACAAAATCACTGGGGCTTCCCTGACTTTAGAAAATGATAAAACAGGCAGTGCCAAAATTCGTGTTGGAACGGGTAATAAGTCAACTGCTGGTAGGGTTGCCACGATTGAATCAACCCTGACGGGTTCGGCTACACTTGAGACAACGGATGATGGTACGTTGGTTTTGAAAGGTGAGAATAATTATACCGGCGGCACGAAAGTGACGCGGGGTGTTCTCCAGATAGGGGACGGTGGCACCCAGGGCAGCATTTCCGGTGATGTGGTCACAGGCAGTAAAGGGACGCTGGCTTTTGACCGCTCGGATGCCGTGACGTTTGGCGGCAATATCACCGGCGAAGGCAAACTTATTCAAAACGGTAAAGGGACGCTGGCGCTTACCGGCACGAATGCTCATTCGGGCGGCACGACAGTGACGCAGGGTGTCCTCCAGATAGGGGACGGTGGCACCCAGGGCAGCATTTCCGGTGATGTGGTCACAGGCAGTAAAGGGACGCTGGCTTTTGACCGCTCGGATGCCGTGACGTTTGGCGGCAAT
>NZ_JADEUF010000073.1 GCF_015163655.1 Xenorhabdus griffiniae | reverse complement strand
CTGCTTTCTCACACATTGGGTATTTTTGCCAACTTTAAACAAGGTAAAAAACAACGCGACTGGCTTCAACAAACGCTCGTTATTGGGTGTTAAAGTTGAGCATCGCGTTAATATAGGTGCCACAACCGCGAATAAAGCGATAGGAGTGAGCCACACCCGCTGGGATAAAAACACTGGCTGGGCTATTTATATGACGAATATCACCCCCAAGATCAACTTCCACCTCTAGGCCGATATAGTCCTGACCATCTCCTAAGAACAAGAATACGGAATCACAATTATGAGTGTGGCTATCAACATGACCTGTCTCTGCAGACTCATCAGCGCCTATCATCGAAAATTGGCGGGCAATAAAATAGTAGGGAGACCCATCTACCAACCGTTTATCCAACATCACAAAACGTTTTCCTGGACCGTGGCGGTGATACTTAAGTTCTGTTGAAGATTTTTCCAACGGAACCAGAAAAAGTTCTTGTTCTTGTAAGGGAGTAAAATGCTCCAGAGAGATGTGTCCCTTGATGAGTTTTGGATCAAAAATACTGTAAGCAGCACTGTCTTTCTGCATAGCAAGTTGGTGCAAGCGGGCAACATGTACAAACGCATTTTTACCTACAACCGGTTGCATTGGAGACATGGGTATTCGGCTATACGCTTCTACTAACTCAGAGAGCGCCAAAATTCGGGAAATATCAAAACGATTTTGTTCAAAACGTGTAGCAAGCAGCGTAATCAATTGGAAAGTATCAGTGATACCTGCACGTTCACCTATGCCATTGCAACTCGTAGAGATCCATTCAACTCCCGCTTCAATCGCTTTTAACGTGTTAGCTAGTGCGAGTCCTCTGTCGTTATGAACATGATATTCAAGAACAATATCAGGAAACTCATAGCGTAATAACGATAACACATCAAAAGTTTCATCAGGTAGTAGAATACCTACACTATCAGCGAAACAAATACGATTAGCACCTGCTTCACGAGCAGTTATAATCATACTGACCAAGTCAGGGACTGCAGTACGCCCGGCATCTTCAATGGTTGCCCTGACTAACAATCCTTGTTCACGGGCATATCGGATAGAAGAACCAAACATGGCTAACAACTCTTCGCGGCTCTTACCTTTAAATTTCGTTGCCATTGAAATTTCATTAATAGAAGCGAACAATCCAACCCAATGAGCCCCAGTTTGTAGCACGGCATCGATATCTTCCAAACGAGCTCTGGCGTGAGCTAACACTGGCACAGGTGAGGTTGCTACCACAGCTTGAACACGTTCTGCTTCTTTCGACGAAATAAAAGGATGTCCACACTCAATCGTATCTACCCCTAATGCTGCTATTTCTCGGGAAAGTAATACCGACTGTTCAGTAGTAAAACAACACTGGCGAGTTTGCATGCCTTCTCTCAAGGTGCAATCAATAATGCGTATCATGTAGGGTGCTCCATACTTCTGACTAAGGTTTCAAAACAAGGCGCAGCCTGAAAATCCATAATTTTTGGTGCATGATTAAATTGTCGAGCAAAGCGTGCTAGAAAAGTCACCATTTTCATTGAATGATTTAATAGTTCCTTGAGGGATTCATCAATATTGGCTTCTGAAATCTCTCTATCAGGGAAAATAATTTTTAGATTATCAATTACCCATACTTTCATATTTGCCTCACATTAGTCTTTGATATTCGTTCTCTTCAACAAACACTATTGGCATGCCTATACGCAATTGACCGCTGATATTCATGTAACTCCCATGCGGGGTTTTTGCAGGCCATACCGAGATATCTCCTGCTTGAAGTGATACATCCTTTAGTTCTTCCTGAGAAATTTGGTTTTTTTCGAGGTCTATACACTTAAACATGGGATAATTTAGATCGAACTCATGCGGATAAACCACATCAGTATCGGGCAGATAAAACATACCTCCGTTCTCTTTAAATGCCGGAGTCAAAGCTACCCAGAACGTCCAAGCGGTATTAAAGGGTTTTTCCCACAATGCAATGTCCTGATGTAGAGGAATAAACGATTCATCAGCATGACGTTTAATAAAGGCTGCATGACGTAACAAACGAGGGTTATCAAGGTACTGACTTACGATTTTCGTCAGCCCGGAATCATAACACCATGCCTGCCAGAATTGCGGGGCATGATTAGAGATGTTGCGGATTTTTTTTGCATAACGCAGTTTATCATCACCAATATCAAACTCTGGCTCTAGCCCTGCAGACGGAGAATCGGATTGTGCAAGAATCCAGTCCAGCGCCAGTTTTTGAAAATCGGGTGAAATTGCCTGCTTATGAAATATCATGAAAAAGTAACCTCTTGAGTTAGTTGGATAAGGTAAGAAATCACGTTACTCTCTTTCATCACCTCATGGTGACATACGGAGGCATCGAATTGATGGATATGCTGGATCAACAAATGCCAGTCAATGTTTACGTTGATATTATTTCGAGTGCAACGTATCCACCATGCTTGTTGCAAGGCTGGTTTTGGTTGCCATTGGCTGAATAGGCTAATGTTATTTAGAATGACAGGTAACTTTATTTCATTAAGCTCCTGCATCAAGGAAAGCCAGTCTTGTATATCTGTTGTTAGCCAGTGTTGGTACTGTTCGTCGATAGGCATTTCACGTAACGAAGACGAAGGCAAATGGCTGTCCACCATAACTAAGCGAGCAGTAGGAAAATTGCGTTGGCAGAGTTCATATCCCAGAGCACCACCGAACGAATAGCCAATAATCCAAGTCGGCTTATATTTCAATCCATCAGCGATAAGATCAGCCAGTTCAGAAAGATCTTCTTTCATAGCTAATGTGTGATAATTAACGCTTTCCACCTGTTCAGGCAGATGGGAAAGCAGGGACTGAAAACAACTGGGATGTCCGATGAAATCAGGAAGCAAAAGTATCATCAGGTCAGCTCCTCCACCAAGGTACTGTGTAAAGCATTGCTAAATGTTTCTCCCCAGCGGGTTGTCAGCTTAACGTGCCAGAATCCTGGTTCTCCATGAGTGACAGTTATGGTGATAGGTTTCCTGCTACGAAATTCAGGATGATGCTGAAATCCTTCCATTACTATTGGTGTATCTATGAAGTTGATCATCACGATAGCATCACGATAATTAAGCTCACACAGAGAAGTAATTTCCTCCTGGGGCAGCTGTGCGTGCTCTAGCCACGACAAACGTAGCTGGTCAAACTCCGTGACTTCATAGCGAGCATCCAGCAGTATCGGTAACAGATTGACATAACATCCACTGCCCGTATTTCGCCGCCCTATACGGCGCAAAGTAACCGGGGTTATTGCTAACTGAGGACCATTAATATTCAGCTTAGCCAATGTCCGTGATAGGGACAGAATCATACGGGTAACCATTTGTGGTTCATCGTGCAATGTGAAGCTCATCAATGAGCTCTCGGGTAACAACTCCCGTATCGGGGGCATGGCCAGTGTGCTGAAAAACGTTTTTTGATTGCGCCAGAAAGTTTGCAACCGTTCTCGGTGTACTGTGATTTGTTGTTCTAGAACCCAAATTTGTTGAATAAAATCCAGATCAGGCTCTGGCCATGCAGCTGTCTTTAACCAAACTTGTACCCGAGAAAGCAATGTCTGAACAAAGTCGGCATCTGCAACCAAGTGATGCAGCCATATTCCCCACCGCATATCCTTACCACAACGTGCATATACGACTCGCAGCATTCCTCTTTTAAACACAGAGTGAGAGTGCTGTAGTTGTTCGCGAATAAAAGCCTGAGCATCTGCATACCGCACAGATTCCTGATATTCAGGTTCAGCATTATATGGTGAAGTAAAAAGACGTAATTCTAATCCACTATCTCCCCACTCCACTGCACTATTGAGAAGTGGAAAGGTTCTATATAGACCTTCGATCAAGTTTTTTAGTTTGGAAGATTCTGGAGGGATCGAATCTGGTGCCAAGTAGAACAATCCGAATTGTGAACAGTCTCCGGAAATAATCTCACTCAGTACCATTGCATTAAGCCAGCAAGGAAGTGGTAAAATGCAGGAGCTATCACTATAAGAGGTAAGCAGCTGTTCTTTTCCTTGCTGTAGCCAGGAACGTTCCTCTTGATCTAACTGTTGCCACTGACCATAAATAACCAGCCGATTACCAAATGGTAAGCAATAAATTTGCCGCTGAGATAACTTCTCAAAGATTTCATTCATAGTACCAGAACCCCCTCAGGAACAGGATTCTGTAATGTATTGACATCAATTCCCTTGCGGGTTAACAAGGAAGCAAAATCAGCAAGAGTCGCATGCTGATAAAGCTCCTGGAGGGAAAGTGCCACATCAGAATAGTATTGAAAACAAGTAGCCAGTACGCGCAAAGCATGTAATGAATTACCACCTGATTCAAAAAAATTGTGTGTTGGAGAGGTAACTGGGTAACCCAGCAATTCTGACCACCAGATGGCACAAGCTGCTTCTTGCTGGCTCATTTCCATAGTTGATGATTGTGATTGTAATGCTTGCCATTGCGAAAAAAGCGCTTGACGATCCACTTTTCCATGCTGAGTCAAAGGTAGTGAACGGACACAAAACCAAGAGGACGGGCGTTCCCAAGAAGGAAATTTCAGCATAGCTTGACGAGCTGGACGATCATCTTCTGCTTGTAGTACGGCTATCAACTGTTTACTACCATGATATTGCTGCACCAATAATGAACAATCTTCTACTCCCGGAATATTGCGCAGTCTATTTTCTATTTCACTTAAATTAATGCGGTAGCCATTAATTTTTATTTGACTGTCCGTTCGACCAATAAAATGTAGATTTCCCTCTTCATCATAATATGCAAGATCACCTGTACGATAAGCTCGTTGGGATATTCCCTGCCAAGTAATAGTAACAAAGGCTTGTGCTGTACGTTCTGGATCACCGAAATATCCCAATGCTAATCCTTCCCCAATAGCATATATTTCACCACTGACACTGGGGGCAGTTATATGTTCACCTTGCAAATCGCAAAGTAATACCTGCGTGCCGTTGATTGCCTGTCCGATAGGGATATCATGCCCCGTTAAATCCTTAGCCCGAATTATGTGGCAACAAGTAAACGTAGTGTTCTCAGTTGGACCATAGCCATTTACAAAATTGATTTTTGGATGGGCAGTAACGGCTTTACGTACATGAGAAACTGATAAAATATCTCCACCAGTTAGTACAGTATGTAATCCATGTAGACATTGAATATCAGTATCAACGAAAGCATTAAAAAGAGCTGTAGTCAGCCACAGGGTATTAACGCCATAATAGTGAATGGTTTTTTGTAGAGCCTGTGGGGTCAGTATTTTCCCTTGATGGATGATACAAGTGCCGCCATTGAGCAATGCTCCCCAGATTTCCAGAGTAGCAGCATCGAAAGATAAAGGGGAATGAAATAAAAATACTGGACGAGAGTCAAAGTCGAGAAATGTTTGTTGTCGACAAAGACGGATAATACCAGCGTGAGTACAGACAATTGCTTTCGATTTACCCGTACTGCCGGATGAAAAATTAACATAAGCCGCCTGATGAGTTGGTACATCGGAAAAAGTACTTGGAACAAAGCAACTATCGCTCTTAATTCTTACAGAAAACAATGTAATACCGTTAGGTATATTTGCAGGGTAACTACCTGTGGAATAGAGCATTATATGGCAATCTAGCCGACTAAGTTGCTGTTCAAGCCAAGTTTTTGGTTGATTTAAATCAACATAGACATAGTAATTTCCGGAAAGGACGATTGCCAATAAGGCAATAATAGTTCTGACATTATGAGGACCTGCGACAGCAATACACTTCCCTTTACCTTGCTGGACATTCGCCAAATGCACGCAGAGCTGGCTTGCCGCAGCATATAGCTGCGAATAGCTTAAGGATTCTGTTTCGTCGATAACAGCCCGTGAATTCCCATAAAGATCAACAATATGGGATATTATAAAATTTATTGATTTATAATTATCCATTTTCTTAGTGACAATATAGTTCAATCTTTTTAGTCCGGGAAAAATCTTAATTAAAACTAAAGAGACAATCCATATAATAAGAGCTGGTTAATTAAACAAATTTTAAATAAATGTTACTATTTTTGTTAACAATATGTTATTTAAATGATTTTATACGTACATAGAGAATGCTATTAGCTGCATAAATTTGGAACTGCAGTGGCACAAAACTAATGGCCAGCCAGAAAAAGTTTCTCGCTTAATCGGGTAATAACCATTTTGACCGATGACATAACTGACGCGCTGCGCTTGTCTTCTCCGAGTTACCGGGCTAATACATTAACCCGGTAACTCGGAGAGCTGAAAAATACCTGCCAGAGAATATTTTTTCGCTTACCCCACCCTATTAAAGAATTAGGAGTAAAACTGTTCACCTATTCACCTTTAAATATTTTTATTTAAATTCATATTGTTAGGTGGTTATGACTTTAAATCAAACTCATCATTACTCTTCAACCAACCCTTCATCTCAAACTTGAAAAAATGGTGAACAGGGCTGAATACTTGCGAACAGTTTAAAAATAACTATCAACCCTATAATAGATTGATATATCTGGTTTAAATTACAAAGTGAATAATGGTGAACACTTTTTTATATTTCTTTGAAAAATGTCTGTACAAGAAAAAATTATTCTTCTGGTTGGTCATTCCTTATTATTTTTGGCATCCATTCATTAGCTGTATCGACATTGAGGTTCATATTGCTGCGAATGCCGTATTTGCTTTTCTTGCGCAGGTAATGCAGCCCATACTCTGCCAGTGCGCCCGGCATATCCATGCCAAAACGCGTGACGGAAACAGGTTTATTCAGGTTATTGCCTTTCATATAAGCAAGATAGGCGTGATAAAGGTATTTGCGGGGATTGGACGGCATAATTTCCGCATTGCCGATTAACAGGCCATCAGCTTCATCGGACGCAATCAGATGGCCGCAGAAATCGACCAGTGGATCGGTGCCGCGTTTGATATCCAGCGCTTCTTCTGATTTCTGTTGCTCCGCCAGTAAACGCCTCGCTATCAGTGGATCGGCGAACCGATGCAGCAAGTGCCGGATAATTACGGGCAATTCTGCTGCGATTTTATCCCGCAACCGTGGATCACGTTTATTTTCTGGCACAACTTCGGAAAAGTTGAAAATGACCCGACGCCGCGACACACCACCACTGCGATCACTGAAACTCATGGCGTTATTGTTCACTGCCAGTACGACAGCAGGAATACGGGTTGAATAGGGTTGTTTGTGCTTCGGATCAATAGCAACTTCATCACCGCCTGTAATGGCCTTAATACCGGAGCCATCACCTACATAGCGAGTCTGATCTGGCAGGATAATCAACGAATATCCGACAATCAACGCCCGTTCCCGTGGGTTTTCCAGAGCAGCCATACTGGCGGAAACGGTGTTGCCTTTGCCTGCCAACATAGCGCAGATTTCAGCAAAGATGCTTTTCCCACTGCCTCCGGCGCCAGTGACTTCCAGAAAAAGCTGCCAGTCATAACGGTTCGCCAGCACCATAAACAGTGCCGCCAATACACGATTGAACTTGTTTTCACAGTTGGCTGTTGCCCGATTCAGCCAGTGCCAGAACTGTGGCGCATGGTTTTTCAGGGTTTCCCCCGAAATGGGGGAATTGAATTCAACATCATTAGCAAGTAGCAACCAGTCACTTTTACGATGTGACCGGAACTGGCAGATTTTCAGGTCAAACACGCCATTGTTGAACCCGATTAAGTAGCGTTTTGGCAGTTGCATCATGGGAAGCTGTAATTTCAGGGCATCCACGGCAGAGCTAATACCATGCGGTGAGTACGGCAGCTTTTCTTCCATAAAGGCCGCCACCATTTCCCGTTTTAAATCACGGTCACTGACCGGACACCAGACAATACCATCATAGTGATGAACGCTTTCCGAAGCGCCATCCAGTGCTAAATTGCCGTCATAACGTGCCAGTAGCACTTCCCCGCGCTGGCTGGCTCCCATCTGGCATAATGTCAACTTTGAAGACCCGGCATCATTGGGCTGAGTGGTTGCTTTCTTCTTGATTGATATCGGTTGATAAAGTGCCTGAGAAAAGGCCAGATTTGCCATTTCCACACCGTGTTGCTGGCGATAATCGTCCCAATCAGCTTTATATTCTGTAGGTGGCAATGTGACCCAACCATTAACCACAAGGGCAGCTTTTTCTGCCGAGATCTTGCCGATATTCACTTTTGGTTTACCGTTCTTATCCAGTTCACCGGGGCGATGCCAGTCATTATCAGCAGCAAAGATGATTTTCGTGTCAAACCATCGTTCCCGAACTGATTGAGCGACAGAGAGCAAATTACCTGCATCCAGTGCCACCAGAACAGTACCTTTATAGAGTTGGTTAACTGTGAGCGCAGTGGCATAACCTTCGGTAATGATTACTGTATCGGAATACTCTTCTAGCTTTGCTAAGGCAATAAATGATCCTTTCTTCTGGCTGCCAGAGAGTAATTTTTTCTCGCCATTGGGCTTAATGATCTGTGCGCCTGTGACTTTTTTATCCAATGTTGTCAGTGTCAACACTATCGAATTATCGGACAGCAGCCGCTGACCAGGGCAATGCAGCCCTTTTGCGGTCAGGTAGGGAGATTGCCCGGCGACAGTTTGCGCCATCAGTCCCGTCACTTTTTCAGCAATCGACTGTGTTGTTTGAATGCTTTCCCTAGTTAGCTTGGGTTCTGGCAAAGGTAATGCCAGCGTATCCGCAATAACTTTTGCTGCTTCAAGAATCGAGATCCCTTTGGTTTTTGCCACTAAATCCAGCCCATCACCATAGTTTGGGACATCACATTGGCGACAATGCCAGTTGCCATGATGATGGTCGTCAATAAAGTGAAAACGGTCAATACCACCGCAGATGGGGCAAGCGCCATGTTTCCCCTTTGCGGGAATGTCGATGCCACATGCAGGCAGCAGGTTTTCCCAATGGTACATGGCGGATCTTTTCACGGTCTGAATCAGATCGGGCGGTTTTTGTCCGTCTGTTTTATCTGAAGATGTAAATTTAGGGCGAGTTTGGTTATGCTGTGTATCAGCCATTATCGTTATCTCTCAACGGTTATTGGTCAGACGCCCTGTATGTGTTGCGAGCACTACGGGGCGTTGTTTTATTTGGTTACTAAAATTAAAATGGTCATTACCATGTAATTTAAAATATCCTTGGGTAATTACCATGTCAATACAAAAAGAAAAGCGATCTCCACAATACCAAATGAGATTAACGGAAGAATTCAGGCAACAACTTGAAGAACAAGCAAAAAACGATGGTGATGCTTCCCTTGCTACATGGATCAAGCGCATACTCCGTAAAGAACTCCAATCGCGTGGTATTGAACCCAAAGGTTGAGCCAACCGACAGTTAATCAGAAGGATAGCTCCCATACCGCTATCCTTTTTTCGTTTAAATAATAATTGCAAGATTTGTCTATCTCTCAATAAATGGATTACCCGCATCGTGAACTCATGCACCAAAATTCAGTCAACACACTATCAGGCACGAGATTCAGCAATACGCTGATCAACCCAGCCATCAATTTCTGATTCAATAAATGCAACCGAACGAGGGCCGATTTTGACTTGCTTCGGGAATTTATCTTCTTTAATGAGCCTGTAGATCCATGCCTTGCTGTAGCCCGTTCTGCGCTGAACTTCTGGCAGGCGAATAAGACTTTCTTTAGATGTTGTCATTGTTGGCATGTATACCCCCCTGTTATCGAATCCTTGAAATGCCTTGGTAGGCGTTATTTGACGACAGAGGGATTATTTAAAAATTCAGATTAATTGAAAGCGTAAACTCTTTAACCAATTCGTAAAATTAATTGCTATCTATTGACTGTATAAAAAGCAATCTTGTGTGCCACGGGCACAGAAGACTAAAAAAACACCATATATAGATGTAATGGTAAATTTAATTAAATGAAAAATAAGGAAAATATATGAGTGGTTGGAGTATAGGATTTTTAGTTGATTACACACTGTATTAAAAATAGTCTTTGTTGTCCTGGGCAACAAAGTTTAAAAAAACACCTTTTGCATAAAGGTTAATCAAAAGAAAGATAAGATAATTCATTGACAAGATCAAAATATGGAATTCTTACCTGTTTATACACTGCATAAAAAACAGGCTATGCTGGCACTGCCAGAAAAGGTTAAAAAAACATCATATGATAATTGCCATAACAAAGGGTAGGATTCGGAGTTTCTAGCTGGCTAGGTGTTGTGTTAAAAGTAGACTCTGTTGGCACTGCCAACAAAGTCTAAAAAATCATCATGAACTCAATACGTTCTGAACATTAATCCATGTTATTTCCGGCGTTTTTTCGCAAAATCATACGGTGTGATATGTTTTTCCCGATTGGCATCCAGATAATCCGCCCACCATTGCACCATCAGACGCCGTTCGTCCAGATGTTTAGAGGTGTGAATATAGGCTGCTCTGACGTTTTTTCTTTCCACATGGCTTAACTGGCGTTCGATGGCGTCATCGTTCCATAATCCAGATTCACCCATAGCCCCCCGCGCCATTGTTCGGAACCCATGCCCGCAAACATCGGTTTTGGTGTTGTATCCCATGCCACGAAGGGCATTATTAACCGTGCTTTCACTCATGACCTTTTGTGGATCGTGATCGTTAGGGAACATGACTTCACAGTCACCGCTCAGTTCGCGTAATGATTTGAACAAAATGACAGCCTGACGACTCAAAGGCACAATATGCTCCGTTTTCATTTTCATGCCCCGTTCGGAAAATTTAACGCCTTCAATGGCTTTTCTTGTGGCAGGGATTTTCCAGATTGCATTTTCAAGGTCGAGTTCTTCCCAACGCGCAAATCGCAGTTCACTGGAACGAACAAAGGTTAATAACGTCAGTTCTACTGCAATGCGAGTGATTAAACGCCCGTGATAACGAGAAAGACGGGTGAGAAATTCAGGTAAACGTTCGTGAGGCAGAGCGGGGTGATGTTTGGCTTTGACAGTAGAAAGTGCGCCAGCCATATCATTAGCTGGGTTAGAATCAAGAATATCATTCTGGACAGCATAACGCATAATGGAAGTCACACGCTGCTGCAAACGCTGAGCAATATCGTGTTTTCCGTCAGCATCAACAAGTTTGATTGGTACCAAAAGCTGGCTTGTGCGTAAAGTGGAAATATCAAGTTTGCCAATATGAGGGAAAATATAATGCTCAAGGCTACGCATAATGCGGTTGCTGTGATCTTTACTCCAGCGCTTATTGCTGGCGTGCCAGTCACAGGCGACTTTTTCAAAGGTATATTTTCCCTTTGATGTTGCGTGCGCTTCTTTTTTCTCTGCTTTAGGATCAATCCCCTGAGCAATTAATCTCTTGGCTTCATCACGTTTAGCACGGGCATCAGCCAGAGAAATGGTAGGATAGACACCGAAAGCCAGACGATCTTCTTTTTTATCGGTCGGGCGGTAATATTTCATACGCCAGTATTTTGAGCCGCGAGCAGTGACTTCTAAATAGAGGCCGCCACCATCAGAGAGTTTGTAGGTTTTTTCTTTGGGTTTTGCTGTTTCGATGAGTCGTGCGTTTAGTTTCATTATAAGGGGCACATTAAAAATAGAAGTGTAGGTGCCCCAGATTATGCCCCGGCGAGCACGTTGATTGCAATAGACCAGAGTAGACCAAAAAAGAAAAGACCTGATTGATTTATCAGGTCTTTCTAAGAGTTAGTTTACTAGAGTAGACGTTAGTAAACTTATGTATGGTGCCCAGGGCGGGACTTGAACCCGCACAGCCTTAAGGCCGAGGGATTTTAAATCCCTTGTGTCTACCGATTTCACCACCTAGGCTAAATTTGGAGGCGCGTCCCGGAGTCGAACCGAGGTTGACGGATTTGCAATCCGCTGCATGGCCACTCTGCCAACGCGCCTTTCTTGGAGCGGGAAACGAGACTCGAACTCGCGACCCCGACCTTGGCAAGGTCGTGCTCTACCAACTGAGCTATTCCCGCCTTTCCGAACCGCTTGATTTACTTAACTTGTTTTGTAAATCTCATGTGCCGTTCGATGCGTTGCATTCTACTTACTTCACGAAATGAGTCAACACAATTATTTATAAAACTCGTTCGTTCGATGGTTTTTGCGTCATTTGGATCAACTTTCACGCAAATCCTTCCATGCAGCGCTCAAATATTGAAACATTGACCAAAACGTCAGGACCGCAGCAGCGTATAATAGGATGAATCCCCCTACTTCAATTTCAATGCAAGGACGCCATAATAAGGCAACCAATGCCGCCATTTGTGCTGTAGTTTTTATTTTTCCCATCCAAGAAACAGCTACACTACTGCGTTTACCCAATTCCGCCATCCACTCACGCAGAGAAGATATGATAATCTCACGAGCAATCATCGTCGCAGCAGGTAGCGTAATCCACCACGTATGGTAATGTTCTGCAATCAGTACCAACGCAATAGCCACCATCACTTTATCCGCCACCGGATCAAGAAATGCGCCAAAACGTGTCGTCTGCTTCCACAAACGGGCAAGAAAACCGTCAAACCAATCGGTTGCAGCAGCGATAATAAAGATAATTGCACATAACATCGGTGCCCATTGGAATGGCAAGTAAAATGCCAAAACAAAGAATGGAATTAAGGCAATACGAAATAGGGTAAGCCATGTTGGAATATTTAATTGCATAATGCTTAGTAACTATCTGGCCAAGTTAAGTTTATCAGTATGGTGCATCAATACTTCTAGTGTTTCAACGCATTATAGATTTTTTCTGCCAGTGCATAAGAAATAGAAGGCACTTTTGCGATCTCTTCTACACTTGCATTGCGTAAAGGTTGTAATCCACCCATATATTTAAGTAACATTTGTCTACGTTTTGGCCCAATACCATCAATCGACTCCAATGTACTGGTCTTTTTCACTTTTTCCCGACGCTGACGATGCCCTGTAATGGCATGGTTGTGAGATTCATCACGAATATGCTGAATAACGTGTAATGCAGGTGAATCCGGAGGAAGTGCGATCCCTTCTCCTTCCGCTTCAAAAAATAGGGTTTCTAACCCAGCCTTACGATCACTGCCTTTCGCAACGCCAATTAGCTTCGGATACTTTTTATTCCATTCAACCTCCAAAGAATCGAAAACTTCAATCGCACGCGCAAGCTGCCCTTTTCCACCGTCAATAAAAATAATATCCGGAATTTTTGTCTGATCGATAGCTTTACTATATCGACGACGCAAAACTTGATTCATCGCAGCATAATCATCGCCTGGAGTGATACCTGTAATATTATAGCGTCGGTATTCTGCACGAACCGGACCATTAGCATCAAAAACGACACATGATGCGACAGTTTGTTCTCCCATCGTGTGACTGATGTCGAAACACTCCATACGGTGGATTTTTTCAGATCCAACAAATGTAGCCAATGACGCTAATCTCTGATGAATTGTCGATTGTTGGGAGAGTTTGGTCATCAAAGCTGTAGCGGCATTAGTGCGTGCTAATTTTAAATAGCGCGCTCTATCACCTCTTGGCCGTGCCTGGATATAGATTTTTCTGCCCGATATTTCAGCAAGTGATTTTTCCAATAGTGCTTTCTCAGGTAATGCAAAATCCAACAAAATTTCTGTTGGCAACGTCCTGTTTTGGCTTCCTTGGAGATAGAATTGACCAAGGAAAGTTTGCACTACTTCATCTAATTTCGTATCAGCTGGAATTTTGGGATAATAACTTCGGCTACCTAATATCTTACCCTGACGGACAAATAAGACATGGACACAGGCCATTCCTGCCTCAAAAGCGACACTAATAACATCAAGATCATCGCCTTCTCCGGAAACAAATTGTCGTTCCGTAACTTGCCGTACAGCTTGGATCTGATCGCGATAACGAGCAGCCTCTTCAAATTTAAGCTGTTGACTCGCTTTTTCCATTTTTGCAACCAGCTCATCCAATACTTGCTGATCTTTCCCCGCCAAAAACAAGCGGACGTATTCAACTTGCTGCTGATATTCTTCATCTGTTACAACCCCCTTAACACAAGGGGCCAAACAACGTCCAATCTGATATTGCAAACAAGGTCTTGAACGATTGCGGTACACATTGTCTTCACATTGGCGAATAGGAAATAGTTTCTGCAATAAAGCCAAAGTATCGCGTATCGCATGAGAGTTGGGGAATGGGCCGAAGTATTCTCCTTTCGTATGCCTGGCGCCACGATATAAGGTTAAACGAGGGTGGATATCACTACTCAAGAAAATATAAGGATAAGATTTATCATCTCTCAGTAATACATTATAGCGAGGCTGATACAACTTGATGTAGTTATGTTCAAGCAGAAGCGCCTCTGTCTCTGTGTGGGTAACGGTAACGTCTATCTGGACGATATTTTTCACTAATGACTCTGTTTTACGGCTACTAACTTGTACCCTAAAATAGCTAGATAAGCGTTTTTTTAGATCCTTAGCTTTACCAACATAGATCACTGTACCAGTGATATCATACATGCGGTAGACGCCCGGCTGACTGGTAACTGTTTTTAAAAATGCCTTTGAATTAAATAGTTCCGCCATGACTGATCACCCATCAAATCTTATTACCCACCGTGAGTTACTATATTCTGCGCATCAAGCAATCCACAGCGTATTGCCATATGGGTCAATTCTACATCACCTTTGATATTTAGTTTACTGAACATCCTATAACGGTAACTATTCACTGTTTTTGGACTCAGATTAAGCAACTCAGAAATCTCATTAACTTTGCGCCCCTGAGTTATCATTGTCATGATCTGCAATTCCCGCTCCGAAAGTTCATCCAACGGGTTTTCTTTTGCTGGTGATAGCTGGTTGAGTGCCATCTGCTGGGCAATATCTGGTGAAATGTAACGCTGGCCTGCATAAACAGTCCGAATTGCATTGATCATATCCTGAGGAGCGGCAGCCTTGCTCAAATATCCCCTAATCCCTGCTTGCATCACTTTTGTGGGCAAAGAACTTTCAGTATGAATAGTCAGCATAATCACTCGTGTATCAGGTGAATAGCGGATGATTTTTTTAGCCGCCTCCAACCCTCCTATACCGGGCATTCCCATATCCATCATGACAATGTCCGTGCTGTTTGATCTACACCATCTGACCGCATCTTCTCCATTACTGGCTTCTCCTACGACTTTTATCCCTTTTATATCATCAAGGACGCCTTTCACACCAATGCGCACCAGTTCATGGTCATCAACTAATAAAACATTAATCAAACAACATCTCCACTAACATAATATCCACAATAATGATAAAATTAATAAACTCCAAAACAAAACGGACACGCTGAGTTTATCTTTATGATTTTCATAAGATAAATTGACAAAAAAATAACATCACTCTCTCGAGTGAGAGAGAAACCTTTTGGATGAGATAACGGATTATACTAACATTAGGGCAAAACAGAAAGAAAATTGTCACATGTCAATGAAATGAAATAAACATATAGCCAATTAATTTCATTTGATATTTTGTTAATAACATATCTCTATATTATTTATAGCAATCCATTTTAATCCAAAACAATATGGGGTGATACCTCCCCCATATTGCAATGATCATTTAAATAAATTAAGGACGTCTGCTTTAGTCAGCATAGAGGTTTTTTCAACAAAGTTATAATATGCTGGCTTACTATCCACATAAATTTGGCGAACTAATTTACCTGAATGACTATTCTCAAACAAAGCAACTGGGACATAATATGCACTTGGCTGATGCAAGTGGTAAAAAAGGTGTGTTCCGCATCTGTTACAAAAAGCGCGTTCTGCCCATTCTGATGACGGATATGTTGAAATGTTTTCAGCTCCCTCTATTTTTAGATCATCCTTGCAGTCCACAGATAAAAATGGACCTCCATTCCATTTTTGACACGTTTCACAGTGACATACGTTAATATCTTCAATGCGTTGATTGGTTTTCACACTCACCGCACCGCATAAACAATGACCTTTATTCATCACTTAACTCTCTGTTAATAAGTTTATACGCATTAAACTTCAAGTTATAATTTACAACATTATATGACACCTGATTTCTCCCCGCTTTGCAGGGGAATTTTTATATCTCAGATCGCATAAATCTACCACTATATTTCATCAAAAATACCCTATTCACGACAATAAATCTCTAATTTTTAGCCATACAAATAAATTCTGGAAATTTCAAATTATGGCTTGATAGCTAGCGGGAAAATAAGTTATTTATTTTTTCACATCTTCGTTATCTTCATTATCAATGTGCCAGCTGTGCAGTATTCGGTGGACAAAAGGCGTCACCACCATTCCCACTGCGATAAAAAAGATAGCCTGAAGGAATAGTCCATAAATGGCAGCAAAATATTTTCCCAGTGTACTGACGGGTTCAATATGCAAGTTTTGTGTTCCAATCATTGAAACTGAATTTAGTATTGCATCAGAAATAGCATGGCTTTCAATCAAGAAAAAACCCAGAACACCAG
The DNA here is from genome assembly GCF_015163655.1 of Xenorhabdus griffiniae. GTDB lineage: Bacteria > Pseudomonadota > Gammaproteobacteria > Enterobacterales > Enterobacteriaceae > Xenorhabdus > Xenorhabdus griffiniae. The sequence goes on along the minus strand of NZ_JADEUF010000073.1, from coordinate 3,538 downwards.
GAATAATACCGATCAGAAAGATAATGAATGCATGTAAAAGAAAGCTCAGTATCCGTAAAATAAATCGGTCAAAGCTAATTAATTTATCAGTAAATTTTTCCATATCAGATCTCCACTAATAAATTAGTTATCATGGTGATTGTATGTTAGTTTTTATTTTTATCAACGTTCATGAGCCGAACATTACTCAATATTCCCTGCCCCAAGAGCACTCCTACAATAGTGACAACAACGCCAATTATCTGTGACAAGCTGGGGATATTTCCCATTATTAGCTGTATCATAAGTGCAAACATGGGAACCAAGTTAAAAAATACTGCCGTTTTTCCGGCTCCACGAATAGCAACTCCCATATTCCAAAAAAGATAGGCAATAGTAGAACCACCAATACCTATATAGAAACAGGCCAAATGGCTTTCAAATGTTCCTGAAGATAATGCAGCTATTGGCGATTCCACAAAAATCGCAATAAACACTAATATGATCGCACCAAAAAGCATTGTCCAACTCGTAGTCGCCAAAGGCGTCGCATCTTTGACAAATACTCGTATACCCACTGTATAAATTGACCAACCGAGACTTCCCATAAAAATGATTATATCGCCGGCTACTATCTGAGAGACACCTCCCAAAATCAATTCACCGTTGGTAATAACTAAAGTAACCCCCAACAAACTGATTGCCATACCAATAACTCTCATCAATCCAGGTAACCGACGATTTATAATCGCTTCCAGAATGTTGGCAGAGATAGGCGTCGTTGCCACAATTAAAGCCGCTGTAACGGGGTTGGAACTTTGGAGACCAACAAAAAATGCCCCATTAAATCCCGCCACACCAATCGCCCCAAGAACAATAAATGCCCACCAGTTTTGCTGCAAAACCTTGCTGTGAATCCCCTCTTTCCATGCAAAAAAAATAAAAATACCGATAACTGCATAGAAAAAACGCTCAACAGAGGCTGTCCACGGTGGCAAACTCGCAAGTGCAAATTTTGTTACCTGAAAATTGGATCCCCAAAAGAATGTTGCAATTAACGTTAGCACTATCGCTAACTGTGGAGTTGTTTTCATATTCATTACCCTATCTTGATTGATCTCAAATAAAATGAGCCTTGGTAAAATCATTATGGCATCTTTTAAAATTGAAATATTTAGGCAAAATTGGTAATCAAATTTTCAGAAACGGAAAATAAATCGTGCAATCACTTATTTGGGATGATATTCGAATATTCTTGGCAATAGCGCGAGCAGGAACTCTCAGTAAAGCGGCTGAGCTTCTTGGTATTGGTGTGGCAACGGTATCGAGAAAAATAGAACGCCTGGAAAATACTTTCGGAATGCCATTATTTTTGCGGCATCAAACAGGTTATCAACTAACAGAAGATGGCGCAGAACTGTTGGAAAAAGCCAAAGCCATGGAAATGACAGCAAATTCATTTCTGTTTGAAGCCGATCTACGAGCAACTATTGCCGGCAATGTACGCCTTGCAACACTTGAAACACTATCCAATTATTTAATTATGCCAAGCTTGCCGACCTTACAAAAAAATCATCCAAATCTGACATTAGAAATCACAACGGATAATTACACAGTAAACCTTCACCGTCGTGATGCTGATTTAGCACTTCGTATCATCAGACCAGAGCAAGGCCATGTCAATGTCCGACAACTAGGAATGCTGGGGTTTGGCCTTTATGGAAGCGAAGCCTATTTAGCCACCTGCACTTCCGATATATTTAGCGGTGAATACAACGACGCTCATTTTATTGGCTGGACAAGTGAATACTCACAACTTCCTTCCGTTAACTGGCTTAAACAAATCTTACAAGGGCGTTCTCTTTCAGTCGCAACAACTTCGATTTGTTCTCAAATTGCAGCAGCAACTGCGGGCCTGGGATTAGCCGTGCTGCCTCATATTGCAGCCAATAACGCTGGGCTTACGTGTATTTCGCCTGATTTAGGCATAGATAAACCCATCTGGCTTGTTATTCAATCTGATTTGGCCCATTCTCCCAGGATCCGGAAAGTGGCAGATTTTTTAGCAGATATAGTTTTTCAAAATCAGGATAAACTGTCAGGACGGTCACACCAATCGGGCATACTATAACATTCCGCATGACCAACAGCGGCACACTTGGTTAGATAAGCGATGAGATAACCATCTAATTTTAATCTGGCCCCCTGTCTAATCAATTGTTATCGGCCAGGCTTCCGTTTAAGCTTATATTAAGATATTAAAGATGAATAAATCTTTCCCATCCGATGATATTCGGATAAAAAATAATTTTTATCCGATCTTGCATACATATTATTTACAATTCATTTATTCACGTTATGATGTTGTTGTGATATTGTGTATTACAGCATCATTATCTCATTGAGCCAATTTATTAAAAAATAAATTCAAAAATTTGTTGAAACATAATTCAGTAAGACGCTATTTCCACTATTGGAGCAACTAAGTAATTTCTCTAAAATTGGTATATATTCTTTATTATCATTAATATATCGCCATAATCATATATAGAAAAACGGGGAAATACTTTATCTTTTTTAATCATGAGGTTACTATGTTAATCATTGATGAAAAAAACAAAAGCATAAAAAACATGTTTTCTAACTTGTTTCATCATCCTTCAGTCAATAAAAAGAGAGAAAATAGCGAGGTTATTAACTTATTAATTGGATGGGATGAGAGACATAAAAATATTATTGAAAATATTTCAAGTGCCTCGACAGAATTCCCTTTGCTGGAAACTTGCTTACTGCCTCTCGATTCTACTCCTTCATCAATTTTAATTGAACAAATTGAAAAATGTGATGTTTTCATGTTTTTTTATCTTTCATCAACATTAAAACCTTTTACATCATCAGGGCCTCAGTTTTTGTCCCCCATAAGGAAAGTTATGCAAGAAAATTGGCGAAAATCAATTATCTTCAAGGATTATGGTGAGCATTTTTATGAAGCTTTCTCTGAGCAAATAGAAATAATAAGTAATAGAAACCAATCAATCATAAATCTTGCCATGGTAAGCAAACAAATTATCTTTGAACAAGAACATGATAGCATTCTGACCGCAACGATTAACGAAAAACAATCATGGACCTCAATAGACGGTAAAAATAGTTATGATATCACTCCTGGTGAAATAGCAACAAAACTACACAATCTAGAAGGATGTATTACTTTTAGTGGTACTTTTCTCAGTACTATCCCTTTTGCTATTAAATATGGTGTTGTAAAAGATTTTTTCAAAATAAAAGTAAAAAATAGCCAGATCATTGACTTTACATGCCGAGATCCTATTTTCTCCCAAGATTTTGACAAGTATCTATCCGCAAATCCAAGCAATAGTGTGATTGAAGAATTTGGTATTGGGACAAACTATGGCGTTAAAAGGCTGTACGGTTTAAATGCTGGTTTTGAAGAACGGCACCCTGGCCTGCATCTTGGATTAGGTGGCGGTGCGATGGGTAGCCACCATTTGGATCTTATTTTTGAAGGAGGGAAACTATTCTTTGATAAGAAAAACTT
>NZ_JADEUF010000072.1 GCF_015163655.1 Xenorhabdus griffiniae | reverse complement strand
TCTATATATTGTTTTGCTTATCTTATATTTGCAAACATCTATAAATTTACGAATCATTTTACAACCTTTAATCTGAAAAAAAATCAATCAACCATTTTTATGGTAATAGCACTTCTAATTTTCTATAAACTAAATTAAATTTTTAGTCTTACTTTAATTTAAATTGATAATACTCCCCCAACGTCATCCCTTGCATCAGTGGCTTCAAAAACTCAAACAGCTCTTCCAAATCCCGATAAAGTTGTTCAATTTGTTCTTCACTCTTAAACGTTGGGCTTCCACCAGGCATAAATTCAGACGAATGCAACATAAACTCAACATAGTCACTGCCATTAGTTAAAGTTTGTTGGATAACAGCTTTCATCTGCACCAAATTACCGCCTTTTGGTCTCAGCCAATTAACTGATGGCGAACGCTGTTTTCCTCTCAATCGATCATATTTCTGCTTAATGAAATTCATAACTCCAGAGTGCTTATATTGAATACTCATTGGTACTTGCAATAACGGAGAATCCCCTTCTTTGGAAATATCTTGCAAATCCATAAAATAAGCCTGATCAGGAAAACGGCTATAATCTGTTCCCCCATTTCCATTAGGATCTCCCTTGGTAAAGCTCCAATTAACTTTTGGTGTAACTGAACAGTCTACCTGATACCCATATTCAACCAACAATTGTGCATAATATTCATTAAATGCCCAACGCCCTGCACGATGGCTCAACATTTTAGTTTGGAGTTTATCTTCCAAGAGATGAGTCATTAAATCAATTTTTGCTTTAATCTGATCTTTAGGATATTCAATCAGATATGGCTTATAGCGCATATCATCGCCAGTGAGGGAAACAATAGGAGGGCTATTCCAGGCATGTAAATGCATACCAATTTCACCCACATTTCTGGCAATCACATCCTTGGCAAATTCAATATAGCTATCATCCATTGCCATTTCATAGTTAGTTAACCAAACAGGCTTGAAGCCAAAACGCTCACATAAACTCTGAAACCGTGGTAAATAATGCGTGTTTTTTGTTGAGATCTGACCACTATTTTGCCATAGATCATCACCTTCGGTGTCAATCGTGATAATAAAAGCGGGTAATGACATTGATATATACCAATATGTGACAACAATAATTGTCCTAATGGTACGCATAGTGCACAAAGAGCGCAATTAGAGAATACTGATTATCTATCTGATTGAACATAAACTTTATCCAGTACCATATTGAGTTGGTGTGCTTAAGATGTCGGGCTATGATTTCTACATTAAGATCATCCTATTAACTTCGATACGCTAAAGAACCCGACAAATGATCCCCCAACATAATAAAATCAAACGTGTTCTGGTAATTAAACTACAACATCATGGAGATATGTTACTGATAACTCCAGTGATCAGCACTCTCACTTTCCACTATCCAGACGCAAAAATTGATGTTCTCCTTTATCAAGAAACCTCACCGATGCTGGAAAATTCAGCAGAAATTTCCAGTATTTTTTCCATAGACCGCACGTGGAAACAACTTGGCACAAGGAAGAAATTATTACATGAGTGGACACTGCTTAAGACATTGAGACAACAACATTATGATTTAGTCATCAATCTTGCCGACCAATGGAGGAGTGCATTTATTTCCCGTTTTACCGGTGCACCTATCCGCCTGGCCCTTGGTTTCCCTAAACGACAAAATTGGAAATGGCGTTTTTGTCATACTGAGGTTATACCAACAGATAACCATGATTCATTACATACAGTAGAACAAAATCTTTCTATCCTAAAACCATTGCAACTTAATTCAGTTATCACAAAAGTAACAATGAGTTATAGTGAAGATGATTTAAAGTGTATAAAGCAGTTACTCTCTAAGCGTGGATTTTCAAAAAGATACGTTGTTGTTCAACCTACATCTCGATGGTTTTTTAAGTGTTGGGATGAAAAAAAAATGGCAAAAGTGATTACTACACTACAAAAAGATAGGCATAGTATTATCATTACTTCTGGGCCAGACCAAAAGGAATTGGATATGGTAGCCACTATCTTGTCACACTGCCTTGATGATAAAAAAAACATCCTTTCTCTGGCGGGCAAATTAACATTACCCAAACTTGCCGCTTTGATTGATCATGCTAAGTTATTTATTGGCGTAGACTCAGTACCAATGCATATGGCCGCAGCCCTAAAAACCCCCTGCGTTGCATTATTCGGCCCATCCAAACTGACATTTTGGAAACCCTGGCAATCCGTTGGTGAGGTGATTTGGGCTGGCGATTATGGCAATATTCCACACCCAGATGATATAAAAACGGGTACAAGTAAACGCTACTTAGATCTGATACCCACAGATGCCGTCATCTCAGCAGCAAGGAAATATATTTTATGAAACCATTACGTTTAGCCATTGTCCGTCAAAAGTATCGTCCAGATGGGGGGGCTGAACGTTTTATTTCAAGAGCCTTAGAAGCTCTAGAACACCAACAGCTTGAACTGAATGTTATCACCCGCTCTTGGCAAGGTACAAATAGCCCAGATTGGCATATCCACCTGTGTGATCCCATTAAATATGGAAGAATTAGTCGTGAAAAGGGCTTTGCCAAATTAGCACGGAAATTATGGCAAAAAGCACAATTTGATTTAGTTCAAAGCCATGAACGCATCGCTGGCTGTGATATTTATCGGGCTGGAGATGGCGTTCATAAGTGCTGGTTACACCAACGAACCCGTATTTTGCCAACATGGAAAGCGCGATGGTTATTGAATGATCGGTATCACCGCTATGTCATGAATGCTGAAGCAGAAATGTATGCAGATCCAACCTTAAAGAAGGTGATTTGTAATGCTGAAATGGTAAAAAGAGAAATTATCGAAGAATTTGGTGTAGACGAAGATAAAATCGCCGTTATATATAATTCAATTGACAATACAAAGTTTTTTCCTGCTGATGAGCCAACCCGCTTGCAACTTAGGCAACAATATCAAGTCCCTGCGACAGCAAGGTGCTTAGTTTTTGTTGGTTCCGGTTTTGAACGAAAAGGTTTATCTGCGGCAATCCAAGCCATCGCGAAGACAGATAGCTATCTATTCGTTATTGGTAAGGATAAAGAGCAGAAAAAGTATCAGGCGCTTGCAAATACGTTAGGGTGTACCGACCGTATCCGTTTCATGGGGTTACAAAAAAACACATTACCTTTTTATCAGGTAGCTGATGCTTTGCTACTACCGACGCTGTATGATCCATTTCCTAATGTGATCCTTGAAGCTATGGCATGTGGTTTGCCCGTCATTACTAGCACAACATGTGGAGGGGCAGAATTTATCACTGAAGGAAAAAATGGTTTTATCTGTGATGCATTAGATATTGAAAAATTAAGGGATGCTGTTTATGGCATTCCTGTTAACATTCTCGGAACAGATATGTCTACTGCCGCCAGAAATCAAATAATCGCTGCGACGCCTGAAAATTTATCCAAACAATTAATTGATCTTTATCAACGAGTTTTAGCATAGTGAAAGAACATATCCTTTTTATTATTGATGGATTACCCGGAGGAGGAGCTGAAAATGTTACTCTTCGTCTTGCGGCTGGTTTGAGTAAATCAGACTACCAAATTTCATTACTTTCACTAAATACTCAATTGGACTATACCCTCCCAGAAAATATTCATTACGTCGTCAGTCCAGATGACTATCGAGGGCTACTAAGAAAACTCAATGAGATAAATCGCAGAGCTAAAGCGATGGATAAAGTTTTATTTGAGCTTTTCCAACAAAAAGGCAAACCTGCACTTGTCATATCTAATCTACATAAAACCGACCGTATTGTAGTTAAGTCTAAGGTCCTGAAAAATTGCAACGTATGGCATTGTATTCATGGAATTTTTTCTCAATCATACTTAAGCAATAAAAGTGGTTTTTCTTATTGGATAAAAAAGGAAAAGATAAAAAAAGTTTATAAAAATAAGAAAGTCATCTGCGTTTCGCAGGCTGTTAGCAATGATCTGCTACATAATATCGGGATACAGCCCAAACAGATAAAAACCATCTATAATCCTTTTGATTTTGAGAAAATAAAAGCACAAGCATCAGAAACTAATCCTTATCATGGATTGAGTTATATTCTGCATGTCGGTCGCTTACATCAAGTAAAACGTCAAGATCGATTAATAGATGCTTTTGCAAAGGCAAATCTCCCATGCAAGCTAATTATTGTTGGGCAAGGTTCCACAGAAATAGAAGAACATCTTAAAATAAAAATTCATGAACATGGGTTAGATGATAAAGTCATCTTGGCTGGCTTCCACTCCAATCCACACCCCATTATCAATGAAGCAAGAGCGGTTGTCATAAGTTCAGATAGTGAAGGATTACCGACAGTATTAATCGAAGCATTGATTTGTCATTCCCCTATCGTCAGTACAGATTGCCCTGGTGGCGTCAGAGAAATCATGACAGGCCAATTGAAAAACTATCTGTCTAAACTAGATGCAGACTCTTTGGCAAAAAAAATACAGCTTGCTTACAATACGCCTCCACAAATTACAGATGAACTGTATGAAAAATTTGAGGCAAACAATATACAAAAGCAATATATTGAATTAATAGAAAAACAGAATACATAACACCAAACTATGGTTTAAGGGAACAGCATTTTACACACTTTCTTCAAGCCAATGTGGTACTATAACCGCAGTCCATGTCAGTGAATTTGATAGAATGTTGCTTCGCTTATATCAGGTACTTCTCTACCTTATCCAACCAATTATCTGGTTACGTCTGCTGCTGCGCAGCCGCAAATCCCCCGCGTACCGTAAACGCTGGGGAGAGCGCTATGGCTTCTGCGCTAAAAAGGTGGCCCCAGGTGGGATCTTACTGCATTCCGTTTCTGTTGGAGAAACATTGGCTGCCATTCCGCTCGTACGGATCTTACGGCACCATTACCCTTTTTTGCCCATTACGATAACAACCATGACACCGACGGGTTCTGAAAGGGTTTTGTCTGCCCTGGGCAATGATGTTAACCATGTATACCTTCCCTATGACTTGCCAGGTTCAATGCGACGTTTTCTCGATCACGTTAATCCCAAGCTAGTGATCATTATGGAAACTGAACTATGGCCAAACCTGATTACTCAGTTACATCAACGGGAAATTCCACTGGTTATCGCCAACGCGAGACTATCAGCCCGCTCTGCTGCGGGATACCAGAAAATTAGCAACTTTATTAAGACCATTTTAAATAAAATCACGTTGATTGCCGCACAAAATCAGGAAGATGGTGAACGCTTTATCGAATTGGGATTAAGACGCTCCCAACTCTCTGTCACGGGTAGCCTTAAGTTCGATATTTCTGTTACACCAGAACTCGCAGCAAAGGCCGTCACATTACGCCGCCAGTGGGCACCCCATCGTCCGGTATGGATAGCAACCAGTACCCATGATGGGGAAGAGACAATTATTCTGGACGCACATTGCAAGCTGCTTAAACAATTCCCTGATCTGTTGTTAATTCTGGTGCCCCGCCATCCTGAACGTTTTGGTAAAGCCGCTGAGTTGACCCAAAAAGCGGGATTAAACGCGATCTTACGCAGTGCTAACACTATTCCTGACACCAATGTGCAAGTGGTTATTGGCGATACAATGGGCGAATTGATGCTCTTGTATGGTATCGCTGATCTGGCTTTTGTCGGAGGGAGCCTGATAGAACGTGGAGGACATAACCCGCTGGAAGCGGCTGCTCATGCCATTCCTGTTATCATGGGCCCACACACATTCAACTTTAAAGATATTTGTGCCAAGCTGCATAAAGCGGATGGATTGATTACTGTTACAGATAGCCAATCATTAAGTTCAGCTATCAATAGCCTGCTGACAGATGAAGATTACCGACGCTATTACGGCCACCACGCCGCAGAAGTCCTGCATGAAAACCAAGGTGCTCTTCAACGCTTGCTAAAATTACTGGAACCTTACCTCCCTCCAAGGAGCCATTGATGATTGCCAAAAAACGCCTGTCCGTTGTCATGATCACCAAGAATGCCGCTGATGTGATTGCAGATTGTCTGCTTTCTGTGAATTGGGCGGATGAAATCATCGTTCTGGATTCAGGCAGCACCGATACAACTTGCCAAATAGCCAGCGAAATGGGGGCAAAAGTCTACTCAAATACCCAATGGCCTGGCTTCGGACGGCAACGGCAACTCGCGCAATCCTATGCCAGCGGTGATTACATCTTTATGATTGATGCCGATGAACGCGTAACGCCAGAACTAAAAGCATCCATTGAACAAATCCTGGTAAATCCTGATGACAATAAAGTCTATAGCTGCGCGCGCCTCAATCTGTTTATGGGGCGATTTATGCAACACAGTGGCTGGTATCCTGATAGGGTTATTCGCCTTTATTGCCGTGAACGTTACCAATACAACGACAATCAAGTTCACGAATCCCTTGATATTCAAAGCGCATCTATCGTGACGCTGAAGGGCGACTTACGTCACTTAACCTGCCGTAATCTGATGGAGTTCCAGCAAAAACAATTAAATTATGCAAGAGATTGGGCAAAGCATCGCTACGAGCAAGGCAAAAAAACCCGTTATTTTTCTATAATAAGCCATACCCTGGGCGCGTTTTTCAAAACCTGGTTATTAAGGGCTGGTTTTTTGGATGGCAAGCAAGGTCTGATATTGGCTATTGTGAATGCCCAGTATACATTCAATAAATACGCTGCATTGTGGGAAATGGCTCAAACAAAGGGTAATAACAATGATGAAAAGAAAAGCGATTTATCCCGGCACCTTTGACCCCATCACTTATGGTCATCTTGATATTGTTACTCGTGCCGCAAACATGTTCGACCATGTTTTATTGGCTATCGCTAATAGTGATAGAAAAAGCCCCATGTTCAGTTTGGAAGAGCGTGTCGCGTTGGCAAAAGAAGTCACGGCTCATCTGGAAAATGTCGATGTGATTGGGTTTAGCGAACTGATGGTTAATTTTGCCAAAAAGCAGCAGGCCAACATCTTAATCCGCGGAGTTCGTTCTGTTTCTGATTTTGAATATGAATGGCAACTTGCCAATATGAATCGACATTTTATGCCTGAGCTGGAAAGTGTTTTTTTATTGCCTTCCCAAACCCTGTCCTTTGTCTCATCATCCTTAATCAAGGATGTTGCTCGCCATGATGGCGACGTCTCATCCTTCCTGTCAAAGCCAGTTGCGCAGGCAATGTTAAAAAAATTAGGTAAATAATACATTATACGGGGCAACTATCTTCTGCCCCCCAATATCTTTAATGCTGGCACTGACGACAGAAAAATGTACTACGTTGCCCCACTTTTACACACTCGATTTTCTCACCGCATAGCGGACAAAGTTCACCTTTCTTACCGTAGACAAACAACTCTTGAGCAAAATATCCCGGTTTACCATCAGATTGCAGAAAATCTTTCAGTGTCGTTCCACCTTGCTCAATGGAACGACGTAAAATTTGTTTGATTATATCAGCCAATAAATAGGCTTCTTGCTGCGTTAATGAATTCACGGGGCGTTCAGGCAAGATATGTGCAACAAACAACGCTTCGTTGGCATAGATATTCCCAACACCAACAACAACTTTGTTATCCATCAACCAAGATTTGATAGCCGCTTTTTTGTTGCGAGAAACCGTGTAAAGGTATTCGCCATCAAACTGCTCAGAAAGAGGCTCAGGACCTAAATGAGCCAGCACGGAACACTCTTTGAGATTGTCACTCCATAACCACGCCCCAAAACGTCGGGGATCGGTATACCGGAGAATTTTGCCATCAGCCATAACCAAATCAACATGATCATGCTTTGCCGGAGGCTGTGCATCCAACAAGACACGCAAACTGCCAGACATTCCTAAGTGGATAATAATCCAGCCCTCCGGCAACTCAAGTAATAAGTATTTTGCCCGCCGTTGAACACTCAACACTGGTCGGTCTGAAAGCGTCATGATTTGCTCGGAAACAGGCCAACGCAAACGTGCATTTCTGACCTCAGCATATTGGATCACATTACCAACCAAGTGAGGTTCAATCCCCCGGCGACTGGTTTCTACCTCTGGTAGCTCCGGCATACCTACTCCTTGAATAAATTATCTTACGATATTGATCTGAGAATATTGTATCTATACCAATCTCACTTCAAGATGCGTGTGATGTCTCCCCCGCTTCGCGGGGAGACATCAAGTTTCATATCGTGTTGTAAATTGCAACTTGAAGTTTAATGCGTATAAGCAGATTACAATACCGTTTTCATGTATCATTTGCAGCCAGATTTGATTGAGATAACAGGGAAAGAGACTCACTGAGACAATCTTTCCTCTATCACCCCCATAATTAACTTCGCCCTCTGATCCCAGTTAAAACGTTCTGTAACCAGCCGTTGAGAATAGTCAACTTTCGCCATCATTTCAGCGGGATGATTAATCAGCCATTGAATCTGTTCAGCAAAACTCGCTGCATCTTCACTATCAGCAAAATTTACCGCGTTTTCATCAACAGCATCACGAATGGATGGGAAATCAGAAATAACCACAGGCTTACCCATAGCCATATATTCAAACAGCTTGAGAGGAGAGGTATAGCGGCTGCCAATACTGGTTTTCGTCAATGGCAGAACACAAATATCACTACCAGCAATAACCTGAAAGCGTTTCCTGGGTTGAACAAAACCAAGGAAATTAATTTTATCACTCACACCAATTTGTTCAGCAGTCCGTCGCAATCGCTCAATTTGTTCAGAGGTGCCACCGGCAATATTCAGTTCAACATTATCTAAGTAGGACATGGCTTGCATTACCGTTGGGATACCTTTCCAACGATGTAAGCTACCCAAATAAAGCACTTTTTTAGGAAGAGCACTGTTGGGTTCACTGCCAGCAAGCGTCAGCCTGGCAGATTCAACCGCCAGCATATCAACCCCATCGGGAGCCACAACAATCGGTGTTTTGACACTGTATTGCTTGTAAATATCGTCTCGTAATAGAGAAGTCAGGGCAAAAACAACCTTAGAACCCGCATAAACCTGCTGTTCAATTTTTCTCAGTTTATGATACTTACGTTGGTTTCTACGATTGAGAAAATCATGGGATTCTCTAAACGACTGAGAAAATACTTCATGGCTTTCAAAGAAATGAGGAATATCCGAATGATTACACAGCAGGTAATTCGCCATTTTAATATTGCGGGTAAAAAGGGCATCAACTTGATGTTCTTTAAGCCAGCGCGAAACCTGCAAATAAAACAGTTTCTGAGTGTTTAGCGGGAAATACCATTTTCTACGTATATCGTGCAGGGCGATTAGCTCCACAGAAGGCGGTAATGACCTGCCAAGAATTTCCTCAACTTGGCTTTGACCTTTTGGGGTAATCAGACAAACACTATGCCCCTGACGAGCAAAAGCGTCTACATTCTGCAAAATTTGTAGTGACGCAACCCGATAATCAGGTACAGGATAAGGATCAATATACGCAATTTTCATTATTTTTTATGGTGTTCAATAAACGGCTAGCAGAATGGTCCCAAGTGTACATCGTTTCAATCCTCTGACGGGCAGATTTCCCCATCTTTTCTCCTCTATCCGGCAAAGATAAAAGATGATTTACCGCCTCAGCAATAGCCATAGCATCACCCGGTGTCACCAAAATACCAGCACTGCCTTCATTACCAACCACTTCTGGTATTCCACCAATATAGCTGGCAATCACAGGACGTCCACATGCCATCGCTTCAGCAATAGTAATACCAAATGCCTCATCACCAATACTGGGGAAAACACCGGCATCACCCGCCGCATAAAATTCAGGTAATTGATCATGACCAACTGGAGGATGAAAAATGACGGCTTTTTCTAGCTGCAAAGCAGTAACCCGCTTTTTAAGCAATTTCAAATCTTCACCTTCACCAATAATCAATAACTTTACATCCTTGTTCCGCAACAAGGCCATTGCATCAATGGCGACTTTCATCCCTTTCCAACCAACCAACCTGCCAGCAAACGTTAACAGAAACGTTTTCTCATGGATACCTAACCGAGTTCGGACATCCGAGTCGGCTGGTTTGAATTTATCGATATCTACCCCATTATAGATGACGCTCGGAAATTGCTTGAAATGATGTTGAATCTGCCAGGCATTAAAATGGCTACATGCAACCCATGCAGATATTTTTTTACCTAATACCCGATCACCGTTAAAAAAACTGGTTCCACCACTCATATAACAAAACCGGGTACGGGATGTTTCAGGCATCATTCTGGGCCAGAAAAAATCAAAAGGCTTGGTCAAAATCACCCAATCAAAATTTTCAGCAATAACTGTTGCACGGGCATGACGGGCAAAAGAATAACGTTCAACAATACGTTGGAAGCGGCGTCCAATGTTAAGCACGCGTTCTCTGGGAATAAATGGAAAAGTATGAATAGAAATATTTCTTTCGCCTAATGCAGGCCGAACGTCACCAGTACCACCGAAAATATGAACTTCATGCCCCGCATCTGTCAGCGATTTGGCTAATTCCCAAACAGCGGTTTGAATGCCACCGTATGACATGGTAACAGTAACATCGATAAATCCTATCTTCATTTGGTGTATTATCCTTTCATTCATTTTTCAGCAAGTACTGAACAGAATGCCAGACTTGATCTACCGATATTGCTGACATTGTATCTTGACGCGTTGCCTGTCGATAATCTACAGGATGTTCAATAACCACTAATTTTGGATGTTGCTGAGGTGCGAGAAAACGCCCTGGGTGAAAACTATGATACAAAGCAACCATTGGTATTCCCAAGGCACCAGCCAGATGAGTTGTTCCAGTATCAACGCCCACATACAAATTAAGTTGACTCATGATTGCCGCGTTTTGCCGCATCGTAGTCTTACCCGCCAATGATGAGCATCTGTTTGTGCCCAATTTCTCAGCCAGCATTCGCGCATTGTCTTCACTCTCTTTACTGCCTAACAGCAAAATATGCGCATGCGGATAATCTCGATAAATACGTTGGGCTAATGCGTAAAAATGTTCTACCGGCCAATCACGATAGGCCTTTGCAGGAAAACTCTGTAATTGAAAACCTATTCTTAATTGTCGTTCTATCCCCTGCCGCTGAAGAAAATTTTTGGCGTACTCCGCTTCATGCGGGCTTACATTATACTGCAAACGCCAATTACTCACTTCAACCCCAAGTGAATCAATTAACAGCGCCCTTTCCTGTTGGGCAGGCATAAGTTCTCTGGGCCTTGCTATAGCATACTCATTTGATTTTTTACCAGAGATATCCGAAAAATAAACGGCCAAGTTTGCTACACGTTTAGCATACTGCAATAAGGATTTATCCTGACCATAAACTAATGCCAGATCATAATGCCGACGAGAAAACCAGCCACACCATTTAGCCTTGCCTTTTGAAAACTCTTTCAATTGATTAATTAAATCGATATTTTCAAGGATTTCTTTCGTTTTTTTATGCACAAATATATCAATATTTGCCTCCGGCCATTTTTCTTTCAGGGCACGAATAACCGGAGTTATTAGCAAAGTGTCACCAAAACGGGCAATATTGATGATTAGAATATTTTGGGGTTGCATAATAATGAATATTAAATTATCAATCCAAAGATTGGAACGCTTAAGGTACTATACAGTAAAGTGAGTTACTGTTCTATTTACGGTTAATACAGTAGGCGTACAAAAATAAAGCTAATGACATTTCAACTAGTTAATAAAAAGCATAGATTACTCTGCCAATACAGATAAAAATAATATAAACAAAATATTACCGCTTGTTTTCCATACTAGAATAAAAAATAGACTCCATTTTTTCTAACATATTATCCATGCCAAATAAGTGAATTGCTCGTCGCAATGAAGCCTCTCCCATTTGTAAACGTAGCGCTTCATTATGTATTAATAAGTCTAACTTTTCTGTTAATTGCTCGACATTTCTAGGTTCGATAATATACCCTGTATCGCCATCAATTACAGCTTCTGTAATCGCGCCCACCGATGTAGAGACAACAGGTAATCCACACGCCATTGCCTGCATGATGCCTTGAGGTACACCTTCATTACCAAACGAAGGCAGAGCAAAGATATCCATCGCATTTAAACAATCAGGAACATCCTGACGATTACCAAGAAAGATGACACTCTCTGCCAACCCTTCCTGCTGAACTCGCGGCTCTAAATTCTTTCTTTGGGGGCCATCTCCCACAAACAGCAATTGCCAATCAGGATAACGCTGATGGAGAATTTTCCAACTATCAAGCAGGTAACGATGGCCTTTCCACGTTCTCATTGTGGCAACAATGCCCAGTGTTGGTTTGTCTTTGATGCCAATACGCTGACGACTTAAGGACTTACTTTCAGGATGAAAACGGGACAAATCGATCCCTGTCGGCACAGAGGTCATATGAGATAGCGGATAGTTATTATGTACATGCAAATATTGGCGTAGTTTTTCCCCAGTTGTCACAATATGCTGACCTGCGTGCAAATACAGCCAACGAGTCGCAATGGATTTTGAAACATGGGTTGAAACATGGCGAGTTCGGACTATCGGAGGCATACCTCTTAATGTGGCACATGCTGCCGCCACCAGCCAAGAATCAGTAGAGCTATGAGTATTGATGACATCGAACTGGCGACCTTCTGTTTTTAGCCAGTGACGCATTGCCCGAAGACAAGAAAGACGTTTTTTTTCAATGGGGAGCGCAACAACAGGCACACCATAGTGATGAGCTTCACGGTAAAGGGTTGAAGTTGGACAACAAACGATAACCACACGGTGTCCACGCTGTATCATGCCTTGAGACTCTGTCAGGATACGAATTTCCTGCCCTCCCCAACCACACGATGATTCTGTATGTAAGATATTCAAAGTCTTTCTAACCATTTTAGCGCTACACCTGACGGTTCATAATTGAAAAAAACGGTAGTATAACTGAACAATGCACAGGTCTACACGCACAACCCAATTTAAAATAAGCTACGTGACATTATCAGCAGATATAAAAAAACCCAGCATAATGCTGGGCTTTTTATCATCCACTAAAATTATTTAATTTTAGCTTCTTTGTACATAACATGCTGACGAACAACTGGATCGAATTTTTTCATTTCCAGTTTTTCAGGCATAGTACGCTTGTTCTTCGTAGTGGTATAGAAGTGACCTGTACCAGCGGAAGAAACTAGCTTGATTTTATCGCGAATACCTTTAGCCATTTTTCAGCTCCTTAGTACTTCTCACCACGGGCACGCAGTTCGGCCAGAACTGTGTCGATGCCTTTTTTGTCAATCACTCGCATACCTTTAGCAGATACACGCAGAGTTACAAAACGTTTCTCAGACTCAACCCAGAAACGATGAGAGTGCAGGTTAGGCAGAAAACGACGCTTAGTCGCATTTAATGCGTGGGAGCGGTTGTTACCACTCACCGGGCGCTTGCCAGTAACTTGGCAGACTCGGGACATGTCTATTCTCCAAAAATCAAATCAGCTCGAGCTTTGTATTGGGTATGACCGCCTCGTCAGGCTTAGGAGCCCATCTCAGCAAACTTTCTTTACTGAAAAAAGGTTACTGAAAAGAACGTCACTGAAAAGACTCACATTTTCCCAGTAAAAAAACTTACTGAGATAGGCTCTTCTCGTCAAACCCAAGATCCTCAAAGGTGGCGTAGTATACGCCCTCATTCGCTGATGCTCAAGTCCCGAACAGCTAAGATCTGATCGTATCGCGAAAAAACGGTATTAAATCCAACCTCTTTCCATAAATGAGACACAAGATTGCTTGCCAATAACGATATGATCCAAAACCTTAACGCCAACCAAGTCACACGCGTTAATAATTTTTTCTGTCACCAATTTATCTGCCAGGCTAGGTTCTGGATTGCCGGAAGGGTGATTATGAGCAAGAATAATTGATGCAGCATTGACTTTAACCGCCTGTTTCACAATTTCACGTGGGTGAACTTCAACTTTGTTTATCGTTCCTTTAAACATTTCATCATGGCAGATGACTTTATTTTGGTTAGTTAAAAACAGCACCACAAATATCTCCCGATCTTGCCAGGATAATAAATCCTGCAAATAATTCTGAGTTATCGTGGGGCTGCTCATAACATCTTCATGGATAAATTGACTGGAGAAAAACCGTTTTGCCAATTCAGATATCGCCTGCAATTGGACATACTTACATCTCCCCATGCCTTTATGTGCACAAAAGTCATCGTAATCCGCGGATAGAAGGTGATAAAGCGAACCAAATGATTTCAGCAAGTATTCTGCCATTTGTACGACAGGAACGCCCCTGGAACCTGTACGTAAAAAGATAGCCAATAACTCCGCGTCTGTTAGGGAAACAGCGCCATAGGCCAACAATTTCTCACGGGGAAGAAGATTCAAATGCAATTCATCGTTTCTTTCCATTACTGTTAAATCCACAATTTCTTCCCCCTTTTCAATATCCTTTGTTCCAATCCCTTACCCTATATACGCATTAAACTTCAAGCTGCAATTTACAACACGATATGACACCTAATTTCTCCCCGCTTCGCGGGGAGAAATTACAATGCATCTTGAAGTGAGATTGGTATAGCTCTCCATAACGATGGATACCATCACTCACCTACATTTCGTACCTACTATCCCATGATGAAAAAATCACCGCCAGATCGACTTGCGAGGCTTGCGCAGTGCTTCGCAAACTTGCCATTTTTGGCTGTTTAAATAGGGAGGGTTCTCAACGCAATATTTTCTTGTGATAGAATCTTAAGGAATTGCAACTGATATCTGGACAATCAAAATGACAGGATTTTCTGGTAAACAACTTTCTGGTAAACAGATAGTCCTTGGAATCAGCGGAGGGATCGCCGCTTACAAAACTGCCGAATTAGTGCGTCGTTTGCGTGATCGTGGTGCCCTGGTACGCGTTGTCATGACTCCCGCAGCCGAAGCTTTCATCACTCCACTAACCTTACAGGCAGTATCTGGCTATCCAGTCTCAGATGACCTTCTAGACCCTGCAGCCGAAGCCGCCATGGGGCATATCGAACTGGCAAAATGGGCTGATTTAATTATTCTCGCACCCGCTACTGCTGATCTGCTGGCGCGTCTGGCCGCAGGTATGGCGAATGATTTAGTCACCACAATCTGCCTGGCTTCCGCTGCACCTATTGCTGTTGCCCCCGCAATGAACCAACAAATGTACCGAGCACAGGCCACCCAGCATAACCTGCAGGTACTTAAAGGGCGTAACGTATTAATTTGGGGGCCAGATGAAGGCAGCCAGGCATGTGGTGATGTCGGGCCAGGGAGAATGTTGGAACCAATGACTATCGTCGAACGGACAATGCAACATTTCAATACCGAGCCAAATCTTTCTGGTCTGCACATCGCAATTACCGCAGGACCAACTCGTGAAGCCTTGGACCCTGTCCGTTTCATCAGCAATCACAGCTCCGGTAAAATGGGGTTTTCCATTGCACAGGCCGCGGCAGAGCGTGGCGCTGAGGTGACATTAATTACCGGCCCCGTTAATTTACCCACACCACAAGGCGTTAAACGTATTGATGTCAATAGTGCATTGGAAATGTATGAACAGGCTCAAGCTACGGCAACCTCACAGCATATCTTTATCGGTTGCGCTGCCGTGTCTGACTATCGTTTCAAACAAATCTCAACAGAGAAAATCAAAAAGCAGGGTGATGAAATCATATTTACACTGGTGAAAAATCCTGACATTGTAGCGAGCGTTGCGACCATGGAAAGAAATCGTCCCTTTGTCGTTGGATTTGCAGCCGAAACCCAGAATGTGGAAGAATACGCCCGCGGAAAACTCAAGCAGAAGAATCTGGACTTGATTTGCGCAAATGATGTATCCCTGGCCGGACACGGTTTCAACAGTGATACTAACGCATTACATCTATTCTGGCATGATGGTAGTGTTCAGTTACCCCACAGTGGTAAATTGCAACTCAGCCACCGCTTATTAGACGAGATACTCAAACGCTATGATGAAAAAAATCGACGTTAAAATCCTTGATCCCCGCATCGGGCAAGAATTTCCTTTACCGACTTATGCTACACCTGGCTCTGCGGGTTTAGATTTACGTGCTTGTCTGGATAATGCGGTGGAACTGGCTCCTGGCCAAACTGAGCTTCTGCCAACGGGGATTGCTATCCATATTGCAGATGAACAATTGGCGGCAGTGATTCTCCCTCGCTCTGGTCTGGGCCACAAACATGGCGTTGTTCTGGGTAATTTGGTGGGGCTTATCGATTCGGATTATCAGGGACAATTGATGGTTTCAGTTTGGAACCGTAGTGATAAAACTTTCATCATCGAACCCGGCGAACGCATCGCCCAGATGGTTTTTGTACCCGTTGTACAGGCTGAATTTAATTTGGTTGCAGATTTTGAGACGAGCCAGCGCGGCAGTGGTGGATTTGGCCATTCCGGTCGTCAATAACTTTCCATAAGGCCTGATACCGTCAACCGATTTTCATATTTTTTGCTCACAATATTATCGCTTTTGACAGCAATAGCATTGTGGCAAAAAATAGCTGGATTTGTTTTGCTGTTTTAGCAGGGGTCTTACCAGACATGGCAGAAAAAGAACGTACAAAAAAGAAAAATAGACGTGAAGAAATCTTGCAGGCACTGGCACATATGCTGGAATCCAGTGATGGCAGCCAACGCATTACTACTGCAAAACTTGCCGCAAACGTTGGTGTTTCGGAAGCAGCCCTTTACCGTCATTTTCCGAGCAAAACCCGGATGTTTGATAGCTTGATTGAGTTTATTGAAGATTCTTTAATTTCACGCATCAATCTGATCCTGCAAGATGAAAAAGACACCATCACACGCATTCGGTTAATCCTCGTCCTGCTTTTGGGTTTTGCAGAACGGAATCCGGGGCTGACCCGTATTATGACCGGCCATGCTCTAATGTTCGAACAAGACAGATTGCAAAATCGCATCAACCAGCTATTTGAGCGAATTGAAATGCAACTTCGCCAAATTTTAAAAGAAAGAAAAATTCGTGATGGGCGAGGATTCGCTTATGATGAATCTGTGTTGGCATCACAGTTACTGGCATTTTGTGAAGGGATGCTCTCCCGTTTTGTTCGTTCTGAATTTCGCTATCGTCCGACAACGGAATTTGAAGTACGCTGGCCATTGATATTGACCCAACTGCAATAATTTAATCCACTACAATCGCTTATCGCAGTATCGTAAGTTCATATCCTTATCCAGTGAATGATAACGTGCAGATTTTTTATTGAGTTGTGTTAATATGTGCTGGCTCATTGAGTTCACGACTAAGTGACTTAATAATGGCATCATTGTCGCAATCCTTGCCATATATATAGATAGATGCCATTTCTACTACTCACCCCGCCCATCCTTGGGCGAGGGATTTTTTTCACTCAATCCAAATTACTAACCATCAAATACCATATTCTTTACGATAAGCTTCTACTGCTTCCAGATGAGGTTGCATCTCTGGATTTTCACGCAAGTAACTCACCAAGTCATTCAAGGTAATGATGGAAAAGACTTGGCAATGGTAGTCACGTTCAACTTCTTGAATCGCTGAAAGTGTTTCACGCCCACGTTCCTGACGATCCAGACACAAAATCACACCGGATAGTGTTGCTCCGTGCTGCTTAATGATTTCCATCGACTCACGAATCGCCGTACCTGCGGTAATGACATCATCCACAACCACAACATTGCCTTGCAGAGGGCTTCCAACCAGCGATCCACCTTCACCATGATCTTTAGCTTCTTTGCGGTTAAAGCAATAAGGCATATCGATATCATGATGTTCAGCCAATGCTACTGCGGTAGTTGTTGCAATCGGGATCCCCTTATAAGCCGGCCCAAACAGCAAATCGCACTTAATTCCGCTATCTAGCAACGCTGCTGCATAGAAACGACCAATCAACGCCAAGTCACGTCCGGTATTAAACAGGCCCGCATTAAAAAAGTACGGGCTTTTGCGACCAGATTTCAGCGTAAATTCGCCAAATTTCAGCACCTGCTTTTCCAGTGCCAGCTCAATAAATTCGCGCTGATAGGCTTTCATTGGGGTTTCTCCTCTTTGATCTCTTGTCATTCATTACTATTTATTGCAGGTAAATTTATTGCAGGCATAAAAAAGGCGACTCTTCAGCCGCCTGATTTATTTATTATTTTAATGGTTCTTGTTCTAACGCATCTCGCTGCGCTTTGAAAATCGTATCCAATCCCTCTTTTGCCAATGAAAGCAGTGAGAGCAACTCATCATGGCTGAACGGTTCACCTTCTGCCGTCCCCTGCACTTCAATCATTCTGCCATCATCCATCATGACGATATTCATGTCAGTTTCAGCCGCAGAGTCTTCGACATATTCCAGATCGCAACGTCCTTCACCCTCAACGATGCCAACAGACACTGCCGCAACCATTGCTTTTAGCGGGCTTTCTTTCAGTTTGCCTTCCGCAACTAGCTTATTTAGGGCATCGACCAGTGCCACACAAGCGCCAGAAATAGCCGCAGTACGAGTACCGCCATCCGCTTGAATCACATCACAATCCAGCGTAATAGTGAACTCACCCAGCTTTTTTAAGTCGATGGCAGCACGCAATGAACGCGCAATCAAGCGTTGGATTTCCATCGTGCGGCCTGTTTGCTTACCTCTGGCAGCCTCGCGCGCATTACGGCTATTGGTTGCCCGTGGTAACATGCCGTATTCAGCGGTGATCCAGCCTTGTCCCTGCCCTTTTAGAAAACGGGGAATTCCTTCTTCAACGGAGGCATTACATAACACTTTAGTATCTCCAAATTCCACCAAAACAGAGCCTTCCGCATGTTTGGTGTAATGACGAGTCATTTTAATAGGACGCACCTGCCCTGCTGACCTTCCTGCTGGACGCTTTCCTACTAAGCTCATAGTGTTATCTCCGTTGTTCGTATATTTTAGGGGCGCATTATACGGCCTAAAGCGGCGAATGCCTATCCTGCATCTACACAGAGCGCTATAATCCGCACATCATTTTATAAATTGGGAACGAATTATGATCCGTAGTATGACAGCTTTTGCACGGAGAGATATCAGGGGAGATTGGGGAAATGCAGCGTGGGAACTGCGTTCTGTCAATCAGCGTTACTTGGAAACCTATATTCGCCTGCCAGAGCAATTCAGGAGCCTTGAACCGGTCATCCGCGAGCGCATTCGTTCCCGCCTGACGCGCGGCAAAGTGGAATGTAACTTGCGTTTTGAGTTAGATACTTTTGCTCAGAATTCCCTGATCCTGAATGAAAAGCTGGCAAAACAACTGGTTCAAGCAGCAAGCTGGGTTAAACAACAGAGTAATGAAGGTGAAATTAATCCGGTAGATATCTTACGCTGGCCGGGTGTGATGTCTGCCGAAGAGCAAGATTTAGACGCTATTAGTGCACAATTGTTAGCGGAATTAGATTTGACGCTGGATTCTTTTATCCAGAGTCGTGAAACCGAAGGACAAGCACTCAAGACTCTGATTGAACAGCGTTTGGATGCGGTAACTGTGGAAGTGACTAAAGTCCGAGAACAAATGCCGGCAATCCTGCAATGGCAGCGTGAGCGCTTACAGACCAAGCTGGAAGAAGCACAAATTCAGTTAGATAATAATCGTCTTGAGCAAGAATTAATTTTATTAGCTCAACGTATTGATGTGGCAGAAGAATTGGATCGTCTGGACGCTCATATCAAAGAAACACGTAATATTCTGAAGAAAAAAGAAGCCGTCGGCCGCCGACTGGATTTTATGATGCAGGAATTTAACCGCGAATCGAATACATTGGCTTCAAAATCAATTAATGCGGATGTGACAAATTCTGCAATTGAGTTGAAGGTACTGATTGAGCAGATGCGCGAGCAGATTCAAAATATTGAATAACGTTTCTTAGCGAATCACAACATAACGCGATGCTCGACTTTCTAGATGAGATGACATAGTGAATTGAAATGACATAGCCCTGCCTTTATAACCTTAAGTTGCGAAACAAAGAGCAATAAAGGAACAAAAGGC